>URYF01000017.1 GCA_900551965.1 uncultured bacterium
TCATCTTTTTTCAATTCTTCTAACAGCATTGAAATTGACTGATTTTTACCCAAAGTTCCGACATCTTGAATATTCATAACATGAACAAAATTATCGTGTTCAAACAGTTTTTCAGACCCGTCATTACAATCATCTAAAATTGCATAAACTTTAAAGTTTGCAAGCGGATAATCCTGCATTTTTATCTGTTCAATTAATTCAAAAAGACAATCTTTGTGGTTATGGTTATATATAATTACCGCAAAATTTCTCTTGCCGCCGTCATATTTTGAATATTTCCGTTCAATTGAAAACGGTTTATCTTTGAGGTTTCGCAATGACAAAACAAAAAAGTATAATGTGTAAATAATCAAATATAAATAAACTATGTATAATATAATTTCCATAAAAAATCCTCGTTTTTACTAAATTCTAGTAAAAAATTAAATAAATTTCAAATAGTTAAGTTTTTATATCAATTGCACCTTGGCGAAATATGCGCAATTCATCGTTCATAACCCCTGCTACAGTTGATTCCAGCCCCTTTGCGGTATATCCGTAATCTTCTATAATCAAATCAGCCAAACCTGTCATATTTTCCAAAGCCTGCTCATAAGTTTTGGCTGACGACTGATGAGAAAGATTCGCACTGGTCGTTGCAAGAACATGCCCCGGTATAATCTCACAGATCTGTCTAAACACTTCGTTATCAGGAACTCTTATCCCGACAGTTTCCATATTTGACGTTATATAATACGGAGTGTTTTCGTTTTTATAAGTTACAATAGTTAAAGCGCCCGGAAAATATTTTTTTATGAGCTTTTGCCCAATCTTTGGAATAGGTTTTACATAATTTAAAAGATTATAAACCTCATTAGACATTAAAATTAAAGGTTTTTGAGCTTCTCTTTTTTTTATATCATAGATTTTTTTTACAGCTTTTTCGTTATTTGGAATACAGCCTAATCCCCAAACCGTATCTGTAACATAAGCAATTACTCCGCCGTTTTCCAAAACATTTACAATTTCATCTTTATTCTTTATCATACTTACCTCTGGTTTTATTTTAACATACAAATACCGGGTGTTGACATTTTTAAAAACATCATTATTATTAGGATAGGTAGAGATTAATAAAAAGGATTTATATTATGGCATCAGGTTCATCAATTATTGCAAACATTTCGTCAAACTTATCAAATACATATTCATATTTGGCATCGCTATACCCTGAAGACGGGGTTACATATAAAAATATTACAGAGGCAAGAAACGACAATACTAATTACTTGACACTTAACCAATCATTTGCCTCATACCTTCAAAACAACTTCGCAACACTCGATAAAGACGGAGACGGTGTAATCGGAGCTGATGAAATGAATAATTTAACAAGCACAATTGCCCAATCAGGTGTTTCCAGATCTGAACTAACTCAGCTTGCAATGTCAGGAGCTTATTCTCAAGATACAGTTAACAAAATTCTTGAAAATTTTGATGAGATGGACACAAACCACGACGGTCGCGTGACAAGTGCCGAGATTTCAGCATTCTCATATTCTTGCAACAAGCAGGAAAAAATTGATGAAGAAAACTATAAAAAAGCTACCGGAACATCTATATTTTACGGTGATGATGATGCATCAACCGATGTTTCAAGCTATAGCATTTTGAGTTATAAATATAAAAACTACAACTCTAAATAAGTTATTTACCAATACAAAAATGGTCAAAAATATTATTCAGAATATCATCGGTGATAACTTCACCGGTGATTTCGTCTAAAGAAAGTAATGCTGATTTCAAATCAATATAAATCATATCTTGAAGTTCTTCAATCTCGGCTGCTCTTTTAGCGCGTTCCAGACACTCTCTGCATCTGATTAAGCATGACTGCTGGCGTTTATTAGTTATAAATTCAGTATCTTCAAGCGAAAAATTGCAAACAATATTCTTCATTTGGATTTTTAAATCTTCCAACCCGTCTTTTGAATAGGTTGAAAGTTTTACTGTAGCGGGAATTTCTTCTTTAAAAGTTTCTGCAGTAATTAAATCAGCCTTATTTGCAATCGTCAAATGAGGTTTATCTTTTATAATCTCAAAAATTTCAAAATCATCCTTTGTTAAACCAACTTTGGCATCATACAAAAACAGAATCAAATCGGCTTCCTGGGCTGATTGTTTTGAATATTCAATCCCGATTTCTTCAACTTTATCAATATTTTCATCTTCTCTGATACCTGCTGTATCAATCAGAGTCACGGCAACCCCAAGATCAAGATTTTCCTTGATTACATCTCTTGTGGTTCCTGCAATATCTGTAACTATAGCCCTGTCTAAATTTAACAAAGCGTTAAATAATGAAGACTTACCGACATTAGGACGTCCGACAATAGCAACCTTCACCCCTTGACGCAAAATATCAGAAGATTTGGCACAATCTAATATTCGATTTATTTCAACTAGCGAATGATTAAATTTTTCTAACAAATAAGCATACTCAGGCTCCAAGACATCTTCCGGAAAATCAATTCCGGCAACAATCCTTGATGCCGTTTCAAAAATTTCACCCTTAATCTCATTGATTTTTACAGCCAAAACCCCGGATAAATTTTTTGCAGACTGGATTGCAAAATTTGAAGTTTTTGCATGAATCAAGTCATCTACAGCCTCAGCCTGTGATAAATCAAGTTTTTTATTCAAAAACGCACGTTTAGTAAACTCTCCGCGCTCTGCCATTCTTGCTCCGTTTTTTAAAACAACATCAAGAATATTGCGAACGACATTCACCCCGCCGTGACACTGAATTTCAATAACATCTTCACCAGTATAACTGTTTGGATTTTTGAACGGTAAAATAACAACTTCATCAATTCTAACATCACCGTCAAGAACCCAGCCGTGACAGATTTTACCAGCAGGCAATTCTTTTTTATCAGTAATTTTTAGTGCAATATCAAAACTTTTATCACCCGAAATACGGATAACTCCAACCCCGCCGGTTCCTATCGGGGTTGAAATTGCAGCTATAGTTTCAAATTCCTGATTAATATTCATAACGTAATTATACTATAAAAATTTGATATAGTACTCAATTTATTGAGAATAAAAAAAAGCTATGTACTGAGGTGCATAGCTGTTGATTAGGGATATGTGTATCTTAGTCTCTAAGGAGTATATTGTTATGTTATCATTTATATTTTTTTTGTAATCATTCAAAATGATGATATTTTATTTTTGATTATAAAAATTATTTGAAATAATTATTCCCGGATTGCTAAATATGTAATTTTTGCTATAATGTAGTTATAAATTTAACGAGGAGGGATAGTATGAAAAAGACAACGGCAGCAGTAGTCACCTTAGCAATTGTTTTAAGCTCAATTTTTAGTGTGGCTCTAGCTACAACATATACCAAGTTTTCAAAAGATTTTATGAAAAACTTCAAAGACTGTGACAAATACGAAGAAACTATAAATTCAGAATATGAAGGTAAAAGTTTCACAACCTCAAGAAAAATTATCGGCTGGAGAAACGGTTTTTGTAAATACGAAGAAGTTGTTAAATCAGCAGATGGAGCTTACAAACTAAACTGCAGCTTATCAAGCATTCAGGTGGAAGAATTGTATCTTGCAATGAAAAACCGTTCAAAAGAACCTGAAAAGTTTGATTTAGAATTATTCACAGAACAAAAAGATTTAAAAACAGGAAAAGTTAAATATGTAAATACCGGAGTTAGAACTATTAAAGGCAACAAAGCTTATATTACCTGGGCTAAATACCAGAATAACCCGTATTTCTGTACTCCGCAAAAACTTTCAAAATAAAACTTTGTAAAATGATTTAAATTGAAGCGCCGGGAAATAAATTTCCCGGCGCTTTTCATTTATATATAATGCAGAATTATTATGATTTTTTAGCTTCCTGCGGGGCTTCATTAGATTTATGTCTGTTTGCAAGTTTTTCACCAAGTTTGTTCGCAAACGGTGTAACCGCAACCGGAACAATAAATCTGTAAATTGAACCGAAGATGATGAGTTTTTTCAAAACGCTCATACCTCTGAGTCTTGATTCCAAACCTGTATTAGGAAGATTATCTTCAACATACTTTAAAGTATTAACAAGTTTTGGTCTTTGTTTTTTAGAAATATCTTTCCAGGATTTACCAAAAGTTTCTTCCGCTTTTTTAATAATACTTGAATTTTGTTCTCTGATAAGTTTTCCTAAATCTTTATTGCCGGTTTGCTTTTCTGCATATTTAACAGTAAGTTTCTCCCACCAGCTGTCAAGACTTCTATCAACAACATAAGAACCTAGTGTTGCAAAACCAAATGTTAAACCCTGGTTAATCGCAAGAGTTCTTTTTCTATCTTCATCCATTTTGTCGTTCCGTAATGTTTGAAGCATGTACATACCTGAAATGATTGTAGAGCCAAGAACCTGCATATGATCAACTACACCGTCTAATTTTTTAGAATGATCGGCTAGAAAACCAGCAAATTTAGAACCATACAATTTTTCTATATAATTCTTAGAAAGCCAGGTTGTAAATCTGTCATACCCTTTTTTGAACGGATTTAACAAACTTGATTTTACAGGAATATCTTCAATACCTTTAAATGCAGGTTGAGAATATGAAATTCCGCTATATAATCTTTGATTAGATTTTGCATTATTCCTATATTGATATTGAGAGTTTAAATTATTTGTTTGTATAGATTGTATATTCATTATTTCACCCCTCCTGCAAATTTACCCATATCAGGCTTTGGCATTGAAGGGGCTTCAACCTTAACTTCTGCCGGATTATTCTGATTATTCACATTTTGCTGAGGAGCTTTTTTCTTCTCCATACCAAATCCGTATTTCAAAATTGGCGGAATCAATGCGATTGTAAGCATTGCTTTTGCTATACCAAATACAAATACATCAGGCGCCATTTTTAGAATCCTTGTAACATTTTGATATGCTTTTGAGTGATCAAGTTCAATTAAAGAATTTACTTTATATGTTTTCTTTAACTTCTTAAAGGTTTCAATATTTTCAAGCTCAGAAAGATCTGATATTTTGTATTTCGCCTTAATCTTATCTATTTTCTTCAAGATTCTGTCTTTAACTTGTTTTCCTTCAAGCAGATCTTTATTTGCTTGAAGTACTGTTGCAGCTTCTGATATTGGAGCTGTCAATTTTTTTGCTGCCTTATCAAGCGGAGACATTACAACAGTTGAAAAACCGAAACCAATAAGCCCTGAAGCTATTGAGTGTCCTGACGCGTACTTTTTGTCTTCCTTATCTTTTTTGCCAGGAAGTGACATGATTGCTACCGGTCTTAATCCTGCTGCAAGAACAAGAGCTACGAGGTTTTGTGCGATAACCGTTTTTTCATCACAGAGTTCAAGTATCTTATCAAACAATCTGCTGAATTTACCGGATTTTGGTGTTAAAGAACCAGCAACGGCAGCTCCGTTTATACCCGTAAAGCTGCCGCTGTAATATCCTCTATTCACATTTTTTTTATCACATAATTCCGCACTCTTCTGTCTGACTTCAAGCGCATTCGTATTCTTTCGCTTGTGTCTGGCTGGAATGCCGGTGGGATAATTTTTAATTGAGTCTATATTCATTTTGCACCATTTAAATTAATAACTGCTACACAATTATTCTAAAACAAAGAAGATGAAATTTTGCCATATAATTACAAAAATGTTACAATTAAATGTGAAATGTACATTTATTATTTAAAAGTGTTATATTATTGAAATAAAAAGCCCTTTATTATAAGATACAGTTAGCTTGTCAGGCAATAGAACTTATAACAACGAGGAATACAGTGAGCAGTAATACAGAGCTTAATTTAGAACTCATAGCACAGAATTGCGGATTATTCGGAGAATCAAATATCTCAGAAATTACTGCAAATATCGACAGCTTGAAAGAAAAGTATTCCGAAAAAGATCTTATTAATATATATAATTACATGCTTATACATGCAAAACAACCGGATATTATAATGTATCTTATCCGTTGTATTGACATGTTCAGAGATTCTTCAAGCCTTGAATATCTTGTAGATATTTTGCTTTTAAGAAACGCCTCGAATACGGATTCCGATACAAAAGAAAAGTATAACAATGTACGCGTAATGTGCGCTAAAGCTATTGCTAACCAGAAAAACACAGATGTAGTTTCTTCGTTATTATACTGTTTGAATAACAAGGACGAAAATTACAGAGTAAGATTGGCATGTGCAGATGCTTTAGGAAGAATCGGCGACAGGTTTGCAGTTGCGCCATTAATCGAAGTTGTTAAAGATGAAGATGAAAAATCTGTATATCTTAGAGAATCCGCTGTTTCAGCTCTTGGATTACTTGGTGATACCAGAGCAATTGATCCTTTGGTCAGCATATTAGAAACAAAACAAGGCATTATGGATAAATTCAGTTTTCTCAAAGAACGTGCAATAGAAGCTCTTTCCAAAATGGGTTTTAATGATAATGAGAGAGTTTTTAAAGCATTGAAAAATTCGCTATCTGATGAATCCGGCCAGGTTAGAATAAACGCAATTGAAGCTTTGATGGATTCAGAACACCCGAAAGCTTTTGAGACCATAAAAGCATGTCTTGAAAACGATAAAGATAACGAAGTTAAGAAAAACGCAATGATTGCACTATATAACATGTCAGACAGAAGTATTCTTGATGAAGTTATAAAATCTCCGGATTTTCCGGACGAATTAAAAATGGAAGCTGTTTCTATTATTGAAGAATACGAAAACAGCGATGACGAAATTGAGGATTAAAATGACAAAATCAATTATACTAATGTCAGGCGGTCTAGATTCTCTTGTAAGCTTGGGGTTAAAAAAAGAAGAATTAAACATAACAGACGCCCTGACATTTGATTACGGGCAAAAGTCTGTACAAAAAGAAATTCAGGCTTCTGAAAAAATTTGTAAATATTATAACCTTAAACATCACATAATAAAGCTTGACTGGCTTAAAAATATAACAAAAACATCCCTTGTATCTGATGAAAATATTCCGACAGGTTCAAAATTAAATAACCCAGATGATTGCGCAAAATCAGTATGGGTGCCAAATAGAAACGGCTTATTCCTAAATATTGCAGGAAGTTTTGCCGACTCTTTTGGTTTTGACTATATATTAATAGGAGCAAATAAAGAAGAAGGTGAAACTTTCCCTGATAACACACAGGAATTTATAGACTCTATTAATAATGAGTTTAAATTTTCGACAAGAGTACAGCCAAAAGTTATTGCACCCTTGATAAATTATGTCAAAAATGATATAGTCATGTTAGCTTTGAAAAATAACATTCCTCTTGAATTAACAATGAGCTGTTACCAAAGCACAGAGAAGCATTGCGGGATATGTGAGTCATGCTCAAGACTAAAAAAAGCTCTTGAGGCAAACCATGCCACTCAATATATAAAGGTTCTTTTTAAATAAGAAGATGAAAACATTATTTATTGACAACGAAATTGAATATATAGGTTCGCAGCTTGCGCCACACTGGATTTATAAAAATTTTAAAATTCAGGGAGATGCAATTGTTGCATTTTGCGGGGAATGCGAAGTTAAATTGACCGAAATGGTTGATATTGAAGATGTTATTAACAATGAACCTATTTATAGCAAATACATGCTTAGTTTTATCACCGAACAGTTCAACATTGAACTTGTTGAAGGAGTATTCAGACAAAGACTTTTAATCTGCTGTATTAAAGAAGCTCTTGAAAAAAGAGGATTTAAAGTGAAAAGAAGCGGAGATGATTTATTTATAAATGACAGAAAATTATCGGTTTCTATCGCAACAAAATCCACAACGTCCGTTTTAATTCATACAGGTGTTAATATATTATCAGAAGGTGCTCCAATTCCGGTTTCCGGGCTAAAGAGTGATTTAGGAATTGATGATGCTAAAGAATTTGCAATAGAAGTTATGCAAAACTACAGCGAAGAAATCGAAGATATTATTCTTGCAAGTACGAAAGTGCGAGGTGTTTAATGTTAAAAGATACTGATAAATACGAAACTTCTTCACATTTTTCGTATAACGAATACAAGAAAAAAGTTAAAAAATCGCCAAACAAAGATGTTATGGTCTTTGTTTCAGTGTTTATAATCGGAGTTTTAATAATTCTTGGTTTTGCAAAGATTTTATCACCAAATGTAGATGTTGCAATTACCGTTGATGATCAGGTTTCTTCCGCAAATTATGATGAAGAAGAGTCTACAGCCTCATCAGCTATTGATGAAAGGCTTAGGAAATTAAAACTTGAAGACGAAGGCAAAAAAGAAGGTGACGAAGAAATGTTCTCACCGGAACTTGATGAAAAAGTTGTATTACCTCATCAAAAAAGAAAAACCGTTGGACAAATAGAAGCTGAAAAAGCTAAATTACAAGAAGAATTAAAACAAGAACAAGAAGCTGCTGCAAAAAAAGAAGAAGCTGTAAAACCTCAGCCGGCACAACAACAGCAGGTTCAACATGAACAAAAACCTCAACCGGCTCAAAAAACTCAGCCAATGCCTGAACAAATCGTTAATGCAAAAGTTGTTGTGGGATACTACGCAACAGAAAAACAGGCAGAAGTTGCTAAATCAATTATACAAGATGCAGGTTTAGGTGTAACCCCGCTTGTTAAAAACCTTGGCGGTTATTATACTCTTCAAGTAGGTTCATACTCATCAAGAGAAAAAGCTCAGCAAGCAGCTAACAATCTTTTGAAAAGTAATTTCCCTGCCCGGGTTATAGTAAATTAAATTACCCCGTTTTTCCAACAATATTTGTAAAGTTTTATATAAATATACTTGTAAAAAATAGTTTTTATATTACAATTATAGTAATTAGTAGCAATAGGAGGAATATATGGTCTGCGGATCTCTTGAAATCGAAATTTTAAATACGTTTTGGAACTTAACTTCAGACAATGAAGATATTGATATATCTATTCAAGATGTTGTTGATGCGCTGTCTCAAAATGGAACAGAAAGAGCTTATACTACTATTAAAACCGTTATGGACAGACTTGTTACAAAAAGTATTCTTGTAAGATACAAGGTTGGTAAAAAGTTTTTCTACAAAGCTACAATGGACAAACGCGAAATGGCTTTGGATATGCTTAACGAGTTTACTCGCGACTTCTTCAACGGAAACTATGCCGATATGGTTCGCTTTGTAGAACACGAAACTGTTGAATTGTTAGTTAAATAAAATTATGGCAGAGAGTATAACAGACAGAAAAACTGTGGCAAATTTATTGCGCAGTGTTCGTCTTGGGAATTGCAGCGTGAGAGAGGCTTTATTGTTGTACCCGAAAGATACAACCGATGAAAGTCTTATTGCGGCTTACCATGCCCTTATTCATTATGAAGCTGATGAAGATATTAGAAGACGGGATTCTTTATATAAAGAAGAACAAGATGACTATATAGAATTTTTGTCGTATATTTTAGATAAGGGTGAAGATTTGCCTGAAAATATCATAGCAAATTATAAAAAATATTATGATTCTGCACCGATATTGCACAAAAATACCCCCACAGGATTTTTCAAAGGTTTTTGGAAATCGTTAAACTTAGGATACAAAAGGAGAGAAAAATGAAAAAGTTACTTGTTAGTTTAGCTGTTTTATTCTCAATGATTGCGGGAATATCAACTGCAGCTTATGCTCAAGAAGCAAACACTATTGAGATTTTACCGACAATGAATACTGAAAGTTCCGCTCAAAACAGAATTTGGGTTGGGACATTCCAGCTTGTTTGGAACGAAGTCGTTGATAACATCGTTGGTAAACCTATTAAATTTGTAGATTATAATTCTATCGTTGCTAAGAATTTGAATAAAAAATCATTCAAAAAATCAAATATCAGCGATGATTCTTACTACACAAAATATGGCGAAATTTCACCTGACTTGAAAGCTGAAATCGAAAAAGGTATCAAAGAAAAATTCGACGAAACAAGCGATATTATTGATATGTATGATTGGTCGCGCAAACCGGGAATGCTTTTTGTTTATGCAATGCTTAAAAAAGATTTTAAATTCTTAAACGCATTTGACAAACTAACTCCAACTAATTTCGGTCAGAATTATACATCAGTTGAATACTTCGGAATCAATGAAGACAGTGACAAAAAATTATACAAAAATGTTGACGTATTATTCTACAATTCAAAAGATGACTTTGCCGTAAAACTTTACACTAAAGGAAACGACGTTGTAATGTTGTACAGAACAAACGACGACAAAGCTTTTGACAAATACTTTGCTGATGCAAACAAAAAAGCAAAAAAATACAAAGGCAGCAAAAAATTTGAAAAATTTGATGATTTAAGAGTACCGGATATCAAATTATACCAGGAAGCAAGCTTCAAAGATATCGAAAACCACGCAATCAAAGGTTCTAACTTTGTAATCGATGAAACTATTGAAACTGTTGATTTTAGAATGGATAATGAAGGCGTTAAACTAAAAAGCGAAGCTGCTTTAATTATGAAAATGTCAATGCCTATTCAAAGAGGACGTGATTTCTTGTTCACAGACAAATTTGTATTATTCTTGATTGAAAAAGGTCAAAAAACTCCATACTACGCAATGAGAGTCAGTGATGTTGAAGCCTTAAACAAAACAGGTCGTGACTAATATTTAACAAATATAAAATTCAATAAGGGTAAGTACTTAAAAGGTATTTACCCTTATTTTTTAGGTTATAATTTAACAAAACTTAACAAAACAGGCAATTAATATTTTTATGTCATTTTAAGAATATACGAAAAATCAAAATAGGAGAAATTATGAACATTACTTCATCTAATAACACAAGTTTCAGCGGCAGATACAACCTAAGCAATTACAAAGCATGCCTTAAAGGCGGAGCAATTGGAGATGCTCTTGGCTGGCCTGTCGAATTTCAAAGGATAGAATCAATAAAAAACAAATTTGGTAAAGACGGGATTCAGGATTTGGTAATAAATTCTGCAGGAAAAGCTGAAATTACAGACGATACACAGATGACAATGTTCACAGCAGACGGGCTGATTAAGGCTGCAAGAAAAAGTTTTAACCTAAATGAAATGCCTGATATGCAAAAAGTATTTGATTCATATAAATTATGGTTTAATACACAATTCAGTAAACAGATACAAAAAGGCGAAGGCTGGATTGCAGAGATTAAGGACTTATATGCAAGCCGAGCCCCTGGCAACACATGCCTGTCCGCAATCCGCGGCAACAACCCCGGAAGTATTGCAAAAGCAATCAACAACAGCGCCGGCTGCGGCGGAGTAATGCGTGTAGCTCCTGCAGGTTTAATGTATAAAGACAACCCTGAACTTGCGTTCAAAGTCGGTGCAGAATGTGCGGCATTAACCCACAGTCACCCGCGCGGATACCTGCCGGCAGGGGTGCTGAGTGAAATGATAGCACATATTGTGAACGGCAAAAACGTAGATGAAGCAGTTAACGCGACTCTAAAAACGCTTGAAAAATATGATAACCACGAACCTGTAACAAATTTAATGAAAAAAGCACAAAAACTTGCAAAATCAGATGTTACACCATCAGAAGCAATAAAAGAACTTGGCGAAGGCTGGGTTGGAGATGAAGCAATCGCCATATCAAGTTATTGCGCGATGAAAGAGCCTAACAACTTTGCAAAAGCGGTAAAAATGGCTGTAAACCATAATGGTGACAGCGATTCAACAGGTGCAATATTAGGTAATATATTAGGCGCACATTTAGGAATCGAAAAAATCCCTTCAAAATGGCTTAAAAAGGTAGAATTAACAGACGAATTAGGACAGCTTGCAAAAGACTTGTACGTGAAACCTCAAGAAATAGAAAACGCAGCAAAAAGATACCCTATTGATTAATCAGCCTTAGGAGTATCTTTTATAACTTTATATCTCTTTTCGTTTCTAAGCATAGTAACGTATTCGGTTTTTTCTTTTCTGGACATCTTGCTCATTTTTGCTATGTCTTCAGGATAAAACTCGATTTTCTCAGCTTTGAATTTCATATTTTCCATGTCCTGCGAAATTCGTTTTGCCGTATATTCAAAAGTATCAGGCTTCTGTTCCGATAATTTAGTCTTTTTGCTTACTTTTTTTGCATTAGCTTTCATTACACTTTGCAAATCATGCACTTTGGCTTTTTCAACTCTGATTTTACCCATAAGTCACCTCTTTATTCATAAACAATAGTATAACGACCTTCTTCACGAAGCATTGCAACAAATTCTGTTTTTTCAGCACGTGACATTGTTTCCATTTTTTTTAAATCTTCAGGGAAAAATTCAATTTTTTCAGCAGTAAATACCATATTACCCATATCATTATTCTCAATATTTTCGTTATTTTGATCTTCAACTGTCATATAAACACCTTTCTAATTAGTTAGTTACATTCGCTTTAACTTTCCAATAACCATTTTTCCATTCTATATTAACAATTTCAAATTTACTATCTTTCTGTAATAAAAATTCACATTCACCACTCAAACTGCCATCAAAATTGTTACCCTCAAGGAATACACCTTTTGAGCCTTTTTTAACAGTTAAATCCCAAACAACTTTTCCAGAGGCACCTCCGGCTTTATTATAGAAAAATGCAGAAGTAAATCTTTCATTATGAGCTTTATATCTGATTGGTGCTAAATTGATTTGATCTTCTATAGCATCAATAGCTGCTTGTCCTGAAGCAACTGCTTCACTCAAAGCCTTGTCAAGAGTTTTACCATTCGGTAATGTTATAGATTTCAGACAACCGTATTGGTTACTATTACCTGAATGATAATAGCCTTCTTGTCTTACTAAATGAATATCTTCAGATAGAACTTGGGTATTAATATACGATTGCATAGCTTCAACCTGAGCCTTAACATAAGGACTTAGATTTGTAATTTCTTTATTCGACAATTTTGTTAACTCGGTGGCAATATCAGAACTGCTGCATTTATAAGCATCAAATGCAGCCAGCTGATCTGCTGTAATATATTTTTTCTGAGTTATGTTCATAACGGCAGCCCATTTAGCAGGTGTCATGTCTTTTAAATTATAACCAAAAATCTGACTATTTCCCTCTTTAATATTTCTATATAGAACTACAACTTTTTGCATATCTAAAGTTGATAGATCCATAACTTTAGCAGCCTCGTTTATCATAGTTTGAATATTTATAATATCAGTTACGCTTAATGGTATCTGCATTTTAGCTTTAATTTTAGAGGCTTGGGATGCTCCAAACTGACTAATTAATGAACTCTCTGTAGCTGAGTCCATGTTAAATTCAAACTTGCCGCCATAACCTTTAGCAAACCCTGATTTTACTAACAAATTACCAATTTGAGTTTCTGATAGATTAATAATTTTAGGAGCAGGTATAGCTGCTTCTTGTTTAGCAATTGCATTTAATAATTTAGATTTAATACTTGCATCATTAATCACTGCAACTGCTTGCTTCAAATCTTGAAGTTCTGCATGCGTTTTAGCTGAGGCAATTGACTTATCCAATGCTGAATTTGTCATTCTGCGCATATACGCCGACATTGATTCTCCGGAAGCTTGAGAATTCTTTTTCATCTCATCAACTACAATTTGAATAAATTTCTTTCTCTGAATAAGTCTGTCTATATATATATCACAATTTGCAGAAGTCAAAATACTTTTAATATCAGATTGCTTCAAATTAACAGCTTTTTCCAAGGACTTAATCATATCGGCTCTTGTCATGCTGCCAAAGATATTTGATGCTTGCTGGTTTATATGAGGGTCAAGCATTGTGATAAGTTCCATCGGAATTGATGTAAACGGTTTGTTACCACTTGCATGAGCGTGATAGTCAAAACTTCCGCCGGCATCAATTTTTACAACACGTTTGCCATCAGCCGTAATAAGAGTATTGTCGTAGCTTAAACCGATAGAATCCCAGTTTGCCAAAAGTACGTCCATACCAAAGCCGTCATTTGCCAATGGATTAGGTGTTTTTAGAGGTTGTAGATCCGGTACAAATTTGCTTATGGTACCTTTAGTTCCATCCGGCGCCGTAAATGTTGAAACATCAGGAACATCAACACCAGCAGCTTCATATAATTTTGTAGCAGCCATTTCTGCACGCCACTGGTTACCGCCGCCTGCTTCTTTTGCGTAGAACAATTCTCCGGTTTCTTTATTAATTACATAGTAACCAGTATTTGAACCGCCGTCTTTTGAGCCCAATAAGACTTCAAACGGAGTCTGTTTATCCTTAACTGTAAAGGTTTTAGTAACAATTGATGTTGCCTTTTTACGGTATTTTTCAACAGCTTGCGCAATTTTCGGATCTGAGTTTACCTTTGTTGGTATATCTTTATATACGGAAGTTGGGGTTTTGTGAGCATTAATTACTATCTGTCCGTTATTCTTTGAGATTACCAAGTGGTGAGATCCAACGCCATCTGCATATTTACCGATTTGATATTTTACGTCATTATATGTTGTTTTTGGATCAATACATCCAACAGCAAATGAATCACCCTCTTTTAAGTCCGCAAGAAGCTGTTTGAATTTAGGTTCATTTACATCAAGTTCAACCCCGTTACCTAAAATAAATTTATCAACCTTTGCCGCATCAAAAACATAATCATGGTGGTCTTTCAAGGTACCAATAGGTAAAGGATCCCCAACCATAATATGTGGATTTGTACTGCTTGCAGGGTCTAATTTATTCATTTCTTCATTAAATTTAGCTTCAAATTCAGCAGGAGTAAGTTTTTTACCCGGCTCTAAAATAGTTAAATGGAAGTCATCGCTAACGCTTTCCAAATCAGCTTTAGCCATAATCTTTGCCAGCGGTAAATCATCGCCAAACATTTTCATAACATCATCGGCGGACATATTACCCTTGTTAAATTCTTTGAACCAGTGGTGATTTTCAACTAAGTTTAGTATTTTCTCTTTAGTTTCAGATGAATAATTAAATCTTTCTAAGATTTTTTCGGCATACTGTTTACTCAAAATAGCATGACCTGTATCTGAGGTTGAAACACCTTTGAAATTCTTACCTAAATCGTGAAGTAAAATACTCATTTTAAGAACTTCTTTTTGAGAATCACCTAAATTCACATCATCAGCATATTTTAATGCTTTCTGCAAATTCTGAATTGTATGAGAGTCCAAACTATATGCATGGTTTCCATTTTGTGCCTTACCTATAATAAATGAAAACTCCGGCACATCTTTAATAAACTTTTCTAATTCAGATTTTAATGCAGGATCAGCAATCTGCAATTCATTATTCTTTGAATATTTTTCTAAAATATCCGCAACTTTATGCGCATTAGCAGAAGTTGAGCTAGCTGAAAGATTAGGTATGTCCTTCAACTCAAGTTTGCCGTTGTTTGGAACAAATTCAATATTGAAATCTTTCATAAGTTCCAATTTCTCACTTGGCGGTAATGAATTCAAATAATTATTCAAATCCGTAACCATTGAATCATGTGAATATTTCAACGGTAAACCTTTTTTACCATATTTTTGTACATCAAAATTTTTCAAGGCATCATCAAAGCCTGTTGATGTAATCAAACCGGATAAAGGTTTATGCGGTACAGTTGTTGCTAAAGCCTTTAACTCGGCACTCTTATCCTGAAACTTTTTAAACAATGTTCCGTCTAAAGCTCCAAATTGAGAGTTATATGTTGAATATTCATTCATCAAATCCTGTAATTTATTCAAGTCTGTACACTCGTCAATTTGATCTGACAAGATTTTTGAAAAATATGCAGGTTCAGGTACTACTGCATTTGGCGGGAATTCTGATAAGCTCAAATATCTGCTTGCAATATAATTGTTTTGATTTGTACCGTAAACAGTTTCTTTTGCATTAGTATAATCTTTAACTATTTTAGTATCACCTTTTATCTCTGTTTCATTGAGGAGTTGGTGTTTTTTATTTGTAGTTTTAGTTTTCCATGGTGTCTTATCACTTGGATTAGCATATACCATAGTCGTAATTTTATCATCTTTAACTATCTTCATCGGATTACCGGAAGCCTTATCAATAGTTACTTTACTTCCATCATCTATATGAAGAGTCTTGGTATTTGTAGTTTCATCAATTTTAATAACATTAACATCGTTACCCAGAATATTCGTTACCAAAGGATTTTCCGGGCTAGGTCCAGCCAGTTCTAATTCTTTGTGTTTTAATTTCGTTTCTATAGATGTATCTAATTTTTCATATTTGGAATTATACAAATCGTATTCTGATTTTAATTCTTTTAACTTATTAATATCAGTACATTGATCAATCTGCGTTTTCAATACATCTTCAAAATAAAACTTACTTGGAATAACTGCCTCGGCAGGATATTCTGACAATTTTAAATAGCCGATTGTTTTTCCACTAGTATTTTCCAAAGATTCATAAGTAGATATTTTAGCTGAGTTATAATCTTTTTCAACCCATTTTTTGCCATCAAAATCAGCTACTTTTACAATTTTTGAATCACTATCGTAATTTAAAGTTTGACTAAGCTGAGAATCTTTACCTTTGTATTTAAGAACAATCTGACTATTATCATCATCTTGGAATTTTATAATACGGTTTTGTTTATCAAGAGTCAACTGAGAGCCATCTTCAAGCCCTAAAATTTTTCTGCCATCAGGCATTTTTTCAAGCTTAATAACTTCAAAATCTGTGCCAAAAATTGAAACCTTTTTAGGATTATCAGCTGTAGGTTTGAACGTTGGATCATCTACTATATCAACAACTCCGTTATCAAATATTGCTCCTTGCGGTTCATTCGGATCTATTTTAGGTGATTTCATATCATTTGGATCTAAATCCGGATCAAGTTTTTTAGTACCCAAATCAGGATCAACAGGACCTACCGGTTTCGGACCGGGAGCCGGCGTTACATCTACATCAGCATGCGGTTTATGCATTTTTACATGTGAAATTCTTGACATAATCAAGCCGCTCGCAAAATCAATAAATCCATCAGTTTTGCCATAATCACTGCCGCTTATTTTAGTGACACCGTAAGAACCGGCAACGTTAATGATTTCTTCAGCAATTTCATTTGCTAATGCTTTATTTGCAATACCGAAAGACTGCATTAATTTCGGCGCGAGAATACTTGAAGAAGCACCGACACCGGCGAATGACATATTCATCAAAGTCTTCCTCAAAGTATCCTCAACACTTTTCTTATCAGTCAGGTTAACCGTTGCAGTTGCAACACCTGCTGTCGCCATTTGAGTCGCTATTTTAGCTTTAGTAGATCCAGACATAACTTTTGAGGCAGTAGCCATTGCCTTTGAAGCTTTTGCAGCATAACTTGCAACTTTAACACCTTTTACGCCCCATTTAGCAGCACTAACAGCAAGCCTTGCCGCTGCAACCTGACCTA
The DNA here is from genome assembly GCA_900551965.1 of uncultured bacterium. Lineage (GTDB taxonomy): Bacteria > Cyanobacteriota > Vampirovibrionia > Gastranaerophilales > Gastranaerophilaceae > Zag111. Next base: position 17,395 of record URYF01000017.1, read on the forward strand.
AGCCCGGGACAAACTGCAACGCGATAGTACCTGCAATTTCAAATGCTGCTGATGTTATCATCTCTGTCATCTGCTGATTTTCATTAAATTTGATAACATCTTTTACTATATCATTTGTACCGTAAGCACTTTTTGTCAGCAATTCAACATCTTTGCCCATTTGCTCAAGGTTTTTACCTTTTGAAAGTTTCTGGAACTCTTTTAAGTATGTTTGTTTTGACTCTTTTATGAATGCATCTAAAATATATTTTTTATCTTCAGGTGAATTATTTGCAATACCTTTACTTTCAGCATACGAATCAATTAATGCATTTATATCAGCATCGGAATATTTGAATTTATTTTTAATTTCATTACGCAATGTTTGATAATTCATGTTTTTAGTCTTGGCTTCAAGTCCGGCAAATGCCTTGTAAGACGCATCAAAAGCTGCTGCGGCTTCATAATTTTCACGTGCAGTCTGACGAGCCTTAATCATTTTAGGATTGAAGTCGATACCAAAAATCTGTTTATACAACTTTTTAAATTGAGCTTCATCATTATTATTTGCTGCAGCTACAAGTTTTTTAACATCGGCAGCATGTTTTCCAAGCTTTTTGTCCATATCATCTATGGTTGTACAGCCAAATAATCCGCAAACCCAGTCACCTGTTTTTGCAACCCAGCCTTCTTTTTCTCTGGCATCACTATATTGCTTCTGAACATCTTTATCCATTGCAACAAGCCCATCTTCACCGTTTAGGAAAGACTTCATTGCTTCTTTTGTAGAAACTTCTCCAGTACTTGCTGAAAGTTTTGCAGCCGCTGCCGCACCTCTTAAAAAGTCTACGGCTTTTTCCATTTCTTTAGTATTAACCGTACCAATTTCATCAAATTCTTTATTTAAATTAGATATGAATTTTTTTCTGGCTTGTTTTATTTCAGCCTCAGAAACTCCTGCAGCCCTTGCTGCTTCTTCTAATTTGTTAAAAATTTGTGTGCAGGCTTTTTTACGATTGGCTTCTGACGCACCGACTTCTGAACAAATTGTGTCAAATAAAGAGGAATCTTCTGTGTGTTTTTGAATAACCTTGTCATAATTATCCAAAACCGCAATTACATTTTCTTTATTAATTTTGTTCAATTCATTCCAGAATTCTTTTTTATTAACACCTGCAGCGTTATCATCACAAACCTTGTAAAGCCTTTCAGCAATACCTTTTGCACTATTATTAATTCTAATATTTTTATTTATTTCAGCAACTTCTTTTTGCTTGCCGGCAACCCTTCTGTAAGTTTCTTCTGAAACTCGGCAGTTTATGCGTTTACCGCGTAGTTGTCCATCTTTCAGCTTCGGATTTAACTTTTTAAAATCTGCAATAGTATCCGCTAACTGCTTTTTGGTAGGATTTGTAATTCCGCGGCTTTTCAAATTAACTCTTGCAACTTCTTCAAAGGTTTTCTGCTGGCAGGTAAAACTTATCACGTATTTTGATTTAGAAACATCATTTTTCCTAGCTTCTTCTTCTTCTCTTTGACGTGCTCTTCTGCGCTCTTCACGTATGGCTTCATCTCTATTGAAGTCTTCAATAGTATCTTCACTTGATTTTCTGTTTTTTAAAGCATCATCATCTGCCTCAACTTCTCTTGGGATAAGAACTTCTTCCCCAACTCTAAAGAATTTTGTTGAGCGGCCTTTTACTTTCTCACCATTGATTTCGATAATATCATCAGCTTTTACTCCAAAAATTTTGGCAAGTTTTGATATACTTTCACCATTTTGAACAATAACTTTTGTATTGCCGTTTCCGTCGTACTCGGCAACATAAGTTTTTCCATCAATAGTTTTTTCTTGACGAACTTTTTTACCATCTTTATTTAAAACATTTTTAGTTACATTACCGTTTTCATCAACAGTAGTTTCAATTGTTGAATCTTCAGTCGTTTCAACAGATGCACTGGATAAAACAGTTTCGCCTTTTTTAACACTGGTAACCGTTCTATCACCCTGTTTTAAAGTTTCTTTAACTGTTCCGTCTTCATTGTATTCGTAAGTTGTTTCAGGCGCATTTTCTCCGCTGCCGGTACGCTTTTTAAGCTGCTCAGCACCATTATCTCCAATTTCATAATACAGGGTTTCACTATCATTTTTTAATGTTCTTGATTTAGGCTTCCCGTCTTTATAATCAACAGTTTCTACACCTGCATTATCTTTTAGTCTTTTTATAGTCCTTTTTGGATTGCCGTCTTCAAAAGTTGTGGCTACAGAATTGCCATCTTTATCGAAATATTCTTCTTTCAATAAGTTATTATCTTTATCAAAAGTTTCGGTTTTATTATTCCTAATAAGAACTTTTTTACCGTCTTTAGGATAAAGTTTTTCAACAGAACCGTCTTTGTATTCTGTTTGGATAACTTTTTGTCCGTTTTCTTCAATAACTTTTGAGGATTTAACATTCTTGCTGCTATTATTTACAGAATTAATGAACTTAAATAAATCTTCTTTGGTAACTGTAGATTTACCCTTTTCTCCAAAAAGAGCTTCTAAATACTTTCCGGCTTCACGCTTTGAAAGGTTATTATCTTTAGCATACTGTTGAAGCATAGTTTTCAAATTGTTAATTTCTTTTTCGTCAAGCACATGGTTGCCGTCATCCAGAGCATCAAAAATAGCGAGCAAATTCTTATCTTTTATCTGCTCACGTTTCATACCGCCTTTAAGATTGTTTAAATCTACCGCACCAAATTTACCTTTATTAAGGTTAAAATTCACTTTTTCTGTACTCATTTTAGCTTTTAAAACCTTTTAATCTCATTACACTTAATTCTAATAACGGATTTTTTGAGGCTAACTTTAAGAATATTTGAAAAATGTAACATTATTTTACATTTCAAAATTAAAGAATATAATTTAAGTATGGCTAAAATAAAATCAAAATGGATATGTCAGCAATGCGGCTACGAAACAGCAGGATATCTTGGAAAGTGTCCTGAATGCGGCAGCTGGGGAAGTTTCAATGAAGAAATTCAAACAGGTTCAAAACCTGTTAATATTTCGCCTCAAGGGATTTCTAACGATGCAAAACCTTCATTAATAAATGATATTAAAATAGGAAATGAGGTGCGAATAAGCACTAACATTTCTGAGTTTGACAGAATCTTAGGCGGCGGATTGGTACAAGGTTCTTTAGTACTAATCGCAGGCGATCCGGGTATCGGCAAATCTACAATACTTTTGCAGACAAGCGGGGAATTATGTAAAAACGGACAGAAAATTCTCTATGTTTCCGCTGAAGAATCAGCAAGCCAATTAAAACTCCGCGCAAACAGACTCGGAATAAATTCTGGCAACTTATATATATATCCCCAGACAAATCTTGAAAGTATAAGGCAGCAAATTGATGAGCTCCAACCTGATACTATTGTAATTGACAGTATTCAAGCGATATACTCTCAAACAATAACAAGTTCGGCAGGAAGCGTTTCGCAAATCAGAGAGTGCTGCAACATTCTTATGCAAATTGCAAAAACCCAAAATATAACAGTAATTGTAATCGGACATGTTACAAAAGACGGTAATATCGCAGGACCAAAGATTTTAGAACACATGGTTGATGCGGTTATCTCTTTTGAAGGGGATAAATACAAATCTTATAGAATGCTCCGATCTATGAAAAACAGATTTGGAAATACCTCAGAAGTCGGAATTTTTGAGATGCAAAGCCACGGCCTTGTAGAAGTTAAAAATCCAAACGAATTATTCTTAAACGAACGCTCGCAAGATGCAATCCCGGGCAGCGCAATTATCGTAACAAACGAAGGCACACGACCTTTACTTGTCGAAATTCAAGCACTTGTCGGAACAACCCCCTACCCGACACCAAGGAGAGTTACAAATGGGGTTGATACAAGCAGACTGCTTCAAATATTAGCCGTTTTGGAAAAGCGTGTCGGATTAAATTTATCTAAACAAGATGTATATGTAAATGTTATGGGCGGACTCGAAATTGACGAACCTAGCGCAGATTTAGGTATTGCACTATCTATTGCAACCTGCGCCCGCGATGTAGTTGTAGATCCGCAAACGGTAATTATTGGCGAAATCGGACTATCAGGCGAAATCCACCCTGTTAATAACATAGAAAAAAGGCTGAATGAAGCTGTTACATCAGGGTTTAAAAAAGCAATTATCCCATACGCAAACCGCTCGGTACAGAATGAAAAAATCCAAATAGTTCCGGTTAAACGTCTAATTGATGCAATTTCAGCCTGCATTTCACCATCAGGAGTAAACTAAATATGAAACCGGAAGAAGAATTAGGCAAATTCTTATTAGAAAACAATCTGACAATCGCAACCGCAGAATCATGTACAGGAGGTCTTTTAAGCTCTAAGCTTACAGATATCTCAGGAAGCTCCGCCTACATAAAATTAAACTTTGTAACCTATGCAAATGAAGCAAAGCACGATATTTTAGGGGTCGATTGGGATATCTTAAACACTTACGGAGCAGTAAGTGAACAATGCGCGCAAGCTATGGCTGACGGGCTGCAAAAAGCAACAAACTGTGATGTTGCACTTTGCACAACAGGAATTGCCGGCCCCACAGGCGGGACAAAAGATAAACCCGTTGGACTTGTATATATTTCACTAAAATACAAAAATATAACCACGATAAAAGAAGTTCGACTTCCTTCAAACATTGAACGTGCAAAAATGAAAGAAAAATTTGCGAAAAAAGCACTTGAACTTGCAGTGTCCACCCTATGCCGCGACAAATTGTGCTAAAAGTTCCGGGAATTTATGAATTAATGAATCGGCGAATTTCTCAGTATCAATCTGAGTTGTCACAACAGAAAGTAAATCCTGCGGCAATTGGGTTATCATTCTTTGCAAAAATTCAGGCTTAATAACTCCCATTGCCTTAACCATATCGTCTTTATCCCGTTCACGGTTTATTATATGAGTATAAGCATCTGTATCAAACTTCTCATACAATTTATTTTCCTGATTAGTCAGCATAAATGTCAATTCTTGCTTCTGCACAGGCTGTAAATTCATTATCGCATTTTTATAATCCAAATCACCAAACTGGCTTATCTGCATAACCATCTCGGTAGAATTACCCTGGGCCTCTTCACCGGTTATACTTTCAACAATCTGCTGCAAGTACATCTGTGGAATAAATTGCAGACTCTGCAATAACATTTCTTTATCCATATCAGTACTTGTTAACAGCTTATCAAGCTCTTTTTCAGGCATATATTCAATAACTTGAGCCTCTGAAAACATCTCAAAAACTGTCTTTACAAGTTCTTCTTTTGGAATATCTTTTAAAAGTTTTAACAAACTATCTTGGGTAAAATAATTCAACCCCTGAACCAAATCTCCGGTCTCAAGCATAGGAACGAGTTTATTAAGTTGAGAAGAGGTCATTGCCTGCATTATAACAAGCTTATTTTCAGGATCAGCAAGCCTGAACAACTCAATCAGTTGATTAACATCAGTGAACATATCCGCAGCAAGCTGAATCGCAGCCTGATTACCGGCAGCCGCCTCAGCCTGTAAAATTTCTTCTACAGTTTTTTCCTGGTATAATTCCATCTTTGACGTCGGAATATTTAACCGGGCTTGAAGATATGCTAAATCTGTCTCAATTCTAATTGACATACTTATCCTTAAATTCTCTCTTTTATATATTAACGTATATTTTTATATATAATTTCAGCAATATCTAAATTTGTAACATAAAGTAATATTTTCTAAAGTGTACTAACCACACGCTTTTCGAGAAAATTAATCATTAACTTTTGTAAAAGTTTTACTACTTTTGTAACAAAACTTTAGAACTTTATGACTTTATATATATAAGGGAAAAACATAAGGAACCAGAACAATGAGTTTCGATGTAAACATAGGTAGACCTCAACCGGTAATAAAAGCAGCTGCAGGCACCAATAATGACGGTGGAAGCGGAGGCAATACAGGTTATATGATGCGCGGGCGCAAGAAAAAAGATGAAAAAAATTATAAAAATCCTTTTGACAGCAACCACGATATCGATTCTTTTGAAATGGCATCAAAGCTCCCTAAAAATGAATCAGAAAGTCTTGGAATGAAACCGACTTGGTTTGAAAATATGATTGACAAACTTATCAAATAATAGACAAAAAAAATACATTCAATAAAAAATACACCCGGAGAGTTATATATTTCATCCTCCTGTTATATCGTTTCAAATGTATAGATATAAGGAGACAAAAATGTTCCACGATGAATGTAAAGGTATTTATGAATTACTAACTCCCGAAAATGCAGGACTGGTACTTATTGATTATCAGCCCCAAATGGTTTTCGGGGTTGAATCTATGAATAGAGAAGTTTTATTAAACAACCTGTCAGGAATATGTAAAACTGCAAAATTATACAATATTCCCACAGTATTAACAACTGTCAGAGCCGAAAGTTTCAGCGGCGAAATTCTGCCTCAGATAACTGAGGTATTCCCAAATCTTGAGGTTTATGACCGCACAACCTTAAACACCTGGGAAGATGAAAATACAAGAAATGCCATTAAAAATTTAAAAAGGAAAAAAATTATAATCGGAGCTTTATGGACAGAAGTTTGCCTGACATTCCCGGTTCTTTCACTGCTTAAAGAAGGCTATGAAGTATATTTCCTTGAAGATACATCGGCAGGACAATCAAAACAAATTCATAAAGCCGGAGTTCGCAGAATGATGCAAGCCGGTGCAATCCCTGTAACCTGGTTCCAAGTATTATGTGAATTACAGCGCGATTGGGCCAGAGAAGAAACCTATAATGGTGCTATGGAAATCATAGAAGAACACGCAGGCGCATTCGGCTCAGGCGTATTCTATGCCAAAACTTTCTGTAAATAAATTACAATTTTAGATTCAAGACCTATCAGAATGATAGGTCTTTTTTGCATAGCAAACAAATAAAGAACCGGATTTCTATCTGACAATTATTGGAATTAAAGACGAAACTTTAGCGCCATCGTTGGCGAGAAGCACGAGCCCTACGAGGGCGCATATCCGATTAGGATTGAACTCCGATTGCTGCGATAATGGCTTGAGCAGCAATCCCGAGTGAGAGACT
>URYF01000018.1 GCA_900551965.1 uncultured bacterium
CCCCGCCGATAATTAAATCCCGTCCCTCAATCAATTTATGAATATCATATCCTATACCAATTCTGTACATATTTTATAACTCCTGTTTCACCATTATAACATGATATTGATAAAATATGATATAATAAACTTCATTAAAAGGATTTTTTGATGAAAGATAACATAAAATTGGCAACAGTAGTCGTAACAAGACCTACAACAAAAACAGAAGTACAAACTCCTGTTACATACGATACCATTGAAGGCTTGCCGCCATATTATAATCTTTCCTTCAGCCTTACAATATTAATTATAGGTATAATGGTTACCCTGCTTCAACTAATCATTCCAATATTAGGTATCATTATTATCCTTTTACGCAGGAAAAAATATGTATGCACGCAATGCGGAAAAGAATTTTGTAAGCTCGAAACAAAACCAAAAGTTTGCAATGTTTGCGGCGGAACTTTAGTCCCTGCAACTAAACAATAATTTTACAAAGCCGGAATAACAAATTTTTCAACAGCTTTAACAAAGCCGTCATTCTCAACAGTATCTGTAATAAAATCCGCACATTTCTTGAGTTCAGGAGTTCCATTACCCATAGCAACGCCTATTCCGCCTGATTGTACAAGGTCAATATCATTATTTTGATCACCTATTGTCAAAACTTCATCTTTTTTAATCCCCCACATGTTACATAAATACTGAACCCCAAGGGATTTTTTAGCTTCACCGCTGCCAATTTCACAAAAATACGGAGTAGATTTTACGATATATAAATCCGGGTATTTAGCCTTCAATTCATCGACCCAGCTTGTAACTCTTTCTATGTTTTGCAAGTCGATTGCTAAAATTTTATTAACATTTTCAATTTCCAAAGTATCAAAATCACATACAGTATAGTCAATAAATTTGCCATCTGTGTAGGATTTTACAATATCGTTATCCTGCTCAACATACAATTTATCATCAAGATAAAGATTTATATGAATATTATTTTCTCTTGCCCAACGGATAATCTCCTTTGCGTATGAGGAATCAAGATTTCTTTGGTATAAAGTATTATTATCAAAATCCTTAATCAACCCGCCTTGATATGAAATAATCGGAGTATCAAGCCCTAATTCACGCGCTACAGGAAGAGTTGCACAGTGCATTCTGCCTGTCACCAGAACTATTTTCACTCCTGCATTTTTCAATTTTTCAATACATTTTTTCATCTTAGGAGTAAAATCCAAACCCCATTTTAAAATAGTTCCGTCAATATCAGTAGCAATCATTTTTATCATAAACAAAAAATCCTCATATTAACTTCTAATCGCACGAAATATCGAGCAGATTGTTTTTGCATCATTAATTTGACCGTTATAAATCATATCCAGCACTTCTAAGAGCTTGTATTCACAACATTTTATAATTTCACCTTCATCAGGGTGCTCCCCGACAAACTCCAAATCTTTAGCCAGATAAAGATATAATTTTTCGGTACAAATCCCCGGAGTCGTGTTGATATACCCAAGAGATTTCCAAACATTTGCACGGTAACCTGTTTCTTCTTCAAGCTCACGTCTTGAAGCATCGTCAGGATTTTCACCGATTTCAAGCTTACCTGCCGGAAGCTCTAAAACAGTTTCTTTTAGAGGATAGCGATATTGTTTTACAAGCAGAATTGTCTGTTCATCTTTGAACGCTGCAATAACAACCCCGCCGCTATGCAATACTACTTCTCGAAAAGATTTATGACCATCGGCAACTTCAACATCGTCTTTAATCACAGTAACGACTTTGCCTTCATATACAACTTTTGAATTTAGTGTTTTTTCTTCAAAATTCATATTTATATAATATCATAAATTTCTAAAATCTAAAATCGCGCTCACCTTGCTCAATTTTTTTAAGATTACTTTCTACAATACACTCTACTTCTTTATTTTCAAACTCAGCCAATTCTTTTTGGATAAGCGATTCCCCAACTTTTTTGGTTTCATCTGATGCGTAATCTTCCAGATACTCTTTCAAGGTCATAATCGCATTTGGATGGCAGAAATTATGAATCTGCTGCTCTTTACATATTTCCATAAATCTGTCACCAACTCGACCAGCACGATAACACGCTGTACAAAAACTTGGCACATAACCAAGTTCCATAAGCCATTTTAAAACAGAATCAAGAGGTCTTCTGTCCTCAACTTCAAATTGAGCAGTGTCTTCTTCTGAGTCATTTTCAGGGTGTGCATAACCGCCGACACTGGTTTTTGAACCGCCGCTGATTTGAGATACTCCAAGTTCCAATACTCTTTCTCTGCATTTTTTAGACTCTCTGGTTGAAATAATCATGCCTGTATATGGCACAGCAACCCTGATACATGCAACAATTTTGGCAAAAGTATCATCATCAATTCCGTTATCAAAAGCAGACGGGTCAATATCATCAGCCCTTCTAATTCGGGGAACGGAAATAGTATGAGGACCTACACCAAACACAGCTTCTAAATGCTGTGCATGCATTAATAATGCAGAAAACTCATATCTGTATAATTCAAGCCCGAACAATACCCCCAATCCAACATCATCAATTCCGCCTTCCATAGCCCTGTCCATGGCTTCAGTATGGTAGGCATAGTTGTGTTTAGGTCCGGTCGGATGAAGTTTTTCATAAGATTCTTTATTATAAGTTTCCTGAAACAAGATATACGTACCAATTCCGGCTTCTTTTAATTTCCTGTAATTTTCAACTGTTGTTGCTGCAATATTAACATTTGCGCGGCGAATGGCACCGTTTTTATGATGGATAGAATAAATAGTTTTAAGTGACTCCAAAACATATTCAATCGGGCTGTTAACAGGATCTTCCCCAGTTTCTATCGCAAGGCGTTTATGCCCCATATCTTGAAGCGCAATAACTTCTTCCTTTATTTCCTCTTGTGTCATTTTTTTACGAGGGATATGCGTATTTTTAGCATGGTAAGGGCAGTAAACACAACCGTTCACACAATAATTTGACAGGTACAACGGCGCAAATAAAACAATTCTGTTTCCGTAATAATCCTGTTTAATCTTTTTAGCAAGTTCAAAAATTTCCTGATTTTTTTCATCGATTTCACAATCCAGTAAAACTGCAGCTTCTCGGTGCGACAAACCTTTACCTAACCTTGCTTTATCTAAAATTTTATCAATAAGTTCAACATTATTTTTATTTTCCTGTGCATATTTTACAGATGCCAAAACTTCCTCATGGCAAATGAACTCTTCGGCTTTACGCGACTTAGGATTATACATTTTTACTCCCCCAATACTTCTTTATCTAATCATAAACCTTTAAGAAAAAAAGTAAAGATAAAATTAATAATAAAATAAAAAACGACCCTATATGAACCGTTTTTTATTTATACTTTAATCAATAATCTTATAAATTGATAACAGCTTGTCTATCGGCATGCTTAGCAGCTGATCTATTAGCACACGCATCAGTAATTGCGCCCAGAATAAGTCCGCCAACAGCACCTAAAGCAGCACTGATACCCGCAGATAAAACATTAAGTTTTCTAGCCTGAACAAAAGCCAATAACGGCATTGCAACTACACCCAAAATGGTACCTAATTTCTTACCATCATTAGATTTATAATAAACATTTTCATTTTTGGTTATATTAGCATTCTTTTCGTTTTTCAGCACTTCTCTTTTACCGTTAAGTTTAACTTTTTCAGCTAATTCGGCATTCTTTTTATTGATTTTATTATCAACTAAAGCTCCGCATCCAAGCGCAGTTAAAGCCATCACCGGAAGATATAATAACAATAAGACATTTCTTGACTCTTTCATACCAGATGCAACAATATCTAATATTTCATCTTCTTGGCCTTTAAGTGCATTTATACCACGAGTTAACCCCGATACCAGAAAACCTGTCATAGCACCTTCTGCTACAGCACATCCTACACCGGTTTTTAACCCAGCATGAGTTTTAAAAGGTTTATTCTCTGTTTGATTTTCTTTTTGAGCTTTAAATGATACCACATTTGGTGTCATACGATAATTTTGAACTGATAACATACTACTTTCTCCAACTTCACTGCTATATGAGTACTAAACCCTGTGAATATAAATTTTAACAAAACCGGCAAAAACCCTGCAGATGTTGTAACAAAATTTTACATATGAAGTTGTTTCTTTACCCAGCTTTCAAGAACTTTTAACGGCGAACGGGTAATAGCCAAAGACCATTTCGGAACATTTTTTGTTATAATCCCGCCTGCGCCTACATTTGCACCCTCTTCAACAACAACAGGCGCAACAAGTACAGAATTAGACCCAATTTTAACATCATTTTCCAAAATAGTTTTTGATTTTGTTTTAGTAAGCGGATTATAATTAGCGGTAATTGTTCCGGCACCGATATTAACCCTTTCACCTAATTCGGAATCACCGATATATGACAGGTGGCCGACATTCGTATTTGATAAAATTTTTGATTTCTTAACTTCTACAAAATTACCTACTTTTACATTGTCACAAACCTCAACCCCGCCTCTTAAATGTGCACAAGGTCCGATTTTGCAGTTTTTACCGATAACATTTTTCCCTTCGATATAAGTTGCGGGATAGATAATCGTATCCTGCCCGATTTCAGTATCTTCGCTAATCCAAGTAGACTCAGGATCTACAATGGTAACCCCGTTTACCATATATTTTTCAAGATTGCGGCGATTCATCATTTTTGTAGCTTCTGCCAGATTTAATCTTGAATTAATACCGTAAATCTGATCACTGTCTTCTAAAATATAAGCGTTAACATTTAAATTTTGAGCTTTACCCCATGAGATAATATCGGTTAAATAATATTCTCCCTGGGCATTGTTGCTTTTTAACTGCCCGAAAGCCGATTTGATTTTGCCCCAGTTCAAACAATAAATTCCGGCATTAACCTCTTTAACAGCTTTTTGGTCAACTGTTGCATCTTTTTCTTCCACTATACATTTTAAAGAGCCGTTATCTTCTCTTATGATTCTGCCGTAATTTGCAGGATTTTCAAAAATTGTACTCATTACAGTTAAATCAGAGTTATTGTTTTTATGAAATTCAACAAACTCTTTTAATGTTTCTTCTTTAACCAGCGGAGTATCACCGCAAAGGATTATAACAAGCCCATCGTAATTTTCAAGCTCAGGGCAAACCATTGAAACAGCATGACCAGTACCCAACTGAGGTGTTTGAAGAACCGTTTTTGCATTGCTGTAGTTATCTTTTACAAATTTTTCAACATCTTCGGCGTGATGCCCGACAATTACAAACTCTTCAGACACAAAATTTTTAACATTATCCAAAACATACCCGAGTAATGTTTTACCCATAATTTGATGCAAAACTTTCGGAGTAGTTTCGGATTTCATTCTGGTACCTTTTCCTGCAGCTAAAATTACGGCTTTTATATCCATATTAAATTTCTCCCTTTTTCTATCCTTAACCTTACTATTGCAGAAATATAAACCTTATGCAACTTTATATTACTTTTTTAGATACAAATATTTCGGATACTCAAACTCTTTTACCAAGTCAATATTTTTCCCGTTTAAAAATAATTTCTTTATACAAAAATCCGTAACAAGAATATCATCGGAAACACAAGAAAACAGGTAATCTTTTTCTAATAAAGCTGAAAACAATGATTTAATTTCACTATTTAACTTTATTTCAGCCTCATGAACAGTCCAAAACTTATAAAACTCAGTTCGCGCCGGATTGTCTGAAACCTTACCATATCGTTTCATAATACCTTTATAATTACGCTCACACATATATTCTACATCAACCCCTATATTACGGTTGTTAAAAGCTACAAGGACAACATCATTAGAATGCGAAATACTAAAAAAGATTTTCTCATTCTTGAAAAAAGGTTTACCGCCGCAAAGCTCAATTTGAGGATTATCAATATCATAAATATGTTTTGCTATAAATTTTGTTAAAAATAATCCACAAAGATGCTCAATATATTTATCCTGTGACAAATACCGCCTGCCATTCGAAAACTTTTCCAAACTTGCAGTATCAATACTTGTTAAAAACTTTTTTTTCTTTAAATAATATATTTCCATAAACTACCAATTCCTAATAAATATAAGAATTTAATTTTATTTTACCATATAGTTATAAATAATTTCAGAAGCGTGAACAATAAAGTCTTTACCCGCAATAGAATTATGCGGACGATTTGCAAGAATAACTACAATATACTTTTTACCGTTGGGCGCGATAACAATACCGGCATCACCAAGCATTGAACCAATATCCCCTGTTTTATGCAAAAATACAGCCCCGGGTCCAAGCCCAGCCTGAATAAGTCTGTTATTATGGACATGAGCCATATAATTAAGCATTCTGCTTCTTGATTCTTCGGTTAAAAACTTATCATTTTCATCAATATTGTAAAGCATAGCTGCCATATCTCTGGCAGTCGTACGATTAGTACCGGTTAAATCAGGAAGCCAGGTTTGCACTGTGGTATTTTTTAAACCCCAATCCCTGATTGAACGATTAACATCAGTCATAGAACCGACTTTAGCCATGAGCATATTAGTTGCAGAATTATCAGATTCCGTAATCATACGCATTGCCAATTCATCAATCGTATATTCTGAATCCCTTGCCTTAAACTGCATACTCCCTGAACCTTCCGTTCTATAATATTCAGTCAGAGGCATCTTATCATTTAATGAAAACTGACCGGCTTCAATTGATTTAAACACATCAATAAGCACCGGTATTTTTATAATACTTGCAGTTGAATATATTTTTGAAGCATTAATATCAACATAATTCTGTGTATCATAATCCCATACAAATACAGCCGGCTTAACCGTTTGATACAACTCCATCAAATTCATCAATTCCTGTTTCAAAACAGGCATATTAACATTTTCTTTCAAAGGCATCATCTGGGCAGACTTGCTATCTTCTGAGTAGCTAAACCCGCGCTCACCCATAAAGAAAGTATTTGAAAGGTAGTTATGAGTTGGAAAACTTACCTGATGCATATCTGTTGAAATTTCATCATAAGGAGTCGGGGCAAACATTGCCTTTGTAATATTATTAAACGAATACGGCATTGCAGACAACATAATAAAAGCAAGCACAGAAAGAGATACTATAAATTGAAATATATTCTTCTTTCTAGATTTGCGTTTTTTGGGCCTGTTGGCATTACGCAGCTCTTTGTAATATGCCTCTCTGCCGGCATTTGAACCCGCACGGCGGCTGGAGTAAACATTAGAATACCCGGTTGCAACACGATATTCAGAATAATATCTGTCATCATATTGTCTTGCTAATTTCGGCATTAATCCAGCTTCCTCCCCAACATTATTCTTATTCTACATTAACCAGACCCGGCAGGCAAGTAATTTACATAGATATTTACAAAAACGGAATGTAAACAAATGTTACAAATAAAACAATTTCTGAAATTGATGATTTTAAAAAAACTTTATATAGAAGAGAGAACTTAAAAATTTAAATAAGGAGACGAGATATGGCATTTTTAGCATTAGCAAGTCAAAAGAGCTTATTGACTTTACAAAAAAACTTTTTACAATTTCAACTGGTATCAATTCAAAACCAAATTCAAGCAGCAGGTGCGCAGATGACATCCATTCAAAGAGAATACGCAAGTGCTGATTCAGATGAAGATTACACTGAAGATGCAGACTACATTTACTACGCAGATTTAGATGAACAATTAAACACAGAAAAGGATTCACTAGATTCTCAAATGACAGCTATTGAAAACGAAATTTCAGGATTGAAAACACTTGTAACCAACAACATCAAATCAAGCTGTACATTGAATCTGTTAAATTCATAGTAAATCAAGACAGATTTTTTTCAAAAAGTTCCACGGTGTTAAGCATCAAAGACGCAATCGTCATTGGTCCTACACCGCCAGGAACCGGTGATATGTATGATGCAATTTTGGAAGCACTTTCAAAATCTACGTCTCCTCGGGTTTTCCCGTTCATATCTTTGAAAATTCCTACATCTACTATCACACAACCGGATTTTAACATTTTCCCTTCTATAATATTTTTCCCCACTGCAGAAACAACAATGTCTGCAGTTTTTATTATGCTTTCAAGATTCTCACTACGGCTGTGACACATAGTAACTGTAGCATTACGATTTAAAAGCATTTGGGATAACGGACGCCCCACAATATTTGAACGCCCTACAACTACAGCATGTTTTCCTTCCAATTTAATATTATATTCATCAAGAAGCAGCAAAATTCCTTTCGGAGTACAAGGATAAACAATCGGCTCTTCTCCTGAAAATAATCTTCCAAAGTTATATGGCGTAAACCCGTCAACATCTTTATCCGGTGAAATTGCATTTATAACGTTTTCTTTTGAAATATGCTCCGGCAGCGGAAGCTGAACAAGAATTGCAGTAACATTTTTATCATTATTTAATTCTTCAATCTTTTCAAGCAGTTCACTTTCTGTAATATCAGCAGGATAATTTACCACAAGCGAATTTATACCAAGTTTTTCGGCAGTTTTTTTCTTGTTATTTACATAAATCTTACTTGCAGGATTTTCACCAACTAAAATAACAACAAGTGTCGGTTTAATCTCAAACTTATCAATTCTAAGCGTTAAATCCGCAAGTAACTTTTCTCTTAACTTTTTACCGTCTAATATCTCTGCCATCTTACCTCTATTGCTTTGCCTGCGGAAGATTTAATCTGAAATAAAAATCTTTTATAGCTTGCCTTACAACTTCTGAATCCCTTGAAATAGAATTATTTTTCAGTCCATTATCAAAAGGAATTACCCCAAGAACTTCTAAATCATACTTTCTTAAAAGTTCATAAACAGAAGACAAGTTATCATTATCAACCTTATTTAATACAACACCTAACTGATTACCTGCAGCATATTTAGAACTGAATTCTTCAATACGTTTTGCCAGATGTGCAGATTCTTCTGAGGGTTTTGCAACAATTAAAGTTGAATCAATCTCAACATCAACAAGCTGATTTAAATACTTCAAATCAAACTCACAATCAAAAATAACCAGATCATAACGATTAATCAACTTATAAACAGCATCGTTAATTTGTTTTGTAATAGGGCATCTGCAATCTTTTGAACCGACAAACCAGGAAACAATAATATCAACATTATCCTCAAGCGGCACAAGAATGTCCTCCATAGCCCACTCAATAAACTCTTGTTTTGTCATATCTTCGGGAATACCTGTTTTATACTCGTGTTTTCCGCTCCTGATACCGTATATGGTATTTCTTATGTCCAAACCAAAGCTATGTCCGAGTTCACTGGACAAATCATTATCAAAAAGTAAAATTGATTTTTCCGGAAACATTTCCCTAAAAATCTTCATAAAAGCTTTTACTATAGTTGTTTTACCGCTTCCACCCTTACCGGTTATTGCAAGTTTTACCGTCAAATCTTAAAACCTCTTCCTTAATTCATTCGACAACTCAAAAACCAAATCCATCGCATATTCCGCCAACTCTACCGTTAAAGTACCGGCTCCGCAAGATGATGTTATTAACGAGTTATCTGTAATAAGTTTCTCATCAATATCTTTATTAGTCAAATATTTTACCGAATTTTCAAAATTCTGAACAAGAGAATCAATCGTAATCTTTTCCAAGGCATCACTATCAAGCGTAGGAACAAGCCCCCATGCAATTTTACCGCCTTTTTCCAAAAACCCTTTAATTTCTTTATGATATAAATTAAAATGTTCTGAGAAAGCATACGCATCGAAATTCACAATATCAACACCTGCTTTGATTGGTATAGACCAATCGCATTTTCCACAGCAATGAATAGCACTTATCCCGCCATTATCGTGAATTAAATCAACAATTTCAGATAACATTTCAACAACGTCTTGCTCTGAAACTGTCAAATATGCAGATGTTCCAAGCTGTGACATTGAAGGTTCATCCATAAAAATAATCGGAACAGTAGCGGCATTAGCACGTTTTATCCGTTTAATCTGCCATAAAACCTTTAAAGATAACAATTTCAGAATAATATCCCGCAAAGTTTCGTCAAATACAGCACTTTTACCTTCCTTGTCAGTCAATGCCGCAGCAAGCGTAAACGGTCCGGCAACCTGTCCTTTGGCAAAATCCGGCTTACTCTTTTTGATAATTTCTTCTAAATATGGAAAAGTTGACGAAAAATCTTCACTTATGCCA
The DNA here is from genome assembly GCA_900551965.1 of uncultured bacterium. Classification (GTDB taxonomy): domain Bacteria; phylum Cyanobacteriota; class Vampirovibrionia; order Gastranaerophilales; family Gastranaerophilaceae; genus Zag111. The sequence goes on from URYF01000018.1 coordinate 10,215, forward strand.
TATTTTTCAAGCAATTCAGATTCAGGATTACCTATAATCTCTTCGTAATCGGTAAAAAACTCTTCCAAATCTTCAAAAAATTTATCACTTTCACTATCGATAAATATATTTTCGGTATTAGAAGGCAAAAACGAAGGCAAACCCTCCAAAATTTGGATAATCATGTCTTCGTTTTTACTAATATTTGCCAGCTGCGGGAAAAACGGAATTTGAGAAAAATCTTTTTCCACTAACAGCATTGCTTTATTTACGTCATTGTGAGGCAGGGAACCAATCGCCAGTGATTGTAATTTTAGATTAGAAAATTGATTCATCCGCACTCCCTTTGACAAAATATAAACTATTCAGCAGATTCTTCAACAGTTTCTTCGATTGATTCTTTAACAACTTCTGATGCTGAAACTGCAATTGCCAATTCACATTTAACTTTTGAAGTTAATTTGATTAGCATTGTGTAGTTGCCGATTTTGTTAATCGGTGCATTCAATGAAACAGTTTTTCTATCTACTTCAATACCAGCTTTTGCAGCTAATTCTTCAGTAATTTTCTTAGTTGTAATTGTACCGAATAATTTGCCTGATTCACCGGCTTTTGCTGACAATTCCAATTTGCCGAATTTTTCAATAGCTTCAGCTTTTTCTAAAGCTTCTTGATGCAATTTTTCTTGTTTAGCTTTAATTCTTGCAATATTTTTTTCTCTGTTTTCCAAAGCACCTGCTGTAGCTACTTCAGCAGCACCTTGAGGAAGTAAAAAGTTTCTTGCATAACCGTCTTTAACATTAACGATATCGCCAACTTCACCTAAGTTTTGAACTTCTTTTTTTAATATAACTTGCATAATAAATTCTCCTTTTGTATTTATATTTCTGCATGTAGCCCTAACATACAACAAACATAATAATTTGTCGATACTTTTTAAAATATTGTTAAGCACTAAAAGGATTTTTAGCCAAGAAGAATAAGGCTCATCCAAATGAATAAAATTCCTGACATTATACCAATAATTGACAGGTGCCAGTTTCCGTACTCTTTTGCAAGCGGCAAAAGGGTGTCAAATGAAATATATGTCATAATCCCGGCTACAGAAGCCATCAAAAACCCCACAAGAATTTGAGGTACAAAAAGCCCGAATACAAACATTCCGGCTAACGCACCAATCGGTTCGGTTATACCTGACAATGCAGCATACAGCATTGCATAACGCTTTTTACCCGTAACATGATAAATAGGAAGAGCAACCGCAATCCCTTCGGGAATATTATGTATCGCAATCGCAAACGCAACAGACAAACCCAACGTAATATCCTGAGTCGTAGTCAAAAAAGTTGCCATACCTTCAGGAAAATTATGAATACAAATAGCAATCGCCGTCATAAAGCCTGCTCTTTTTAATTTGTAAAAATTATGTTCACCTGCCTGCGGATCATCAGGATTTAATAGCTCTTCCGTATCAACGTGATCAGGCAAAAAATAGTCAATCACAACAGACACTAATAAACCCAGCACAAAACCGCCAAATACAAGCCACTGAAACATATTTGGAAAATTTGCCTGCAAAAGCTTCTCGGAACTTGGTATAATATCAACCAAAGATATAAAAATCATAACCCCCGCTGAAAATCCCAAACCAACCGATAATGCTTTTAAATTATCTTTTTTGGTAATAAAAGCAACAGCCCCGCCAATCGCAGTTGTCAAACCCGCTAACATTGTAAGACTAAAAGCCAAGCCGAAATTATTTTGTAAATTCATAGTGGTTATCCTTTTTGCAGAATTAATATTACCACAAAGAAACTTTTTTAGAGGTTACACGTCTAAAAAATAAGAATAGCGAAAAAGAGGATTTATATGGAACTTTTTAAAAATTTGATATATGAATACAAAAAGGGAATTAGAGATTTAGCGCTATATACCTGCTCAAAATCACAACTCCCGATATATACAAACCTGCTCAAAACACTGAAAACAAAATACAAAACCCAAAATGCCGGATACGACAAGATAAATCTATTTTTCGGAAATCCGCTCTGCCTCAAGATTTTAGACCAATTTTCAAGCAAAGAACTGAACAAGATATCGCACTACGAAGATTTTATACTCGGAATAATGCTCGGCTATTCTCGAGATGAGCAGTACAGAAGAATTTTGAACCATTTCAGCAAATAAGTAAACTTTTGTAAAAACAATTCCCTCAATCACTATATTGATGTTTAGAAAAAATAAAGCATGCCTTTCAATATTAACAAGGGTTTCAGGATAAGCAGAAATGGCGATTGTTAAGTTATATTAACAAGTATTACCAAACTCTATTCAGGCTGGAATCATGTCACCGACATGGTTTCAGCCTTATTTATATTTTCATAAAATTAACAGAAATAAATATTTTGGACATGCCGAAAAAACAAGGTACAATTAAAATATGCTCAAGTTCGAGCAGTTTTCTTGTAGAGGTGAATGATGTTTGATACAGTTAAGAAGAATCTTTTGCAAATACAAGAAGATATCGCACCTTGTAAACCAAAGATAATTGCAGTTACAAAGTATTTTGATGAGAACGCAATGACTGCTGCATACAACGCAGGCTTGCGTGATTTCGGAGAATCAAGAGTTATTGAGGCATCCGAAAAGATAAATAACCTTCCGAAAGAAGTAAGAGAAAATTCAACGTTTCACTTTATCGGTCATTTACAGACAAACAAAGTAAAACAAGCAGTAAAAGTTTTTGATTACATACATTCGGTTGATTCGGTAAAACTTGCTCAAAGTATTTCGCAGCACGCAACGGAAATCGGAAAAGTTCAAAAAGTGCTTATTCAAATAAATAACGCTAATGAAGAACAAAAATTCGGATTTTCAATTGATGATGTGCTTAATAACTTTGAACAAATACGGGAATTTAAAAATCTTGAAATAACAGGTGTTATGAATATGGCACCGCTGGTTTGCTCAGATGAAGACTTAAAAAAATTATTTTCGCAAGTAGTACAAATCAGAAACCAATTACAATCAAGATATAACTGCAAGTTAGAGGAGATTTCAATGGGAATGAGCCACGACTACAAGATAGCGGCTCAACAAGGTTCAACGATGCTTAGGATAGGTAGAAAATTATTTGAATAATAAACGGAGGAAAAGTCGGTGGCAGCAATAGCAGATAGTTTCAGAAAAGTTGTAGATTTCGTAATGGACGGATTTCGCGGTGAAAATCCATTTATGGATATGAATGATTCTGATGAATATGAAGATGATTATGATTATGTAGAAGACGGGAATGCATTGAGAGAAGTTGCACCTTCTTATGCTCCTGTTATAGAAAAACAAAATGAAGCAAAAGTTATCAGCCACCCTAGCATGAATAGAGGCGGTAATGAAGTTATAGTTGTTGAACCTCGCTCGTTTGACGATGCTGCCACAATCGTTCAACACCTAAAAGATAGAAAAATCGTTATGCTTAACCTTCATCTATTGGATAAAGAACAATCTCAAAGAACAATTGACTTTGTTTGCGGAGCATCACAAGCATTAAACGGTAACCCTAAAAAAGTTGGAGATTTGGTATTTGTATTTGCACCTAGCAATGTTACATTATCAGCAGATACCAACCCTCAACAAAGCAAATTTAACGATTCTTTGTGGAGAACATCTCTACAATAGAATAATCTTGGTATGAGAAGAGAGATAGTTTAGATATACAGGCAGTGGCAACACTGCCTTTTTATTGTTATTAAGATATAAGTACCCCCAAAAATTTCCCTGATTATCTATTTGTGATTTGATAATAGTTATAGAATGCAATCCTATGAATCAATTTGGATTTTAGTTTTTGTACAATTCTATGTATTAAGATAACAAGAAATATTAAAAAATAGCATAAACTTGGGGAAAAATACAAATTATAAATACCAGCAAAGTCATAAATCCTAAAAATATTATCAAGGTTTGTACTAAAATAGTTAACACTAATATCTACACATAGTAAAAATATAAGCAGCAAAATATATTCTTTTCCTTTATTGAAAAATCTATTTAAAGTTTTGTTAGTACAGTTTGTAATAGTATATGTTGTATAAAATAATATTGCCAAAATTTGGCATATTTTAAGATATAAAATCATAAAAATTATTTCAAAAAAAACACACATTCTTGTTTCTGGCAAACACACTATACTTAGATATTTATTAATAATATATTTTCCTATAAAGTTCATGTATACACATGACATAAAATACGGACTTGACAACGGACAGATAAATTGTCACAAAATAAAATAAGCCCGCTTATAAAGCAGGCTTATTTATAAAATTTTACAACTTATTTTTAGAAAAATTTGCCTTTCTTCATCATTTTCATTGCCTGAACCATGGCTTTTTTCTCATTCTTTTTACCAAATCCGCCAAACATTTTTTGCATTTTATTCATTCCGCCCATCATTTGACGCATTTGTTCAAACTGTTTAACATAAATATTTATTGTATGCATATCCATACCACAACCTTTTGCTATACGCTTTTTGCGACTGGTATTCATCAATTGCGGATTGTCACGCTCTTCCGGTGTCATACTTTGGATAAAAACTTCAATTTTTTTAAACTCCGTTTCACTTGCATGAGAAATCTTTTCTCTATCAGCCTGTTTAATATTAACTCCCGGAAGCATTCCAAGAATCTGATCCATTGAACCAAACATTTTCATCTGTTTTTGCATATTCAAAAAATCATTAAAACTAAACTCTTCTTTTTGCATTTTTTCCTGGAATTTCAGAGCTTCTTTCTCATCAAAAACTTCCTGCGCACGCTCAACAAGCGAAACAATATCACCCATACCAAGGATTCTTGTAGCCATACGCTCAGGATAAAAATCTTCAAGTGCGTTAAGTTTTTCACCCGTACCTGTTAATTTAATAGGTTTACCGGTGCAATGAACAACAGACAATGCAGAACCACCCCTTGAATCCCCGTCCAATTTTGTCAAAACTAAACCTGTCAAACCGATTTGCGCGTCAAAATTTTCTGCAACATGAACTGCTTCTTGCCCTGTCATAGCATCAATGACAAGAAGTTTTTCCTGAGGCTGAAATACTCTGTCAATAATCAAAAGCTCCGACATCATCTCGGTATCAATCTGCAATCTGCCCGCCGTATCAAGTATTACAATATTAAATCCGTTATCTTTAGCATAATTTATTGCACTTTGTACAATATTTTGAACATCTTTAGATTCAGGAACAGTAAAAACTTCACACCCGATTTCAGAACCAAGAGTTTGTAATTGCGAAATTGCAGCAGGTCTATAAACGTCACATGCAACAAGCAGGGGATTTTTACCTTCTTTTTTTAGTTTAACCGCAAGTTTTGCTGATGATGTCGTTTTACCGGAACCCTGCAAACCCAACATCATAATCAAACTCGGATGCGCTGATAAATTAAGCGGTTGAACCTCTTTTCCCAAAAGCTCAACCAGTTCATCATGAACAATTTTAACAAGCTGCTGGGACGGATTTACCCCCTGCAAAACATTCTCGCCTTCCGCTTTTTCTTTTATTGAAGAAATAAACGATTTTACAACACGAAGGTTAACATCAGCTTCCAATAACGCACGTCTGATCTCCCTCAAGGCATCTTGCATATTGTCCTGTGTCAATTCTTGAGAATGTGTTTTTGAAATTATACTTTGCAGTTTTTCGCTTAAATTATCAAACATTTGTGAAATCCCTATTAAAATACATCATACGCTGATTTTATCATGAACAAATGACAAAAACACTTTTAAACAATAAAAAAATATGCTATACTGGACAGGTATTATTTTGGAGGAATTTATATGAAAAAGAGTTTAATAATATTAGCCGCGGCAGTATTTCTCACAGCCGGCAGTTCATTCGCTGCAGTAAGCCAGCCGGCAGGCCCGAACGCGCAGCCTAAAACAGGAGCATATTCTCAATCCCCATCAGACAAATATCTAAAACCCAACTACCAAAAAACATATTCTAAACCTGTTACAACCCCCAAAACATATTCCAACTCTACTAAAACTCCAAACTCAAATTCAACTTCATTAAACGGAAATTCTAAAAAAGTTCAGTTAGATGCAATTGCAATGTCAATTTTACGTGATGCTGAAAGCCGTAAAAATGGTGGAGTTGTAAATCAATCAAAAATGAAACGAATGATGGATTTAGGTGTAACAGAAATGTGTTCGCCGCAAATTATCGCAAAAAGAACACCAAATTGCCCACCAATAAAAATCAAAGTCAATAACAGAAATCTTTCAGGCAGCAAATGCGCACAAATGTGCTATGTACTCGATGGGAAACAGTATGATGTCGGATATTGTAAATAATTCATAAAATATTTAACAATTAAAAATATGTTATAATCTAATGAAAAAGGAATTTGTATGAAAAGATTATTGTTATTATCAATTGTCCTGTTAAGTGTTGGGGTGGCATTTGCGGAGGTTAACATGCCATCAGCGCCTAGTTTTAGAACGCCAACAGGTGCAACAACTTCAACTCCGTCATCTGCGTATCTATACCATTAGCTAGTGATGTAAATGCGTTAATTAATGCTGCACTAAATGAGAACAATGGAGATTTTTCTAAAGCATATAAAAATTTACAAGCAAAAGGTGCTACAGATATAAAACACGATGGATTAGTAAATGCTTGTCCATATAGAAAATATATTACAATGAAAGCTGGGAATAAAACAATAAAAGGTAAAATCTGTGTAACTGTTTCATATACTTACCGTGGCAAAAAATATTACGAAGGTAAATGTAAATAACTAAAAACGAACCGGCAATTTGCCGGTTCATTTTAGGTTAAATTATTTAAATTAATCCTGAGCGTGTCCTGCTGTACCTAATACGTCACGCATTTTGTGCATAACCATTTCTTTAACAGCAGTTCTACCAGGTCCCATGTATTCACGTGGGTCGAATTTTTCAGGATGTTCAACGAAAAATTCTCTGATAGTTGAAGTCATTGCAAGTCTTAAATCTGTATCGATGTTAATCTTTGCAACACCGTGTTTAGAAGCATAGTTAAGCATATCTTCAGGAACGCCTTGAGCGTTAGGTAAGTTACCGCCATATTTATTACATTTAGCAACAAAGTCAGCAGGTACTGATGATGAACCGTGAAGAACGATTGGATAATCACCAAATCCGGCTTCTTTTAATGCATCTTTAATTTCTTTTAATCTGTCGAAGTCTAATTTAGCTTCACCTGCAAATTTGTAAGCACCGTGAGAAGTTCCGATAGCAATAGCTAAAGAATCACAACCTGTTTGTTTAACAAATTCAACAGCTTCTTTAACGTTAGTATATTTAGCATCTTTAGCATCAACGTTTACATCATCTTCAACACCTGCTAATTTACCAAGTTCAGCTTCAACAGAAACTCCTCTTTCGTGAGCATATTCAACAACTTTTTTAGTAACTGCAACGTTTTCTTCAAAAGAGAATCTTGAACCGTCGATCATTACAGATGAGAAACCGCCGTCGATACAAGCTTTACAAATTTCAAAATCTGCGCCGTGGTCTAAGTGTAATGCGATAGGCACTGTAGTTGTAGCCAAAGCAGCTTCAACCAATTTTACAAGATAAGTTTGGTTAGCATATTTTCTTGCACCTGCAGAAACTTGCAAGATGATTGGAGATTGTGTTTCTTCAGCAGCTTCTGCAATACCTTGTAAAATTTCCATGTTGTTAACGTTGTAAGCACCGATAGCGTATCCGCCGGCTAATGCTTTTTTGAACATTTCGTTTGTTCCAACTAATTTTCTTTCACTCATTTGAGTTCTCCTTCTTTACGTATAATATTATTTACACATGCTTAATCTATAACAAACAAAATTATTATTCAACAAGCATACTTGCGCCGATTACCCCTGCAGAGTTTCCAAGCTGAGCCGGAACAATTTCCACAGATTCTCCTGCAATAACCATAGCTCTTTCTTTGATTGTTTTTCTAATAGGAGCTAATAACAAATCCCCTGATTCAGCGACACCGCCGCCAATAATAACCTTTTCAGGGTTAAGAAGGTTGATTACGCTGACTAACCCCATTCCGATATATTCACCCATAATTTCATAAATTCTTTTAGCAACCGGATCACCTGCTTCTGCAGCTTTTGCAACGATATACGGAGTAATTTCACCATCAACTCCTGCCATTTCTCTGAATTTAGCAGATTTACCACTTTTTAAATAATCAACAGCCATTGCAACAATTGAAGGACCTGAGGCAAAAGCTTCTAAACAGCCGGTATCACCGCAGCCACAAATCGGTCCGCCGTGCATTTGTAATTTAATATGTCCGATTTCACCTGCTGCATTAGCTGCTCCGCGCACCAATTGACCATTAATAACAAGTCCTGAGCCTATTCCTGTACCAACAGTAATACATACAAAGTTTTCACAACCTTTACCGGCACCGAATTTCAATTCACCAAGAGCTGCACATCTGACATCATTATCAATACGTGTTGGGATATGGAATTCATCTTCAATCATTTGAGCAATCGGGACATTAACCCAACCCGGGATATTTGGGGCTAATTTTACAACACCTGTTTTATAATCAACCTGACCAGGGAAATCAAACCCGATACCTTGAATATCTTTTGACTCAGTATTAGTTTCCTTCATAAGATCTCTTATTGCCTGTTTAATATTATTAACAGTATATTCATAACCCATTTGAGCATAAGTCGGAACACTGTTTGAATAAATGATTTTACCATTCTCATCAACAAGAGCAATTTTCACATTTGTACCACCGACATCAATACCTATTCTTTTTGTCATATTTCCTCTCCCTTTTTTATTTATTTTACAACTTTATATTTCTATAATTCTATCAGTTATTAGATCCTTCGGTCGTCCCTCCCTCAGGATGACGTTTGAGATTTATCACTCCGAAATTTCATAATATATCTTTCATTCTACCCCAAACAATGAGCTTTTGAAATTGTTAAATTTTGTAACAAACATTTATCACATTTTTAAAGTTTACAAGCCAAAATGCCGTAATACTACATGAAAGCATATAAAGTTACGAAAAAATGCTTAAATTGAAAGGAAAACAATGGGTTTAGCAGCATCACAAGCGAGATTATTAACCATTACAGCCAGAAAAGCTGACTGTGAATTTCAATCTATGACTTTGTCTCATCAAAAGTTAGCGCTTTCTCGTGACATGGAACATATCTCAAGCGATTACCAAAATGCTTTAAATACCACAAAATTGGTTTACGATTATTATGGTGCAGGTGACAGCGATATGGCTTTAACTTACGGATTACTAATGACTCCGTCAGTTTATAACGACTATTATCCGAAGCTTGTCACTGACCAGAAAAACAGAGTTATATTAAATGCATCATACGCTGCTGCAGCAAGAGCAGCAGGAATTCCTGCAGAAGGATTATCAGGAACCCCATCTTCAACTATACGTAACAAATTTATTGATGCACTTGCTAGCGAAGGTATTATCACTCCAAATAAAGCCGCAGTTATTCAAAGTACAACATACGGAAACACTATCGGACTTGGTGATACTATTTCAGTAAACCAAGCAACTACTAATGTTTCATACGACCAATTATTAGATCTTTTTGATAACTATGCAGACGCTTCAGATGTAGGAGGGGTACTATTAGGTTCAAGCGCCTTACAAAATAATTGTTCATTACATGATGGCAGCAACCAGCAACAACACTTTATAAAAGTTTTACCTGACGGAACCGTACAAGATCACCATAAACAATCTCAATCAGGTTCAGTAACAATAAGCGAACTCCTATCAGGCGATGCTCAATTTATGATTGCCTATGAATCAGGTTCCGAACCAATTCCTTATGACCAGGCATACCAAATACAACAAGATATTACAGGTACAAACCCATCAGGATCAACAAATATTTTAGATTGGATTACAAACCAGTTTATGACAGTACTTGGCGGTACTGCCGCAAGCGAAACAGCTATTCAATATGCATATAATTCCGTTTTTGATTTAATCTACCCAAGCGATGGTATCAAAAACGCTCAACAAAATAGTAGTCCAAACCAAGATGCTTTAAATGAAGCTGCAACCGAATCCGGCTCAAAAAAAGGCTGGGACAACGGTTTCCATACGGATACTGCAAAACAATCTCCTAATTATATGGGTATGAACTACTTTTATGTTAAGGAAACCGGTGGTTTGTTCCACAAAGGTGGTAACGAAGAAACAACAATATCTATCAACTTAAACAACATAGCTAAAGCATTTATGACTTCATACGTTCAATATATGCAAGGTGTTGAAGAAAGCCCTTATTACTACCAAAAAGGGAACATTAACAACTGTAAGCTATTTGACGGTGAAAAAGACGATTTTGAATTCACAATCCCTGTAGATACAGAAATTGATGATGACGACACACAATTATACGCAAACTTCTACGATGCAATGTTTAACACCATCTGTTTAAACGGTTGGAGTGAAAATGATCAGATTGATGATGAAGACTATATGGCTGAGATGCTTAAAGGCGGAATGGCATTTATTTCAACAATAAGCGATGACGGATTCTACTATCAAGGCTCCTATTCTACAGACAGAGCCATACTTGAAGTTGCAGATGATGAAGCGATTTCTAAAGCTGAAGCAAAATACAATACCGAAAAAGCTAAAATAGAAAACAAAGAACAAACTATTGATATGAAAATGAAAAACCTGGATACTGAAATTTCATCTCTGACAACAGAATATGACACTACAAAGCAGGTTATAACAAAAGCAATAGAAAAATCCTTCAAACGTTACGATGCATAAGTCCGTTACGCATTTAAATCAAGCTTTTTACCCTGATGCTGGGCTTTAAATGCCTGTGCCTGCATTTTTATTTGAGAAGCTTGATTTGCAACCTTGTAATCCTGCGCAGAAGGATCGCCAGGAGCCAAAGCCGCACGTATAACTGTATTGGCATGATCAATTGTCTGCTGCGGATTTGCTTTATTCAAAACCGGCATTTTTATCGGAACATGTCCTGATACCGGAATTCCATCAGCATTTCTTTCAATAGAAATTGCGCCTGCAAATGCCCCGCCGGCAGTTTTATGAGCCATTTCATGAGCATAAATATGGTTATAATTTCTGGTAATTAAGTCCTGTTTTGACATGCAATTTATCATACTACACACCTCTGCTATCATTGTAACAAGCCAATTATAGTTTGTCAATACTAATCATAAAGTTATTTTGTACGTTGGAAAAATCCGGCAAGTTCTTTATGTGGAATAAGTTTTGAAATCGGTCTGCCATGAGGGCAGGTGTATGGCATTTTTGTCGTACGCCACTTTGAAATAATTTCCTGCATCTGCCAGATAGATAATTTTGTATTCGCCTTCACTGCAGCCTTGCAAGACGTTGTTATAAGTATCTTTTCTTCTAAATTATCAATATCACCTTCGATATTTTCTAAAATATCTGCAATTATGTCTTTAGGATTGACTTTAGCCAATAACTGCGGGACTTTTCGGAAAATTATTTCAGTATCTTTTAGAAACTCTATTCCAAAACCGAATTTTTCGAATTTTTCCAGATTTTCTTTTATTAATTCGCCCTCGGTTAATGAAATTTCTATTACATCTGAAACAAACAACATTTGAGATATAATATTTTTTTCAGACTTCAGTTTCTCATAAATATAACGTTCTTCTGCAATATGCTGATCAACAATTTCCAAGCCTTCTTCGGTATCAATCAAAATATATGTATCGTGATATTGACCGATAATATTATCTTTAGGTTCAGGTGCAGCCACAGACTGAGGGGTAAAAATCTGTGTCTGATGAGCTTCAACAGTATCAGATGTCTGTTTTTCAAGCTTTTTCATATCAAAATCAGAAATAAACATTGTATCGGAGTCTTTATCAACATAGAAATTTTGGCTCTGTCTTGACGGGAATTGAACTACCGAAGAAGATGATTTTTCCTCTTCTTCATCTTTATTATTAATCTCCGGTTGAACAGGCGAAAATCCTCCAATCGGAGTGTACGACTTTTCAATAAAATTTGAAAGTCCGGCTTCAACTGAAGTATAGATAAAATTAAAAATCTGGTTAGGATTCTTATAACGCACCTCTTTTTTGGTCGGGTGAACGTTTACATCAACATCGTGCGGTGGGATTTCAAGGTTCAAAACAACAAACGGATATTTACTGTTAGATGTCAAATGTTTATAAACCGTATCAATAGCCTTTTGGAAAACCGGGCATTTTACAACCCTTGAATTTATATAAATATGGTAATTCTTCTTACTTGAACGGGTATAATCAGGTGTGCTTACAAATCCGCTAATCTTTAACCCTGATAATTCATCTGTCCTTAAAACCTCTTTCAGATTATTTGTAACATCTGATGAAAATACTTCTTTTATGGTTTGTGTAAGATTATTTTGCCCGGTTGTTTTTAGCACAGTCTTACCGAATTTTTTAAGTTCAATTGAAACTTCAGGGTGTGAAAGCGCAATAGATTGAACAATTTCTTGAATATAAGAAAACTCTGTATTTGAATTTTTCAAAAACTTTAAACGTACAGGAACATTATAAAATAAATCTTTAATATCCATAATTGTCCCAATAGCACAGCCCGTTTCAACTTGAGTTACTTCGGAATTTTCGCACTTAACCTTTGTTCCGGTTTCAAAATCTTTTGTTCTTGTTGTACAAGTCAATTTTGATATGGAAATTATACTTGCAAGAGCTTCCCCGCGAAATCCGAGCGTGTGAATATCAAACAAATCTTCATCTTCTTTAAGCTTACTTGTTGCATGTTTTGAAAACGCAAGCAATATGTCATCCGGATGAATCCCGCAGCCGTTATCTGCGACACGAATATCACGACAATCGTTATTAATCTCAATACTTACACGTTTTGCTCCGGCATCTATTGAATTTTCAGTCAATTCTTTTACAACCGATGCAGGACGCTCAATAACCTCACCTGCCGCAATCTGATTGATTAAATGCTTTGATAATTGTTTTATTCTTGCCATAATCCCTAAACCTCAATATCAATCTACATCAAACACAAAATCATCTAAATGTTTGATTACAAATTTGAAACATTTTTATACGATTGATATGTAAAATAAAAGACTTGGATTATTGCAAAAAATTTAAAATATTGCGGGAGGACGTTTTGGTAAGAAAAGCTATATCTAATTTGAAATTACAACCGAAAAAGCAAGCAGACTTGCAGATTGTAAAACAACCTGACGTTAAAACAACCAAATACAGTGATATAAACTTAAAAAATTGGAGAGATTACGCTCACATTTTGACAGGAACTCTATGGCAATTCCCATCAAGATTAAAACAACACGGGCACTCTAACGAATATCACGGAAATTATATCCCGCAGATTGCACAGCAAATGTATGAACGCTACACCAAGAAAAATGATGTAGTACTTGATCTGTTCTTTGGTTCCGGTACCTCCGGAATTGAAGCAATAAATATGAACAGACGTTGTATCGGAGTTGAATTAAAAGAAGAATTAGCAGAAAGCGTATCTGAAAAATTCACCCCGAAACAGCTTGTAACAGATGTAAACATCATCTGCGCAGATTCAACATCTGAACTTGCCGCAGAAAAAGTTAAAGCAAGACTTGATATTATGGGCGAAGAAAAAGCTCAATTCTTGATGCTTCACCCGCCTTATGACGATATTATCAAATTCTCTGATAAAAAAGAAGATTTATCAAATTGTTCTTCTACCGAAGAATTTTATGACATGTTTGAAAAAGTTGCCAAAAACGGATATGACTTACTTGAAAAAGGACGTTTTGCCTGTCTGATTATCGGCGATAGTTATAAAAATTCAGAAGTTCAACCGCTGGGCTTTGAATGTATGGACAGAATGAGAAAACTTGGTTTTGTACTAAAATCCACAATTGTAAAAGATATTCAAGGCAATGAAAGAGGGAAAGGAAGAACTGCAAACCTATGGCGCTATAGAGCACTAGCAGGCGGTTTTAGCATATTTACCCACGAATATATTTTCGTATTCCAAAAAGTTTAAAAATAAAAAACTCCTGTTTTACAAAAAAAAGATTATTACAAAATATTCAAATAAGTGAAATGTTTGTTTTTTTGTATATAATATAAGTAAAACGTAGGAGGTATAATGGAAAATATAGTATCATCAAGTTACGGAAGTAACCAGAGATCAGATATAAACCCGACACGCATAAAAGTA
>URYF01000019.1 GCA_900551965.1 uncultured bacterium
ACGATTCAATGATAGGAAAACTTATCTGCTGGGGCAGAGATAGAAACGAAGCCCGCAGAAGAATGTACCGCGCATTGAAAGAATATGTTGTAACAGGTGTTGAAACAACAATTCCTTTCCATCAGGCTATTGTTGAAGATGAAGTATTTATGAGCGGAAAATTCAATACCGGATTTATTGAAGATTTTTACAAACGCAAAGGTCTTGAAGATAAATAGAAAACGTTAAAGCTCTCAAATACTTGAGAGCTTTTTACTTGTAAGAAAGAGACATTTATGACACATACATACAAAAATGCAGTAGATTTATTAACATCATCAGGAAAATTTCACATCTCACTAGGCTTAGACAGAATGTATAAAATACTTAAACTTTTAAGCAACCCTCAAGATAAGTTGAAATGTATTCATGTTGCAGGAACTAACGGAAAAGGTTCTGTTTGTGCAATTTTATCTTCAATATTAACATGTGCTGAGAAAAAGGTTGGTTTATATACAAGTCCTCATATTTCTAAATATACCGAGCGTATTCAAATTTGCGGTCAACAGATTTCTGATGAAGATTTTGCAAAATATGTTTTTGAAGTATCTGATTTAGCCGAAAAAAACAATATTGATTTAACAGAATTTGAAATACTAACCACTGTTATGTTCAAATATTTTGCAGATAACAATGTAGAAGTTGTAGTATTAGAAACAGGGTTAGGCGGCAGATTTGATGCTACTAACGTCATTAAGAAGAATTTATGTTCAATAATAACCCACGTTGATTATGATCATACCGAACGGCTCGGGGACACTATTGATAAAATAGCATTTGAAAAAGCCGGAATAATTAAGCCAGGCTGTGCGTGTATCGTTTCAGAAGGCAGAGAAGTTTATAAAGATGTTGCGGATAATAATTGTTCAATGCTTGTTATGATTTCACCGTTTGCGGATACTACACATTTGGCATTAAAGGGAGGTTATCAGCAAGAAAATTTATCGCTGGCACTTGCTGCAATTGAGACTGTATTCCCTGAAATTTCCAAAAGTATAATTGATAAAGGTTTAGAAAACGTTAAACACATTTGCAGATTTCAATATATCGAAGACAAAAATCTTATAATTGATGGAGCGCACAACCCGAACGGGATACAATCACTATTAGACAGTCTTGATTTTAACTATCCCGGGCTTCGCAGACGTTATATTTTCGGTTGTTTGAAAAACAAAGATTACAAAAAAATGGTACAAACCTTATTCCAAAACGGGGATTTAGTTTATTTTTATCATTTTAATCATCAAAACTCCTGTGAGGTAAAGGAATTACAATCCGTTTGTCCTATTGCATCATTTGAATTTACAAAGGATACAAAAATAGATTTTAATGACGGGCGGTTGAATATTTTTTGCGGATCGTTTTATATGCTATCCGAGCTTTTAGAACACTTTGAAATTAATATTCAATAAAAGCATACTTTAACAAATTATAATATTGTCTCCGACGGATCCTCCGGACGGGGGTCACTTTTGATGGCAAAAGTGCCTCAAAACCAGAGTCCTTAACTCCGCTCGTTAATCAATTGTAAAATTCAACCCAAGGCAAGCTAACTCGCTTTGCTCAAACAAAGCTTGCCTCTGTAGATGTTTCATTAACATTGATTACTCGCTTTCGTTGAGGACTCAACTTAAAGTTTATATTTGTATTACTTATAATAAATATTATGTATTTTATCTAATATCTTTAGATGAAATTTTTCCACTTTCCTTGCTAATCATTCATATAACCTTTATTATAATTTTATTATGTCTGACATTGAAACATTCAAAGAAATAAAAGAGATATTAATATCACAAAAACATTCGCCGGAAGATATTGCGAGTGTAGAAAAAGCATACAAATTTGCAAAAAAATTGCACGATGGTCAATTTAGAGTGTCGGGAGAGCCATATATCATACACCCTTGCGAAGTTGCAAAAATTCTTGTCGGACTTGAAGTTGATACCCATACAATAATTGCAGCGTTTTTACACGACATATTAGAAGATACAGATACAAAACCCGAAACAGTTGAAGAACTATTCGGTACAGATGTTTTAAACCTTGTTCAAGGGGTTACGAAACTTGGTAAACTTAAATTCAAGTCAAAAGAAGAACGTCAGGCTGAAAACTTTCGCAGACTGTTTATTGCAATGGCAAACGACATCAGGGTAATTTTCCTGAAACTTGCAGACAGACTGCATAATATGAGAACTCTCAACTTTATGGAAGAAAGCAAGCAGAAGAAAATTGCAGGAGAAACCTTAGACATATTTGCACCGCTTGCAAACCGTTTAGGTATCTACAAAATAAAAGCAGAATTAGAAGATTTATCACTGAGATACCTTGAGCCTGAAAAATATTACGAAATAGCGCAGCTTGTCGCACAAACAAAAGCAGACAGAGAAGAAACAGTTAATTTATTAATTGATAAAATTTCACAAGATGTACAAAAAAGTGGAATTAATGCCCAAATTACAGGCCGTGCAAAACATTATTACAGCATTTATGCAAAAATGAAACGTCAGAAAATTGCATTCCACGACCTTTATGATATTACAGCCGTTCGTGTGATCGTTGATTCAGTGAGAGAATGTTATGAAGTCTTAGGGCTTATTCACTCCCAATTTAAACCGATTCCGGGAAGGTTTAAAGATTATATTGCAATGCCCAAAGGCAATATGTATCAATCGTTACACACATCTGTTATCGGCCCGAGATCAAAACCCCTGGAAGTACAGATTAGAACCTGGCAAATGCATCAGGTAGCAGAATACGGGGTTGCCGCACACTGGAGATATAAAGAAAAAGGCTCTCAAAAAGCAGATAATGCTTCCGATATGAAGTTTTCGTGGATGCACAAACTTGTTGAATATGACAAGGAAATGAAAAATGCCGAAGACTATGTAAAAAGCGTAAAAATAGATTTATTTTCAGATCAGGTATTTGCTTTCACGCCTGATGGAGATGTTTTAGATTTACCAAAAGATGCAACTCCTGTAGATTTTTCATACAGAATACACTCAGATGTCGGACATAAAACAGTCGGAGCTTTAATTAACGGTCGTATTGTTCCGTTAAATACAAAACTTAAAAACGGAGATATAGTTGAAATCTTAACTTCAAAAACACCATCTCCGCGCCTTGACTGGCTGACTTTTGTTGTTACCAAGCAAGCCTCTCAAAAAATTAAACAATGGTTTAAGAAAAACAACAGAGACGAACACGTAAAACTAGGAAGAACCAACCTTGAACACGAACTAACAAAAGCCGTATTTGATGATTATATAAAACAAGGTGAATTTGACAAGATTGCAAAATCAATGAATTATCAATCCTCAGAGGATTTATTTGCAGCACTTGGTTATGGCGAAACGACAATCAATAAAGTTATAAACAAATTAAAGAAACCAGTTGAAAAACGTCCGGAAGACAGTTTCCGCGGCTACAACAGAAAAAGTTCTAAAAAAGATATAGAAGGTTTGGAAGGACTTTTATATTCATTTGCAATGTGCTGCTCCCCAATCCCCGGGGAACCTATTGTCGGAGTAGTTACACGTTCAAAAGGAGTTTCCGTGCACAGAGCAGACTGCAAAACCCTTGAAACAATTCCGCACGAACGTCTTATGGATATTAAATGGGCAGGGATTAACACAAATAAAACTTATAATACAACTATCAGAATTGAAACAGCAGAAAAACTAGGTATGCTAAAAGACGTAATTTCAGCAGTTTCCGATAACAATACAAATATTGTGAATGCAACGATTAAAACAAAAAATCACGTAGGTATAATTGAAATAGGTTTGGAGCTTGATAATATTGAAACATTAAAAAAAGTTATCACCTGCATTCAATCTTTACCGGATGTATTCAGCGTAAAACGTATCCAAACATCTTCAAGTCTATTGAAAAAAAATACTGCCCCTAAAACCCAAAAAGGTTTTAGACAAAAGCGAAAAGATAATAACAAAGAAAACTAACAGGAGGTTTATATGGCTCTACCGGTAATTACAGGTGAAAATATTTGGAAAATATATTATTATATTGCTCTATTTTCAACAATACTATTTGTACTAAAACTTTTACTTTTCGCCGTAGTAGGCGGAGATAGTGAGGTTAATGCTGATTTTAACACAGAAACTGATACTGATTGTTCTTTTAATTTTATTTCTACCCAATCAGTAATTTCATTTTTTATGGGCTTTGGCTGGATGGGTTATGCGGGATTGCACCAATTTGCATTCAGCAATCATAAAAACTTATTTATCGCCTTTGCTGTCGGATTAATATTTATGTTTGTCACCGCATATTTAATGTTTCTTGCCAAAAAACTGGAAAAAAACATTAAGAAAGACAAAAACACCGCGGTTAATCGTGTAGGTAAAGCATACACTTCATTTGCACCACGCGCAGCAGGTCAGATAGAAATAGAAATAAGCGGTCAATTATCTGTTGTCAATGCAATGAATGATAGTGATGAGCAGATAAATTCATTTGAACTTGTAAAAGTTAACAAAGTCGTAGAAGATTTATTATATATAGAAAAAGTTAAAAAATAAGAATAAAAAAGGAGAGAAAAATGTTCGGATTAATGATTGCAGGAGCACTGGTACTGATTTCTATATTTGTATTTATCGCAAATCAATACAAAAGATGCCCATCAAACAAAATTATTGTAGTTTACGGTAAAACAGGCGGAGAAAAAACAGCAAAATGTGTCCACGGCGGCGGTACATTTATCATTCCGCTAATCCAGGATTACGGAGTATTGTCATTAGAGCCGATGACAACTGATATCGACCTTCGCGGAGCTCTTTCTAAAGGAAATATCCGTGTTGCAGTTCCGTCAACTTTTACATTCGGTATCTCAACCGATCCTAAAATTATGATAAACGCAGCTGAACGTCTTTTAGGTTTAACCAAAAATGATGTTATAACCCAAGCCAGTGATATTATTTTAGGTCAATTACGTCTTGCAATTGCAACATTGACAATTGAAGAAATTAACCAGGACAGAGAAAAATTTCTTGAACAGATTAACGCAAACGTAAACCCTGAGTTAAATAAAATCGGACTTGAAATCATCAACGTAAACATCAAAGATATTACAGATGAATCAGGCTATATTGATGCAATCGGTAAAAAAGCAGCAGCAGAAGCTATCAACAGAGCAAAAGTCGAAGTAGCACAACAAGAAAAACTTGGTGCAATCGGTGAAGCATCTGCAAATAAAGAAAAAGAAGTTCAAGTAGCAGAACAAACAGCACAAACTTTCATCGGTAAAACAAACGCAGAAAGAGATCAGCGTATTAAAACCGCTGAACTTGAAGCTCAAGCTGTCGAAGGTGAAAACATTTCAAAAGCAAATATTGCCGAATACAACGCAACATTAGCAGTAAAACAAGCAAGTGCATATAAAGAAGGTGAAGTGGCAAAAGCTAATGCCCAAAGAGATGTATTACTTGCTCAAAAAGAACAAGAAGAAGCTAAATTAAAGAAAGAAGAACTTGCAAGACAAGAAGTTGAAAAACTTAAAATACAAGTTCAAGCTGATGCAGAAGCTGAAAAAGCAAGACGTATCGCACTTGGTCAGGCTGATGCAATTAAAGCTAAATATTTTGCAGAAGCAGAAGGTGTGAAAGCTGTATTGGAAGCTAAAGCTAAAGGTTATGAAGATCTTGTTAAGATTTCAAACAACAGACCGGAAATTGCAACAAGCTTCTTAATGATTGAAAAAATTGAAAAAATCGTTGAAAAACAAGTTGATGCTATCAAAAATATTAAATTTGATAAAATCACTGTTTGGGACGGCGGAACTGGTTCAGCTAACGGGTCAACAACTGCTAACTTTATGAAAGATCTTATCAAAGCTCTTCCTGCAATGCATGATTTGGCAGGACAAGCCGGAATTGAACTTCCTCAAATTCTTGGTAAAGTTGATTCAGGTATAGTAGAAGCTAAACCGGTTGAACCAAAAACTAAATAAAACACTATAGAACTAAAAAGTGAATCGTATGATTCACTTTTTAGTATTGATGGTATAATAATTTTATTAAAACAAACAGGAGTTACAATGGCTGCAACATATAGTGTAGGGTTTACAGGAGATTTTACAACAGGTGAAAATTATCAGGCTAAATATGATCTATCTGAGCATGTTAATATCCTAAGATCAAAAGGTTACGAGCATTTATTAGAACGCGTAATAGGTATAATGAACCGCTTTGATTCAAACATTTTAAATTTAGAAACCCCTTTAACTCCCCAAAAAGCCTCCTCTCTCAGCTCAAAAAAGACTGTTTTACACTGGGCGGACGGAGATATTGTTCCAAGACTGTTAAAAACACTTAATGTAGAAG
The DNA here is from genome assembly GCA_900551965.1 of uncultured bacterium. Lineage (GTDB taxonomy): Bacteria > Cyanobacteriota > Vampirovibrionia > Gastranaerophilales > Gastranaerophilaceae > Zag111. The sequence goes on from URYF01000019.1 coordinate 6,384, forward strand.
CAGTTTCCCTTGGGAATAACCATGCTATGGATTTTGATAAATCAGGTTTGCAGGATACATTGAAATATTTAAGCGATGCGGGAATTAAAGCTTTCGGAGCAGGAACAAACTTAGCTGCAGCTCAAACTCCTTTTGTTAAACAAATTCAACTTGAAGATCAATGCGTAAACTTGTATATTATAGGCGGTTTTAAATACAGAAAAGACTATGATGAAGATTTTAAATTTTATGCAGAATCTAACAAAGCTGGAGTGTTTCTTCTTACTCCGGAAAATGCAACTAATATAATTTCAGCAATAAAAACTAATGATAAAAACTCCTTAGTTGTGATTTTCCCGCATTTCGGCTTTGATTTGATGAAAACCACTCAGCTTCAAATCGACTATGCCAAAGGTTTTATTGATGCCGGTGCAGACTATGTAATCGGGCACGGACCCCATATGATGAATTCAATTACAAAGTATAAAAATAAAACAATTTTATACGGGTTGGGTAATTTTATCTTCCCTGCAAATTTTCAAGGGAAAGTTCTCCCGTATAATATGGCTGCCGAGCTAAGACTTACAAACAATAAAGACATTATCGACTCTAAACTTTATTTATACCCGTTATATATGGATAACCAATCCTTTACACCGCAGACAAGACCGGTTACTGAAGATGAAGTTCCGGAGTTTTTAAATTTACTGCTTGAGGGTGCTGAAGATTTAAGAAATACTCTTACCGTAGAATCTTTTGAAAATTATATTAGGATAGGAGTATAAATGGATATTCAAACAGTTATCAACAAGTATAATTTGAATCCGCTTTACCTCGAAAATCCTAATAAGGAGTATGCTTTCACGACAGTTTTAGATAATGCATTAAAACTTAAAAAAGATTTTATATTTATACCTTTTGCAACAAATACAGACTCTGTTTATGATTTAATTTTACAAGCCTTCGCAACCCCTTACTGCAAAGGATTTATCTTAAATTCTTCTGCTCTTGAAAATGCAAATTTCAAGCCCAGGTTTCATTCACTGATGAAAAACTGCTCATATAAATCCGAAGTTATACTATTAGCTCAGAATATATATAATTTTGCAAATTCAATGGCCCTAGAAAACTCTCAAAGGTATGATTTTGAAACAATATCTATCGTCGGAACTCAAGAAACTTCAACTATTGTACAGATGCTTGTACATAACTTGAAAGAAAAAAAGATTTCTTATTCAAATGATAACTGGAATTGTTGGCAAAAAATTTTTGAACCGCTATTATTTTGCGATGAGGAAACCGAATTTGCAATACTTGAAGCGGTACCCGAAAAACTCAACTTAACCGGCTTTGTATCAAATTTTAAAAATAATAACATAATTTTTTCAAAATCATCATTGTATAATATGCGTTTATATACAGACCTGGAACAGCTGTCAGATGAATTAATAAAAAGTTTGAAAATTTCAGACAATATATTATCAATTACAACTCTTGAAGATAACGAATTAGTCAATCCAAAAATATCTTATAAATACCAAACCCGCTTAAATATTGTTACAGAAAGCAGCAATAGAGAATTTTCACAGGATATTTATTACCTGAACAGATGCAGCGAACTTGTTGAATCCTTTTTAAATAAAAAAGGGTTAACAGTTCAACCTTGGAATGATTTTATTGAAACCTTTCCGCTCTACCAGACCAAAAACAATAAAGGTGTTGATTATTTAATATTGAATAAATACAAACTTTCAGTAGATACTATTACTAAAAGTTTGAAAACGTTTTTTAAATTGTATGAAAACAAAAGAAAAGTAGTGATCCTGGAGCATATATTAAACCTTGGTAATTATAAAGAAACAGTATATGCAAATTTAATGCGTGATATTGCTCTGCATAATCCGGATATTTTAATTCTGTTAAACTCTTCAGCTTATACTCATTTGTTTAAAAGATTCAATAAAAAAACGTATGTACAATCAATACAATATACATCAGATAATCAAAAATCAATATCTGATTTCAATAGATTTGTAAAAAGTACATTACCGGGAAATTGTGCAGTATATATCGTCTCTGCGCAGGATTTGTCAGAATTATATGCGGAGGATAAATAATGAAATACTCTGTTACTGAAATATTAACTCATACTAATGGTTATTTATTTTATAAAAGCCCAAGATTTGACAAAAACGAACAATATACTCCGTGTGCAGTTACAAGCCTTGTTTTTCAATCAGATAACGTAATTTTCGTTCCTATAAAAATTTCAATAAATAATGCCCTTGTAGATTCTTTCCAAAACATTGAAGCGGTTATCAAATCCGGCATTCGTGCATTTATGTTTGATGAAAAACATTTTAATGATAAATCTTCTTATGAAAAATTAATTGAAATTATAAATAAATACAGAAATAATATAGACTTTATCATAATGGTTGAAGATACAGTTCAAGCAATTTTTGCACTGGCTTCATATACAAGAACATACAAAATGTCAGATAAAACCAAATATTTAACAGTTACCGGCTCAATCGGCAAAACTACAACAACAGAAATGCTTTATGGTATTTTGAATAAAAAATTTAAAATATATAGAGGAGAACCCGGAGCAAATATAAAATTACGGGTAGCTCATAAATTTTTGGAAGTTGAACCCGATATTGATTATTTCTTATTTGAATGCAGCGGACAAGGCAGTGGATATTTAAAATATTTTTCAGAACTTATAATGCCGGATGGAGCCATAATAACTAAAATTGCAAATGAAAACCTCGGAGAATATCTTACACTAAAAAATATTGCAAAAGAAAAAAGCACCATGCTTTCTGCAATGAGTGAAAATTCCATAGCAGTGATAAATGGAGACCCTTTATTAAGAAAAGCCACAGAAGATTACATTTGTGACAAGATATACATAAATGACGGAAGCTATAAACTTATTAACTCTGATAAAAATGGTTCTGAATTTGTTTATAAAGATGAAACATATTTTATTCCTGTTGTAGGGATACACCATATAGACAATGCCGTAAAAGTTATAGAATTAGCATTAAAACTTGGTATAGAAACCAAATTAATAAAAGACGGCTTGTCTGAATATAAAGCCGTAGGTAATCGGTGGGTTGTTGACAAGTTTAAAGATAATGTTGAATTTATTACAGATTGTCCAAACAACCCAAGTTATGATACATTAATCACGAACATACATACATTTCTGGATTTATATAAAGACAATCCTTATAAACGCATTATAATAACCAGAATCAAAGCTCTTGGAGATTTTGAGGAACAGACTTATCTAAAACTTGCACAAGAACTCTCTTCCCTGCCAATTCAAGAATTAATCTGTGTAGGGTCTGAAATTATTTCAATTAAAGAATATGTAGAAAAACACTCTTCAATAAAAACAGTCTACTTTGATAAACCGATGGAAATAAATGAACACGACTCATTTGTAAAATATTTATTGAATACTTTAAATTTTGAGCAGGCTGTATTATTAAAAGGACAGCGAAAAGATGGTTTAATCGGTTATGGAAAAGTAAAAGATGTCTTGCGAAAATATTTATAATCACATATTGGCAAAATTTACAAATTTGTAGTATAATTCATTTAGAGTTAGTATAAGGAGAGAATAATGGGATATAAAATTTTATCAAAAAAAGAAATTTGTCCAAACCAATATGAAATAACTATTGATGCACCTTATGTTGTAAGAAACGCACAAGCAGGACAATTTATAATATTCAGAGTTGAAGAAGAAGGCGAAAGAGTACCTTTAACTATCGCTGATGTCGATAAAGAAAAAGGCGAATTAACATTGGTATTTATGGCTGTTGGATATTCAACAAAAAAACTTGCGCAGCTTGAAGTTGGCGATGAACTTGTAGACCTTGTAGGCCCGTTAGGGAAACCTACCCATATTAAAAATTACGGAACAGCAGTCTGCGTTGCAGGCGGATATGGAGCTGCTCCTTGCTACTTAATTTCAAAAGCTTTAAAAGACGCGGGCAACAAGGTTTACATGATTGCAGGTGCAAGAACTAAAGATTTATTGTTCTGGGAAGATAAAATGAAAGAAGCTTGTACTGAACTTTATCTAACCACTGATGACGGATCTTACGGTATAAAAGGTTTTGGTACAGCTGTACTGCAAGATATCATAGACAGAGAAAAAGTTGATTACGTAATCGCGGTAGGTCCTATGCCTATGATGAGAGCAGTTGCGGAATTAACAAGAGATAAAGGCATCTACACAGAAGCAAGTATGAACCCGATTATGGTTGACGGTACCGGAATGTGTGGAGCCTGCAGAGTTACTGTTGGCGGAGAAACCAAGTTTGCGTGTGTTGACGGTCCGGATTTTGATGCACACAAAATTGACTTTGATGAAGTTATCAACAGAACAAGAATTTATAAAGACCAAGAGCGCAAACGCAGCGAAAACTGCAATTTATTAAAACAAGCGCAAAAAGTATAAGCAATAGGAGAGTAAAAGTATGGGTAAGAATGAGATTCCGGTTTGTCCGTTAATAAGTATTGGTTCTGGTATTGATATGGTATGCAGCCAGACTAAATGCGCATGGTATGTACCAAGTGTTCAAAAATGCTCTATGTATTTATTGGCATACAACGCATTATTAGAAGCAAACCAAAAACAAAAAGCAAAACAACAACATTAATAAGTTTTAAATTATGAAAATCGCATTATGTATAAAGCAAGTTCCGGATACTACAGATATCAGATGGACTGAAAACAATACTATTCAAAGAGAAGGCGTAGAAAGTATTATAAACCCGTTTGATGTATATGCCGCAGAACTTGCTCTTAAATTAAAATCTGAAACAAAAGATTCAACCATTACCGTATTCACAATGGGACCGGCTCAGGCTGAAGATATGCTGAAAAAAGTTTTAGCCATCGGCTGTGATGATGCAGTGTTAATTTCTGATAAAAAGTTTGCAGGTGCAGATACTTACGCAACGGGACTGACAATTTCCAGAGCTATAAGAACGATGCTTCCCGATTTTGATTTAATTATATGCGGACAATTCGCTGTTGATGGAGATACAGCACAAACCGGTCCTGCTGTTGCCAATTTTCTTGATATCCCGCAGGTTACGTATGTGAAAGACTTTGAAAAATTTCAAGATAAAACTCTTACGTTACTTCGCGAAATGGAAGATGGGATAGAAAAGGTTAATGTTGGACTTCCTGCTTTAATCTGCGTATTAAAACAAGATTATGAACCAAGAAGACCGCTTATTCAAGGAATTATATCCGCTTCTAAGCAACAGATTAAAATCTGCACAATGGCTGATATCGGATTAACTCCGGAAAAAGTCGGTATCAAAGGTTCTCCGACTTATGTCAGCAAAGCTTTCCGCAACATCTCAACTCATAATGCTCAAAAATTTAAAATGAATACAATTGACAGCGTTAAACTTTTAATGGAAAAACTTACAGAACTAGAGGTTTTGAAAAATGACTGATATTCAAAATTCAGGTATTTTAATATACGCGCAGTTAACACGTGAAAATTATATCCATACAGTATTTTTTGAACTGGTGGATAAAGCACATGAGCTTGCGGAAAAACTTGGAAACGTTGAAGTTAACGCTGTTATTTTTACAACTCCTGGGTTGATTGATTCTTATAAAGAAGCCCTCCAAAAACGCGGAGTTAATAAAGTTTATTATTTTGAAGATGAAAAATTTAAAAACTATTCAACCGAATATTATTCAAAATCAATTGTAGATTTAGTCGGTGTGATAAAGCCTGAAATTTTGCTAATTGGAGCAACAAACCAGGGTAGAGATTTGGCACCAAGAGTGTCTGGGGCTTTAGGAACAGGATTAACCGCAGATTGTACCGGGCTTGATATCAATGAAAAAGGACAGCTTGCAGCAACCAGACCGACCTTTGGCGGGCAGCTTATGGCAACAATTTTATGTAAAAATTATCCTCAAATGGCAACAGTACGCCCGAACGTATTTAAGGTACACAGAGCTGATAACTTTGTTGAAACAGAATTTGTATCCTGCCCTGTTAATATTTCATATTTAAACAACAGAGTTGAGCTTTTAGAATTTAAAAAGACAATTGAATCCGAGATTAACGACCTTAATAGTGCAGAAGTAATAGTTGCAGGCGGCAAAGGGTTAAAAAATGAAAAAGGATTTGAGTTATTGCAAAAGTTTGCAGATTCAATCGGAGCAACAGTAGCCGCAACAAGAGGAGCGGTTGAAATGGGATTGGCACCGCAAAGTATTCAAGTAGGGCAGACCGGTAAAACGGTGAACCCTAAAGTCTATATTGCATGCGGAATTTCAGGAGCTATCCAGCATACAGTAGGTATGACTGGAGCTGAACATATTATTGCAATAAATAACGATGAGGCAGCACCTATTTTTGAAATTGCAGACACAGGTATCGTCGGAGACGTTTTTGAAATCCTTCCTGAATTTATAAAAGAACAAACAAAATAATTTTAATTGTTACTTTTTTGTGCTAATATTATTAAGCAATAGAAGTATAAAAAAGGGGATAATTATGGTAAACAGAGTTGTTGTCGGCGCCCAATGGGGTGATGAAGGTAAAGCAAAAATTACGGATATAATGGCAGGAGATGCTGATTTAATTATTCGTTATCAAGGCGGCTGTAATGCCGGACATACAGTTGTCGCTAACGGTAAAACCTTCAAATTTCACTTAATTCCATCAGGCATTTTATACAAAGGTAAAACCTGTTTAATCGGCAATGGCACTGTCATTTTACCTGAATATTTTCAAGAAGAAATTGACGGATTAAAGAAAGAAAACATCGATCTATCAGGGTTAAAGGTAAGCCCGCTTGCATCAATTACAATGCCTTGGCATACAGAAGTTGACGGTTACTCTGAAAACACCGCAACAAAAGGAAAAATCGGCACAACAAAAAAAGGTATCGGACCGACTTATACAGACAAAATGCAAAGAATAGGTTTAAAAGTTGAAGATTTATATTCCCCGGAAGCCCTTAATGAAAAATTAGATATAATTCTGCCTATCAAAAATAAACAACTTAAAGAAGTTTACGGTTTGAAAACATACACAAAAGAAGAAGTTTTGGAACTATGCAAACAATATGCCGAAATTTTCAAGCCTTTTGTGTGCTTTGAATGGCAGGAAATGCTGACAGCAGCAAAGAGTGAAGGGAAAAAGATTTTATTTGAAGGTGCACAAGGGGTAATGCTTGATGTTGATTTTGGGACATACCCGTTTGTAACAAGTTCAAACCCTGTAGGCGGCGGAGCCGGAACAGGTTCAGGCTACGGACCTACCTTGATTGATGAAGTTATCGGGGTTTCAAAAGCTTATGTAACAAGAGTGGGCGAAGGACCTTTTGTAACAGAATTAACAGATGAAACCGGGAAAAAAATCCAAGATATAGGTCACGAATTTGGAGTAACTACAGGCAGACCTCGCAGATGCGGCTGGTTTGATGCGGTTACAATGAAATATGCCTGCCTTGTCGGCGGGTTGACATCTGTTGCTCTTACCAAAATCGATGTGTTTGATACGTTTGAAGAGATTAAAGTCTGCACAGCATACAAAGATACCAGAGATGGTAAGATTTACACATCATACCCGACAAATGTCTTTATCCATAAATACCTTGAACCTGTTTATGAAACCCATAAAGGCTGGGAGGTAAATATTTCAGACATTCGTAAATACGAAGATTTGCCTGAAAATTGTAGAAAATATCTTGAAAGGCTTGAAGAAATTCTAGAAACACCAATATCTATAGTTTCTGTCGGCCCTGATAGAGATCAAACAATTTTCCGCGATTAATATTTCTTAAACAATTTGGCAAATTTAAAGATTCTGATGTTTTTAAAAATATACAGGTAGTATTTGCATGAATATAAATCAATTATATATAACAGGAAGTAATAAAATAAACAAAACGCAGCCGGCTTTTGCCTCGACTGTTCCAATTGGAATACAAGCAGATACCGGGACTCAAAAGCTTGAAACACTACCTGCGGTTAGTCCAGATTACAATGTCAGGGTACCTGTAGCTTACTCAAAAATCCAGGATATAAAACTTCCAAATGACCTTACGGCTCAATGTTATAAACTTGCAACAGGGCAAAATGTAGTAATCGTTCCAAAAGATGGTCCTACAGTTGTAAAAACCTATGTAAATACAGGATCGTTTAACGAACCTGACAATTTACGCGGAATAAGCCACTATATAGAACACAATTTATTTAATGGCTCAGAAGATCTTGGAGATAAGGTATTTTTTGATGAAGTAAACAAAATGGGTGCCGATACAAACGCATCTACATCATTTTCAAATACTAATTACTTCATAAAATCAAACCTGCTTGAAGAAGGCGATCTGGAAAACAAAATAAAACTTCATGCCGGAATGCTTCAATCTCCTAAATTTTTACTAGATAAATTGGAAAAAGAAAAAAAGATTGTAAATTCTGAAATTAACATGTGTGTCTCTGAAAACGAAAATCTAGGATACTCTCAAACCATAAAAAACTTGTTTAATATACAATCAACATCACTTGATTTGATTGCAGGAACAACAGATAACATAACAAATCTGACAAGAGATGATGTTGTTAAATATTTTAATGATAATTATTATCCCGGAAATATGACAACTGTAATCACAGGTGATGTAAACTCTGAAGAAACTATCAATCTGATTGCAAAGTATTTCAATACAAATAGAGTACCTTCAGGCAGCAGACATTTTGAAAAATTAACCCAAACCGATAAGCCCGTAAGGCAGGATATAATTTCTCCAAAATCTGAAAGTAATGCGACTACTGTTTTTATCGGATTTGCGGGACCTGAAAACAACAATACAAAAGATAAAATTCATATGCAGGCTCTTGCTAACCTGGCAGGCGGTTTGCACAATTCAAGAGTTTCCGATATAGAACGCAATTACGGTATTTACGTTAACTTTGCTCCTGATAGGTTAAGCTCGCGTCCTGAAGATAAATCATTAATGATGATTGAATCAGTCGTATCGGATGATAAATCTGAAAAACTTCTAAAGGATTTGTACAGTGTCATTGATAAACTATCAAAAGTTCCCCCGACAGAAGAAGAATTAACAGCAATAAAAAACAAAATGAAAAAATCTCACAATCAGTTGTATGAAAGTTCTTATGGCTTAAACAATGCTATAGGAACAGCGTTTTTGAACGATAATATTCAAACACTAAAAGATTTTGATAAGATTGTTGACGAAATGAGTGCTCAAGATATTATAAATACAGCAAAAAAATATCTTGATTTAAATAAAGCTGCATTAACAGTTGTTCACCCTAATAACAGTAACCCTGAACAAATTACAAATTCATACAAACAAATATCAAATACCCCTGTTTCTATAGCTTTTACAGGTGCCGATAAAAGAAATCCGATAACTATTGAAAATATTTCAACATATAGAAATTCTAACAACCTGGAAATAGTTTTAAATGATGCCAGCACAAAAACTATGCAATATCGCTTCTCTGTAGCTGAAAAGAACTGGACACCTAAAGAAGCTGCGATTGCAGAAGTTTTAAATGATATGCTTAATAATGCAGGAACTTTAACCAAATCCCAAGAAGAAATTTCAAAACAAGCTGACATTTTAGGAATCCGCAACGGTATATATTCAACAGGATACGGAATTTCTGTATTAGCCGATTTTCCTGTCGATACAACAGAAAAAACATTAAAACTTCTTAATGATCGAATCAAAAACCCTAACCTTACTCAAAAAGAATTTGAATCTGCAATTGCTCGATTGAAAGATGAATTTGCAAATAGTGAGGTTTCGCCTTATGATAAATTATTCAAATCTCTTTATCAAGGAACTGCCCATGAATTTACACCAAAAGATATTTTAAAAAGTTTAGATAAAATAACTTTAGACGATGTTAAAAATTTTCATAATGATATTTTTACAAACGGACAAGGTATAGCTACGATAACAGGTCCATTTAGCAAGCAGCCGGAATTAAAACAACAAGTATTTAATTCTCTAAATGAGATTGGAAAACTTCAACCGTATGACTCTTCGTTAGAAAAATTACATAAACCGATTGAAAAAACCGAAGTATTTACAGATGTTCACTTGAAAAACCAAGCCGATATTATTCAGGCATATAAATTTAAATACAGCGGCAACATAAAAGACGAAGTTTGTCTTGAATTGTTAAATACAATCCTTGGCGGAACTCCTTCATCAAGATTGTTTAGCGACCTGAGAGAAACTAGACACCTTGCCTATTCTGTATCATCTAACTTCACAACCCCGGGAGATACCGGAGTATTTATGTTAAAAATAGGAACAACAACAGAAAATCAGGAAACCGGTGAACAAACTTTTGATAATATAAAAAAATCTATTGACGGATTTAATGAAAATATAAAAAGAATTATAACGGAAAAAGTAACAGAAGAAGAATTAAATAATGCAAAAAAAGCCATTAAATCCGGTTTATTAAATTCTCTTGAACTAAATGCCGGCAAAAACAACCATATTCACATGGCTAAAACTTCCCCTTACGGAGTTGCATATATAAATAAACAATTAGAAAATATTGATTCCATAACTGTTGATGATATTTATAATACCGCAAGAAATATATTCAATTCAAAACCTGTCTATTCTCTAACTGCAACAAAAGCTTCCCTTGATGCTAACAAAGAATTCTTAGACAGTCTTACAAAATAAATTATTCCTTAATCTGTTCAATAATCTTTTGAATCCCGTCATATTTTGCAAGACTTAGAGCTGCATTTTGGATTGACGATAACTTTTCAGAATCTTTAGTAAGCTCAGATAACATGTTTAATAAAGTTTCAGGAGTTGTATCAGAATCCTCCAGATATAATCCTGCACCTGCTTTTAGCATACATTTTGCATTTTTTCGTTGGTGATCAGCAGCTGCATGCGGATATGGAATAAATATCGGCGCAATTCCGCTTGCACAAAGTTCGGAAATACTCAACGAACCAGCCCGTGAAATCGCTATATCACAAGCCTTTAAAACAGTAACCATATCATCAAAATAAGGTTTTATTATAATATTTTTATCCTGAGCATAATCAGGATAAACTTCTTTTAATTCGGTTATAACAGCTTCGTAATTCCGTTTTCCCGTTTGAAAAATTATTTGAAGTTTTTGTTTTTGAGAAAGCTCTTTTAATATTTTAACAGCCGCACTATTTATTTGCTTTGCCCCTTGAGAGCCCCCCATAATACATATTGTAAGCCTATCTTGCAATGCTAAAGCATTTCGGGCATCTTGCTTGGTCAATGTTTTAAACGCAGGTCTTATAGGGTTTCCGTTTAAATTGCACTTATCTGTTTTTAACTTCAATTTAGCTTCTTCAAAGGCAATTGACACACTTTTAGCAAACGGCGCAAGTTCACGCGTCACAAGCCCAGGATTAGCATCACAATCATGCATTACAAACGGAACCTTCATAGTAATAGCAGCCATCAAAACAGGAGCCGAGACATAACCGCCTGTTCCAAAAACAACATCCGGATTATATTTATGAATATAACTACAACATTTAACCCAGGCTGTAAACATTCCGCCTGACCATTTTAAAAGATCTAAACTTATTTTTCTTGGCATACCGGAAGACTTTACAGGTAAAAACTCATAATCTTTATCTTTTATAATAGAAGCTTCCAAGTTATCAGGGTTGCCGACATAGTATATTTTATCGGTGCTTTCATCTTTTAACAACTCATCAGCCACCGCTATTGCAGGATAAATATGCCCGCCTGTTCCACCGCCTGTTATAAAATAAGTCTTTTTATTCATTCACATCTGTCCTTATTCTTTTAATTCTCTGTTTTGATATATTTAATAAAACTCCAACCATTGCAAGTGATACAATAATAGAGGTGCCACCGTAACTTATAAACGGAAGAGTAACCCCTGTAACCGGCAGTAACGAACTTGCTACAGACATATTTAAAAACGCCTGAAATCCGAAAATAAAAGTAATTCCGATAGCCAAAAGTTTCCCGTACATATCAGGGCATCTTTTAGAAACCCGTAAGCCTCTATGTACAAAAGCCACAAATAAACCGATTACAAATAAGCAGCCTAAAAATCCAAATTCTTCAGCCAAAATCGCAAAAATAAAATCGGTATGACATTCCGGCAAATATGCAAGTTTTTGGATAGATCCGCCATACCCCGAACCGCTGAAACCACCTGTTGCAAAAGCTATCAACGATTGAATAATATTATACCCCTTACCCAAAGCATCACTGCCCGGATTGAGCCAAACATTAATTCTATCCATCTGATAACCGTGTAAAAGTTTTGGCAGCATAGTTAGAATACCTAACCCTGCAACCCCGCCGCCAATCCATATAGGCAGCCATGGTCCTCTTCCTGCTATATATAAGGCAAGTGTAGTTACTGTTAAAATTACTGCCATACTAAGGTTTGGCTGTTTTAAAATCAAAACAAGAATTACAAGCATTGGTATAACCGTACTTGTCATGTTTTTTAAAAACGTATTTAAGTCAATTTTATCTTTAAACATTGTAGCCAAAAGCATACAAAATAAAGGTTTAGCAAGCTCGGACGGCTGCAGCTGCATAAACCCGAGATTTATCCAGCGTTTAGCTCCATTAATCGTAACCCCGAGCGGCGTAAATTGCAGCACCAGTAATAAACCGATTACAACCCATAAGAAGTTTTTATTATATTTTTCAAGCTTTTTATAATCAAAATGTGCAAAAAATCCCATTGCAAAAAAGCCGACACCCGCATAAATCATCTGTTTGATAAGAAATGTAGCAAGGTTTACCCCTTCTCTTAAACATTTTGGAGCGGTTGCAGAAAAAATCGCCAAAAAACCAATAATAACAAGAAATGTTACTATGACTAACAACGACTTATCTGGATCAGATAGAATAACATCGGAATTATTTATTTTCCTTCGTTTTTCCTTTCTTTCTCTTTCCTGTCTTCGGGGTGATTTATACTCGCGATAAGACATATTCTCTGAATACTTCCCCTCTGTTTTCATAACTTGTAAACATATCAAAGCTTGCACATGCCGGCGATAATAAAACAACATCAGGCTTTATTTCTATACATTTATCAATCGCACTCTGCATAGAATCTTCTCTTATGATATTTGTAAACCCGCTTTGTATAAGGTTTTCTTCAAATCTATCAGCAGCCTCTCCGATTAAAACCACAGTTGTTATGTGGTTTTTAATAGAATCACAAAATTCTGCCAAATCGGTATTTTTATCTCTCCCGCCTGCTATAAGCGCAACGTTTGTATTATCAAACGAATCTATCGCAACAATCGCAGCCTCAGGATTTGTAGCTTTTGAATCATTATAAAAAGTAATTCCGTCTTTTTCCGTAATTTTTTCCAACCTGTGAGCAGGTGCTTTAAACTCCATTATTGCCTGCTTTATCAAAGCATTATCAACACCTGTTAATTTAGCACAAATTATTGCACACATGATATTTTGGTAATTATGTTCGCCTAACAGCGGACAATCTGAAATCTTTATTATAGATTCTGCAGCCCCTGCCCTTTTATAAATAATTTCACCGTTTTCCACATAACAGCAGTTATCACCGATATTTGCTGCGAACATAAATATTTCACCGGCTGCCTGTTTTGCAAATTCCAGAAGTTTCTCATCTTTTGCATTCAATACGCTGAATTGAGGAGCCTGAGGTTCTTTAAAAACTTTAGCTTTTGCATTGAAATAGTTTTCAAGCCCCTGATGCCAATCAATATGATCAGGTGTAAAATTAGTCCAGACTGAAATGAAAGGTTTCAATGATGGACTCATTTCAAGCTGATACGAACTTGCCTCGCATACAAAATAGTCAAGACCTTCATCTGCAATATTACAAGGCGGCTGACCAATATTACCGCAGGCTTTTACCTGCAAAGATTTTGATAAAATATGCTCTGTTAAAGCTGTTGTTGTAGTTTTTCCATTAGTTCCGGTAATTATAATAAACGGAATATCACATTCTCTATATGCCAATTCCAATTCTGAAATCACAGGGATATTTTGTTTTTTTATTCTCTGAATAATCTCACTGTGCGGAGGAATCCCCGGGCTTGTAACGACAAGTTCCGCATTAGATATAAATTCCTCAGAATGAGCGCCGTATTCAACATTTATACCAAGACTTCTTAATTCTTCAACCTTGCCCATATTTTCTTCTTCAACATACTTGCCCTCTGTTAAATATACAACAGCACCTTGTTTTTTAGCAAACTTAGCAGCAGCAATACCGCTTTTTGAAAGACCCAAAACCAGAACCTTTTTACCTAAAATTCCCATTATAAAATTCCTTTATTAAATATCTCAAACAGAATAACCGCAATTGCAGATAATATAAATGATACAATTGAAAATACTACTACAACTTTCTTTTCATTCCAGCCCAAAAGTTCAAAATGGTGATGAATAGGTGCCATTTTAAAAACTCGTTTACCGGTAGTCTTAAAACTTGTAACCTGAATTATCACTGACAAAGTCTCGATAACAAAAACCCCACCGATAAAGATTAGCAAGAACTCAAACTTTCCAAGAACTGCCAAAGTACCAAGCAAACCGCCTATTGCCAAAGATCCGGTATCTCCCATAAAGACTTCGGCCTTAGGCTTGTTAAATTTCAAAAATCCCAGCAATGCCCCGGCAACAGTCGCTGAAATTATTGCCAGTTCAATTTCACCCATCGATAAAGCGATAAGAGCACAAGCTACAAATGCCGGGACTCCGGATCCTGCAGCCAGTCCATCAAGTCCATCTGTAAGATTATAAGCATTAGATGCCCCTGTTATAATAAATACCGCAAAAAACGGATATAACCATTTCAAGTCTATCGGCAAATTTCCAATTGTAAAAATACACGCACTTGGATTTGTCGTAATTAAAAATAAAGTCGGCAAAAGCGCAATGGCTATTTGTCTAAAGAGTTTGCCCCTTGCTGTCAAACCGTCATTACCTTTACCTTTTATTTTTATATAATCATCTTGAAACCCCGCAAAAGTATAGAATGCAAGAGTGATAATTGTTATAAGCGCAGTTGTTGTCATTTTTTGAGCTAGAAGTAATGTTGTAACAGATGCCATAATAACTGCAACAATTATAAAAACCCCGCCTGTTGTTGGCGTACCTTGTTTTTTCGCATGATTTTCAGGAGCAACATCTTTAATATATTGTCCAATCATTCGTTTTTTAAGCATATCAATATACGGTACCCCGAAAAGCATACACAAAACCATTCCCAATAAGAATGCTATGGCTATCATTATCATAATTTACATATCCCTCTTTTTACGTCTTCCAAAATCCCTTCAAATTTCATCGAACGGGAAGCCTTCAAAAATATTGTATAACTGTTATTCAAATTTTCAAGAATGTAACAAGATGCTTCATTAGTTGAATTTAAGCATTCAACCTCAAATCCTTGTGCAGTAAGTTCTTGAGCAATTCCAGCAGCGAGTTTGCCAACTGTTATATATTTTACTTTTTTGTTATTTAAACCGGCTAAAAAGCGTCCTACCTGTTTGTGATATTCCAATTCATTCTCACCAAGCTCACCCATATCACCTAATACCACAACAGGATTTTCATAAAGTTCAATAAAAGTCTTAACCGAAGCCTTCATTGATTCAGGGTTAGCATTATAACTATCGTTTATAAACTTAAAACCTTTAATCTCTTCAAGCTCCCAGCGTTTCTCAATCGGACGGTATGAAAGCAGTCCAGCGCGGATTTCATCAGCACTCATACCAAGTTTTAAACCTAATTCAATTGCCGCTAGTGAATTTTCGATGTTATATTCACCCTCAACATTGAGCTTATAAACTTCGTTTTTATATTTGAATTCAGAATATGATGGAGCTTTGGCTATAATTTTTACATCATTCAACGAATAATAAATCTTTTCACCATCAAATTTCACATGTTTTTTTATAATATCCTGATCCTTAGATATAAAAACCCCTTTCGGACTTAAACCTGCTGTTATCTCACATTTTGCAACAGCAATATTATCAAGACTACCAAGCCTGCCGACATGTGCTGAGCCCGAATTTGTAATAATTGCAAAATCAGGTTCCAAATGAGTTGAAATCAGTTCAATTTCGCCTAACCCCCTCATGCCTGATTCGACAATCAAAACCTCAGTACCTTCTTCCATACCTAAAACCGTCTGACAAAAGCCTATTTCGTTATTGTGATTGGAAAAAGTCTTTGCAGTTTTAAATTTCTGACTTAATACAGAATAAACAATTTCTTTTGTTGTTGTTTTACCTGAACTTCCGGTAATCTGAACAGTCCGTGGATTTTTTTTATGCCTATAGTATTTTGCAATGTTCAAATAGGCATCCAAAGTATTAGAAACCTTTAATACAAATTCTGCCCCTTCAAAAACCTCATCTCCGGTTGTAAAATAAGCCTTAGCACCGGCATCAAGAGCTTTAGCAATAAACTTTTCCCCATCAAAAGTTTCCCCTTTTAGAGGTAAATATATATCAGAATTAACTATAGTTCTGGTATCTGTAGAAATGCTAAAATTTTGTTTTGCTGTACTCTCGTTTTTTAATACAACAGCTCCCGTTGCTGCAATTAATTCTTCCCTGGTAAACATCATAAATTAATAATACTCCAAACAGCATATAAGAACAATAACGTTAATAAATATTAAAAGCGCTTGACAATAAGTTCTGTCCGAATGATAATAACAATACGTGATTACTCGGGTCAATCGTTTATAAAACCCCAACAGGGTTACGAAACCCCAAATGAAAGGAAGAAACTATGTACGCAATAGTCGAAACTGGCGGAAAACAGTATCAACTTGAAGAAGGTCGTTACGTTGATATTGAATTATTAGATGGCGAAAAAGATTCAAAAGTAGTTTTTGACAAAATCGTTATGATTGTTAACGGTAAAAAATCAAAAATCGGTCAGCCTTATGTAGCAGGCGCTTCAGTAGAAGGCAAAATCATGTTACATGACAGAGCTAAAAAAGTTATCGTTTACAAACAAAGACCTAAAAAAGGTTACAGAAAAAAACAAGGTCACAGACAAGGCTTTACAAGAGTTATGGTTTCAAAAATCAGAACATCTGCTAAAAAGTCTGCAAGTGAAGAAACAGCTGCTGAATAAGTAGCCTAATATCGTTAAAATACAAGTAAAAAGGAGAAAATGAAAAATGGCACATAAGAAAGGTATGGGATCCACCCGTAACGGCCGCGACTCCGAAGCGAAGCGTTTAGGCGTTAAAAAATTCGGCGGAGAAGCTGTAAAAGCAGGTAATATTTTAGTTCGTCAAAGAGGAACTAAAATCCACCCTGGCAACAATGTTGGTATCGGTTCAGATGATACTTTATTCGCTTTAATTGACGGTACTGTTAAATTTGAACCACACAGACGTGACAGAAAACAAGTTAGTGTTTACACTGCTCAGTAGTTTGTGGAAAAATGTAAATAAAAAAAGAACCTGATTTATT
>URYF01000020.1 GCA_900551965.1 uncultured bacterium
TATTGTTATTTTCTCAAGAGAATTTGCCTTATATAACTTTTTTGATACATAGTTTTTGCTGTTTTCTTAATTTTTTTACTGTTTTTTCTGTAATTTTTGTTACAATTATGATATATTTTTACTATGATTAAAGAAACTGATAGCGGCATTATAGTATCAATAAAAATTTCTCCTAATGCCAAAAAAAATGAAATAATTAAAGAAGATAACGGTATAAAAATAAAAATTACAGCACAACCGATTGACGGTAAAGCAAATAAAGCTGTTGTTGAGTTTTTGTCTAAAAATTTTAAAATCCCAAAAACTTCAATAAAAATTTTAAAAGGGGAAACCTCCAAAGATAAAACAATTCTTTTTGAAACTTCAGATACTGAAAAGTTAAGTTTACTTTACAAAACTTTTGAAATTTAGCAAATTTATTTTTGACAAACTTTATAAATTATACATAAAGTCTTTACATATAAATATTTCTTATATATAATAAGGAAACAAGGAAAATTTATGACTCAAAACTTTTTACAAAAACATCATCATAACCGTCATATCAACCTGAAGGGGTTGTAGGATTGGTAATGCGCTTTTGTAAAAAATAAATCAATTCTTATGAACAACTTCTTCAGGATAAAAGAGCGAAAGAAGTTGTTTTTTAGTTAAAGAATTGAGGTTAAAAGAATATTATGGCAATTACAAATATTATATCTGCGATAGGAAATAACAGCAGCATTTACCCGTTACTGGTCAGGGATTGCTGTATTGAAGCTCCTTCAAAAATACTTATATCAAGAAAAGAAAACATGAAAGAATCAAAAACGATGGCTAATGATGCCACTCGTGAAAGATTTTTAGATGAATATGTTACGTCTGCAATTTGGCTTGGCGGAATTCCTGCAGTAGAAAAAGTTGCTGATAAATTTATTTCTAAAAAAGGTTTTAATCCTTCTGTAAATTTAAAATTATTTAAAAGTGAAACCGGAGTTGACAATGTTGTTCAAGGGATTGAATATAATATTAAAAAATTCTCACAGATTAAAGAAAAAGATGTTCAAGATGCTGTTGCCGATTTGATAAAGGTCCGAGATAACAAACCGAAGTTTGAAAAACTTTTAACTAAAAAATTCTGTGCAGCAACTATTATCCCTACAGCTATTATGGGGTTTGTGCTTCCTCCTATGATTTTTGCATTGACCAGAAAAATTAGAGAAAACAGAGCAAAAAATCAAGCGCAAAATCAAACTACCGTTCAAAGTTTTACCCCTGTTAAAACCTTTACCTCAACGGTAAATAATCCGTTTAAGGATTTTAATAACGGAGATAAAATTACCTTTACCGGAAGCGGTTTAACTTCTGCGATTGCTAATTTGAGAACTGTAGATAAAATGGCTATTTCTGATGGGGGATTGACTGTCGGCAGAGTTTCTACAGCCAGAAATAAAGAAGAAAGTTATGCTAATGCGTTTAAAATGACCGGTTCTATGATTTTGAATTTTGTAACACCGATTTATATTGCAAAAGGTTTAGATAAACTTGCAAATAAATTCTTTAAAGTTAATGTAAATCTTGATCCGCTGATTTTGGATAATAAAGAGTTTATTCAAGCTATAAAAGACAATAAAGTAGAGCTGCCAAAGTCAAATTCAGCAAAAGATTTACTTGATTTTCTGGATACTAATCCTAACAGCTTGTTCTCAAAAGCTGCTGAAAAAATGGAAAAAGTTTCTTATCTGAAATCACGTATCAGGGATCCTAGAAAATTTGTAGATATTGCTAAATTAACAGAGTTTAAAAATGAGTTTGAAGGTTTTATTGAGGCTGCAAAAAAATCAAATAATATTGAAAAATTTGCTAAAAAAGCTAAATATGTAAAATGTGGAAATATTTTAGCAAATGTTGGTATTTCAAGCTTCTTATTAGCTGGAGTGTTACCGGTTTTAACTTATAAATTTATTAAACTTACAACCGGTTCATATTCAGACCCTGGTCTGGCTATAAATAAAGGTAAATCTTAAAAAATTCACACTATACAAAAATCCATTTATATGATATCATATTGGCAGATGTAGTAGGAAATATTTTTTGAATATATATGCAATAATTTTATCTAAAATCATATAGAATAAAAGTTCGGGTAGGATATATGTATCCGATATTGCGTGTATTATAAAAAAATAGAAAAGGATAAGGTATTACTTTATGGCAACAACCTTGTTATTAGTTATTGCGGCTATTGCGGTAATAGTCTTAGTTGCAATGCTGATTATTCAAAAAAACAAAATCAAAAGTGCAATTGAATCTGTTGAAAAAGACAAAAAAGCGCTTGAAGAAAAAGAAAAAATTCTCTACAAAGAAGCAAAAATTAAAGCAGTAGAAGAGTTGCAAGATGACAGAGAGCAATTAAACGAAGAGGAAAGAGAACGCAGGCAGGAGCTTGCAAGACAGGAACAAAAGTTAGCAAAAAGAGAGGATATGCTTGAAGATAAAATTCAAGAATATACCGAAAAAGAGATTCAAAACCAGAGAAAAATGGATCAGCTTTTAGAAAAAGAAGATTATCTGGCTGAACTTGTTCAGAAGCAAACAGAAGAACTTGAAAGAATTTCAGGTATGTCTTGCGAGGATGCTAAAAGAACTTTATTAGAACAATTAAAAAACGATTTGGCTCAGGAACAGATGCAGCTAGTTAGAGAAAATGAAGCCAAAATAAAAGAAATATCACTTGAAAAATCAAAAGAAATTTTATCAACAACAATGCAGCGCTGCATGATTGAGCAGGTTGTAGAAACGACTGTTTCTGTTGTAGGTCTGCCTAATGATGAAATGAAAGGACGTATAATCGGGCGCGAAGGTCGTAACATTCGCGCACTTGAAACTTTAACAGGGGTTGATTTGATTATTGACGATACTCCGGAGGCTGTTGTTTTATCAAGTTTTGATCCTGTAAGACGTGAAATTGCAAAATTAGCGCTTGAAAAACTTATTGTAGATGGCCGTATTCACCCTGTCAGGATTGAAGAAATGGTTGAAAAAGCCAGAGAAGAAATTGATAAAAAAATCTGGTCAGAAGGTGAAAATGCCGCTCTTGAAATGGGTGTTATGGGTTTGAATAAAGAGTTAACAAAAACATTAGGACGCCTGTACTATAGAACAAGTTACGGGCAAAATGTTTTAAAACACTCTTTAGAAGTCGGGCATATTGCAGGAATGCTCGCTGCAGAATTAGGTGCCAATGAAAAAATAGCAAAACGTGCAGGGTTATTGCACGATATAGGTAAAGCTGTAGACCAAACTCAAGAAGGTACACATATTCAGCTTGGGGTTGAAATAGCTTCCCGCTACGGAGAAAAACCTGAAGTTATTCATGCTATAGAAGCTCACCATGATGATGTTGTAGCTAATACAATTGAAGCTGTTTTGGTTAAAGTTGCTGATGCTATTTCAGCTGGCAGACCGGGAGCAAGACGTGATACTTTAGAAATTTACATTAAACGTTTACAAAAAATCGAAGAGATTGTAAACAGCTATGAAGGTATTAAACAGTCGTTTGCGGTTCAAGCTGGACGTGAGGTTAGGATTATTGTTCAGGCTGAAATGTTTGATGATTTAGCTTCAGGCAAGCTTGCAAGAGATGTTGCGAAGCGTATCGAAAATGAACTTGACTATCCGGGACAAATCAGAGTTACGGTAGTTAGAGAGTTTAGAACTACTGAAATAGCAAAATAAGATAATATTAAGGCAAGAAGTTGATTTTTTCAGCTTCTTGCTTAATATATAAAATAATCGGGAAGAAAGACAAAATTTATGGGAAAAGACATAATTAAAGTTATATTTTTTGGAGATATTGTAGGAAAACCGGGCAGAAATGCTGTAAGAGATTTTCTTGCTGAAAATGATACCTTTAAAAAATATGATTTTATTATAGCTAATGTTGAAAATGCTTCTCACGGTTTTGGTTTAACCGAAAAAAATTATAATGATTTTAAAGATTACGGTATAAACTGTATGACATGTGGTAATCATATTTGGGATAAAAGAGATATATATAACTACATCGAAACATCTGACTGTCTGATAAGACCTATAAATTACCCTAAAGGAACAAAAGGCACAGGCAGCAGAATTTTTGATATGGGAGATTTTAAAGTTGGTGTGATTAATGTAATCGGCAGGGTGTTTATGAATCTTGTAGATTCTCAGTGGGAAATGGTTGCCGATGAAATTAAAAGAATAAAAGAAATTACTCCTATTGTTATTGTTGATTTTCACGCAGAAGCAACAGCGGAAAAGATTTGTTTTGGCAGATTCTGCTCAGAATACGGTTTAAGTGCGTTTTTGGGCACCCATACACATGTGCAGACTGCTGATGAAAGTATTATAAACGGAATGGCATACATTTCAGATGCCGGGTTTTGCGGAGCATCTGACGGGGTTATTGGAATGGAATATTCGACCTCTTTATCAAGATTTTTAACAGGTATTCCTGAACGTTATGAAGTAGCACCGGGCAAAACTACCCAGATTAATGCTGTAGAAGTTGAGATTGAAACTTCCGGCGGGAAAGCCCTGTCTATAAAAAGAATTTTATGTAGTAATAATAATATAGAAGAGGAAAAAGGAAGTGAAAAGGAAAACTGATTTACACATTCACACAAACTTTTCAGACGGAGTGTTCTCGCCTGAAAGGATTGTTGATACCGCTGTAGATGTCGGGCTTGAAGCTATTGCGATTACGGATCACGATAATATTCTGGCTTATGATATTGCCCAAAAACACATTAAAGAAAATGGGCTTGAGGATAAGATCGAAATTATTCGCGGTATTGAAGTTAATACTTTGTATAAAAATCATGAAGTCCATATTTTAGGCTATTTTATGAATACTAAAAATAAGGATTTCTTAGAGCTTATCAAAAGTCAGCAGCAAGCAAGGATTAAGCAGACTAAAGAAATTATTGCACTGCTTTCTAAAAAAGAAAGTATTAAAATCAAATTTGAAGATATTAAAAAACTTGTCGCAGAAGGCGGCAGTATTGGGCGTCCTCATATTGCAAAAGCAATAACCAACGCGGGCGGAACAAATAATATTATGGATGCTTATGCAAAATATATTCATGATGATTCGCCGGTTTATGTGCAGAGAAAAACCGTGACACCTTTTGACGCGGTTGAAATTATCTATGATGCGGGCGGTATTCCGGTTATAGCGCACCCTCATGATTTGGATATAGCTGAACCATTGATTAAGGAGCTTATGAATTATGGTTTGCGCGGAATTGAAGCGTATCATAGAAAACATTCCCCAGCTTGTGTTGAGTATTTCTCGTCAATGGCAGAAGAGCTTGGACTTATTGTTACCGGAGGTTCTGATTTCCATACTCCGAATATTATGAACGGGCAGATTATTCTTGGTAAGAACTTTATTCCAGAATGGGTTTATGAAAAACTTCTTGAAGAAAAGAAGCGTATTGATATGGCTTAAATGAGTGAATTTTTATGAGAAAACGTTTTTGGAAAATTGAATATTCTATTACAATATTTGTAATATTTGCGGTAGTAATGCTATTAATTCCGTCAAAATTTATAGCATCTAAGGAAGCTGCTTATATTTCAAAGTGGAATGAAATCTATACAAGAATGGAGTATATCTTTACCGCTATGCATGCTCAGGAAGATTCGGATATTGTAAAAAGTTTTAAACGTGCAAAATCTGATGATAAGCGGGAAAAGATAATGATGAATTTAGTCAAACCGTACTTGCGAATATCAGAACAAGATGAATTGAACAAAAAATATACTCCTGATTATATGAATGGTCAAAGAGTTATGGTTGGAGATGTATATTATTTTGAGTCTTTTTATTTGACAAATGATAATGAAATTATCGGGATAAAGGACATAAAAGATGATGATATTTTTCACCCGGCATTTCTTATGATGTTTGATATGAACGGGCTGAATGGACCTAATGTATGGGGTAAAGATATATTTGGACTCAATATTTTTCTGGATGGAAAGATAAATCCTGTGGGATCAGGGTGGGAGTTAGAAGATATGAAAAAAGACTGTTCAGAAGTTGGAACAGGGGTTTCTTGTTCATATTATTATCGAATTGGCGGAGATTTCAATGAGTAGAAAAAATATTTGTGTATTTGCATCATCTTCAAATTTTTTAGAGGAAGTTTATTACCAAGATGCTAAGGAGTTGGGTAAATTACTTGGACAGAACGGTTATAATATCGTTTATGGCGGTAGTACTCTTGGAATGATGTGGGCATGCGCATCTGAAGTTAAAAATAATAACGGAAAAATTTATGGTGTAATGCCGGAAAGGCTTATTGAGATGGGCTGCAGAACTGATAATTGTGATGAGTTTTATCCGGCAGTCGGTATGCGCGAGCGAAAAGCAAAAATGGATGAGATTTCAGATGGAGTTATTGCTTTAGCAGGCGGCTTTGGCACATTGGAAGAACTTGCAGAGATGATTGTTCAAAAGCAGCTTGGGTATAATAAAAAACCAATTGTTATTTTAAATACAAACGGGTTTTATAATAAGTTAATTGAATTTTTCGATGTAATAATTGAAGAAAAATTTGCAAATAAATTGACAAAAAATCTTTATTTCATTGCACAGACTCCGGCTCAGGCTTTGGAATATTTGAAAAATTATAAAGAACCCGAGAATGTTTTATCAAAACATGAGATTTATTCAAGGTAGCAGAAAAAGGGGAATTGTTTCCACCAACATTATTGTCATTTCGTGAAAATCTATGATTTTCGAAGCATTCCATGGGATTGAATAAAATTTTCCGGACTGCTTCGCTATCGCTTGTTGTGACGTGCATTTTTTCATTTAGTGGAATTTGGTATATAAGTCCCCAAAAAGGTCAGACTTGTAAATCTGACCTTTTTGTTTCATGTTTAAAGAAATTTATGAACCTTTTTTTATCAATTCATCAATAGAGTTTTGTAGTTTAGAACTGTCTGAATTTAGTTTTGATTCGTTGGCTTTAGCTGCTTTCAAATCCGCTTCTTTTTTAAGAGCTTTATTCATCTTATCATTTAGTACAGTTTGGATTTTTTCATCTGCAGATTGAAGATGAGAATCCAACATACCGCCACGGTATCCATCAGCAACTTTTCTTTCTGGGGAGATATGCTCTATTAAATCTGCAGTACTGGCTTTAAGGCTTTCCGGGAGTGAATATTTATTTCCCCATGACTTTGTCATCAGTATTTCCTGCTATTTTATCTAAAAACTTTCTGGCTTTTGATTTAGATATATTATCAAAGAAAATATGTATAGAACTTTCAACAGAATCTTGCATTTTCTTTATAGCATGAAAAACAATATCAACATCATATTTTTTACAAAATTCCATTGCTTTTGGATTTTCCTTAAGGGTATCAACCAACTGATTAGCCAATTCCGGGTATTTTTTATATAGCCCTTCACATTTTACACTTTTGATTGAGGTGAAATGTGGTTTTTGTGAATAATTGTTTGAGTATGAATTTACATTCTGAATCTGCATTCGTATTCTCCTATCTTTTATGCTTTTAAATAAAAACACGTAAAAATTTTATTTGCTAGTTTTGTATTTATATTAGCAATATTTACCCCTTTGTGATAATATTAATACAAATAAGGAGATATAAATAAATGGTTGATCAAGAATTAAGAGACAAGTATGAAGTTGTGATTGGGCTGGAGGTTCACGCTCAATTAAAAACAAAATCGAAAATATTTGCACCGGATAAAAACGAATTCGGACAGGAACCAAACAGTTTAACAAGTCCGATTACACTTGGTATGCCGGGTGTTTTGCCGGTTTTAAATAAAGAAGTTGTAAATATGGGTATCCTGACAGGTTTAGCCCTGAATTGTGAAATTCCATCTCGCTGCAAGTTTGACAGAAAACAATATTTCTATCCGGACCTTCCGAAAGGTTATCAGATTTCACAGTACGATGAACCTATTTGTGTAAACGGATATCTTGATATCAATGGAAAAAGAATCGGTATTACCCGAGCTCACTTAGAAGAAGATGCAGGTAAACTTGTTCACGCGGGTGCTGACGGGTTAGCAGGCTCAAGCTATTCTCTTGTAGATTTAAACAGAGCAGGTACTCCATTATTAGAAATCGTATCAGAACCGGATATGAGAAGTGCTGAGGAAGCAAGAAATTATATGGAAGAACTTAGAAATATCGTTCGATATATCGGAGTTTGTGACGGTAACTTAGAAGAAGGCTCAATGAGATGTGATGCGAATATCTCGATTATGCCTAAAGGTTCTAAAGAATTTGGTACAAGAGCTGAAATCAAGAACGTGAACTCTTTTTCAGCACTTCAAAGAGCTATTGAATACGAAATTGACAGACAAATTGATATTGTAGAAGAAGGCGGAAAAGTAGTTCAGGAAACAAGATTGTGGGATGATAACTCTCGAGAAACCCGTTCAATGAGAGGTAAAGAAGATGCTCATGATTACAGATACTTCCCTGAACCGGATTTGATGCCTCTTGAAATTTCAAGACAATGGGTTCAAACAATTAAAGATGCAATGCCGGAACTTCCATCTCAAAAACGTGCAAGATACCAAAGCCTGGGCTTGAGTGAATACGATGCAACCGTTATTGTTGAGCAAATGGGGCTTGCTTTATTCTTTGACAAAGTTCTTGAATTAGGTGCTAATCCTAAGACTGCTGTAAACTTTATTATGGGTGAAATTGCAGCGTACCTAAAAGAAGATCATATTGAAATTACAGAAACCAAATTAACTCCGGAAAATCTGGCTGAATTGATTTCACTTATTGAAAAAGGAACAATTTCTAATAATATCGGTAAACAAATTATTATTGAAATGTTGAAAGATGGAACAAAAGCTTCTGCTATCGTTGAGAAAAAAGGTTTAAGCCAAATTTCTGATGAAGGAGCTATCAAAGAACTTGTTCAAAAAGTTGTTGATGCTCATCCGGCAGAAGTTGAAGCTTATAAAAACGGTAAAACAAACCTTCTTGGGTTCTTTGTCGGTCAAATAATGAAGGAAACCAAGGGCAGAGCTAATCCTAAAACAGTTAATGAGTTGTTAAGAGGAATTATCGGATAATAAAATATGGTAAAGGTCATAGTTTTTTTGCTATGACCTTTTTTGTGATTATGTAAGGGGAATGAAATAAATGCAGTTTAATTTTAAGAAGAAGAAATCTTGCATGGAATCTGAGATATATGAGCAAAGCGGCATAACTCAAATTATTTTAGATGCATATTTAGGTAAGAATGGCGAAATAAATATTGATGTACCAAAAGATATTAATAGAATTATAATTGTTGCTAGTGGTTCGTCATATCATTGTGCCAGATATGCAGCAGATCTTTTTGGTTCGATTCCTAAAATTGAAGCTTGTGCAGTTTATTCAAGTGAATTCCTTTTAGAAGATACTATAGCTCACGCTGATGGTATTTTATATATTTTTATAACCCAATCGGGTGAAACATCTGATACAAACCGCGCATTGGAAAAAGCTAAAGAATTTGGTGTTAAAACTCTTTGTATTACAAATAAAGAAAATTCCACAATCTGGAATGCTTCTGACTACCAAATAGCTTGTCATGCCGGCGAAGAAAAAAGTATTGCGGCAACTAAATCATTTATTTCGCAGCTATTATGTTCAACACTTTTGGCGCTTAAATTTGCCCAGGATAAAGGTATTGATATATATGATTATATTCTTGATTTAAAAACTATTCCGTCGTTTGTATCAACAACTCTTGAAATGCAGCCAAAGATAAAACAATTGGCTAGATTTTTAGCTAAGTATAAGCATATTATAATAACCGCGGATGGACATTCTTATGCATTGGCGAAAGAAGCGGCATTAAAAATAAAAGAAACCTCTTATTTAAATACAACATCAGCTATTCTTGGGGAATTTATGCATGGTCATGTTGCTGTATTGAATAATAGAAGTTCGGTTTTAATCTATATTTTAAATGATAATTTGACTTATACGGCATCAAAAAATCTTGAAAAGATAAAAGAAGATTATAATCCGCCAATATTTGTAATCGGTAACCGGACTAACCATGTTAAATCGACTTATAATCTAAATATTGATTGTGAAAAACCTATGGTTAAAACATTTTGCATTGCTGTTATGATTCAGCTTCTGGCTCTTGAAACAGCTTTAAAACTTCATAGAGATGTTGATAAACCGCACGGATTAAATAAAGTTGTAAAATAGGGGTAATTTTTGTTACCAACTATAGTTTTACTGGTGGAGAAGTTCTGCAATAACAGTAATAAATTTATAAAAAAAGACCTCTCAAGCGAGAGGTCTTTTCAAGTCTTTTTCTAAATTAGAAATTATAATTTAGAAGCAACCAATTTTGTAGTTTCAGCAAGTCTTGTTGAATAACCCATTTCGTTATCGTACCAAGAAATAACTTTAACCATGTTGTCGCCCATAACTTTTGTCAACAATGAGTCAACAGTTGAAGATTGAGCTGTACCAACATAGTCTGAAGAAACTAACGGTTCTTCTGAGTAGCATAAAACGTGTCCGTCAGCAGCTGCTTTTAATGCTGCGTTAACTTCTTCAGCAGTAACTGTTTTTTCAGTTTCGAAAACAACGTCAACTAAAGAAACGTCCGGAGTAGGAACACGCATAGCAAAACCATCCAATTTTCCTTTTAATTCAGGTAAAACTAAAGCAACAGCTTTTGCGGCACCTGTAGTTGTAGGAACGATGTTTAAAGCACCAGCTCTGGCACGGCGAGGGTCTTTGTGACCAGCATCTAAAATTCTTTGGTCGCCGGTGTAAGAGTGAACAGTTGTCATCAAACCTTTAACGATACCGAATTTTTCTTTGATAACTTTAGCTACAGGAGCTAAGCAGTTAGTTGTACAAGATGCCATTGAAATAACGTGGTGTTTAGCAGGATCGTATTCATTTTCGTTAACACCTAAAACGATAGTTTTGTCTTCGTTTTTAGCAGGAGCTGAAATGATAACTTTTTTAGCACCGGCATCGATATGAGCATGAGCTTTAGTTGCATCTGTGTAGAAACCTGTTGATTCAATAACAACTTCAACACCTAGATCTTTCCAAGGAAGAGCTGCAGGATCTTTTTCTGCGTAGAATTTGATTTTGTGACCGTTGATGATAAGACCGTCTTCAGCAACTTCAACAGTACCATCAAATTTGCCCATAACTGAGTCATATTTGAAAACGTGTGCAGCATTAGCAGGTGTTAAACCTGGGTCGTTAATAGCAACGTAATCTAATTCTTCAAAAATACCTTCTCTGATAGCTGCTCTAAGAGTATTTCTACCAATTCTTCCAAAGCCGTTAATGGCTACTTTTACTTTTGACATAATTTTTACTCCTTCTTACTCATTAGTAAAATTTTTACATGTACTTTTATATCACTAACAAAAAAACTAATCAAGGGGGTGGATACAACCGGTTGTTGGCTAAAAAACTTTACTAGTGCCCTTTTACATCAAAAGATTAAGAAATAGTTAAGGTTTAAGTTATTTGTTATTTTCGAAAAAATTTTTATAATTTTCCTTACCAAAGATTCGTATTCGAATTTCCTTTAGTTGTGAATCATATTTTTCTGTAGGTAAGTTTATTTTTTTTGCTAATTGTTTCATTGATAAAATTTGTCCGATTTCAATTTCCCCAATTCTAGGCAATGTTAAATCATAACCTTTTTTAACAGCTTTTTCTAAAAATTCGTCATGCGCTTTTTCCAGTAACTTTATTTGCTGTATTACATAATTGTCAATCGGCATATTATTTTTTTTAGCTTGTTCTATTTTTAATTGATATTCTAAAAATTTCTTTTCGGATTCTGACATTAAATAAACCTCCAAGCCTATTCTTTATACTATATTATACAACTAAATTACTATTTTCCCAAATTTATCATATTCATTTTCTAAATTTATACCTTGTGTGCTTGAAAAATGTATGCAATCAAAATATTGTGAAAATTTATTTGATGGTATTTCAATGGCAACACCTGTATTCCAAGGGTTTGATATGTAAAAAACATCTTTTTCTGCATTATAACCTTTTAGAGAATATGCATGAGTTGAATATACATTATAATCATTATCAATCATGTTTGCTTTAATAACCTGTCCGTTAGTAAATTTAATTTCTTTTGCTGAGTTAGGGAATTTAATATATATATCATTTCCATCCTGGCGAATAATTGGTAAATAGCAGTTCTTCCATCTGGTTTATCCATCATATTATCTAAAGCAGAAACAAGCCAGCAATCTGAAAGTTGTCCTTGTTCAAAAAATGCTGTTGTTGATGGAAACAATTCTTCAAATTTTTCTTTTGTCATATTTATGCTAACAGGTTTACCATTATCATTAACGTATAATTTTCCGTTCACTTCACAAACATTACCTTTTTCTACATATTTTGAAATATTTGAAATGTCAGCATCTTTAGGTAAAGATAAAACATTTGTTTCACCATTTTTTAGTCTTTTTATGCCATTTAGAAATTTATTTGTAAATACAGAATTTGTATTAACAAAATCAAACATATTCATTGGCAGCTTACCTTCTTTAACTAGGTCAAGAGCTCCACTTTCAACCAACTTGTTAAATCTTTTCGGATTTGTTTGTTGTAGATCAAATAACTTTTGAGGTAGTGTTTTTTGAGACAAAACCATATGTTTATTACTAGAAATTTTATTATTATTCAATTGATTTCTTAAATAATTTGAATAAGATGTATCGTCTAACCCATATTGAGATAAGAAAGAATTCATATCAGCTTTAGATCTAATATCGTTGGCGGATATCACTCTTGAAGGGTTTGAAGCAGCATTATTAACTTTTTTCTGTAAATGAATTTTCCCGGTATGAGAATTGTGAGAAATTATATATGTATCACCATATTTATCAGTGATAATTTTTCTATGGTAATTCATGAACCGGTGTATTGGCTGGATTTCTACGAATAATTTCAATCCCTGAATTATTATTATTACCTAAAGTAGCTCCTTTTAGATTTTTTAATTCAGGAGTAGTGGCGGCCGGAGTTTCTATTTTTGGTCCATTCAAATCAGTTCCATCTACAACACTTGTTATAGGTTTCTATTCTGCAAAGCTGCTTCTTTGGAATACAATTGGGATCTTTTTATCTTGAGCATATTTTAGCAAATCAGCACTTAATATTTGGTCGATAGAACTTGTGCCATTATCGCGAACATAGATAGCTTTAATTTCCGGATTATATATATTAACTTCGTTAAAACCTTTTTTAAAGTTTTTACCATTAATTTGAGCTCTCATTGTCAACAAATCGCTTGAACTTTGCGAAAGAGCATTTTGAACATCTTCGGTTGTAAATACTTTTCCGTTAACCGTGATTTTACCATCAGGAAACATCTTATTAAAATTATAAGAGGTCATTTTTTTATCTTTAAACATTGTAGTTAATGCGGTATAATCCTCGACAGAAACTTCAACTCCATTTGATTTCATGTTCTCAATAAATCGTTCTCTTATAAATAATCCGTTTTCCAAGGATTCACTTTTCCCGAGTTTGACAGAAGAAAAAGATTTCCGACCTTTACCAAATCCGGTTCCTGCGGCATAGTTTGAGGCATAGCTTACTGAGCCTTGATCGTAATCTAAAACTATACCAAACTGCATATCTCCATATAAATGGTTTGTACCATCAGTCATACTGGCTGATAGGTTCAATTCACCTCGAGTGTTCATCATTCTGCCAATAGTTTGTCGTGGAGCTTTATTAAAATCATCGTTCATATGAACCGTTAATCGTAAATCTTCTAAAGTTGTACCTGCATCAAATCCGTATTGTTCCAGATTTGCCAAAACCTTATCATCTGTTAAATCAATAACTTTGACGTTGAAAGTACTTCCATCTTTAATAACTTGCATTTCGGGTATTTTGTTTGGGTTAACAATATGGGATTGCTGAATTATCATATGTCCTTGAGCAGAAGCTGTCTGCACTACGTCTTTAACTTGTGATATGGCAGTTTTATCAAGTTTTTTAGTTACATCGTTTAGTATGTTAAAGACGTCAATGTCTCCTTTATGGTAAAGTGCTGCAGCAGCATTTAGATTTTCGCCTTGCAAAACATATTCGATATCTTCAATTCTTCGTTTTGTTTGTACCGGAATTTTATATTTACTATATAAGTCGTCAGGGTTTATAATATTTCCGCCTTTAAGTATTGATAGTTTAGCCATTGTTTTATTTAAATCGCTTAATTTTTCATAATCAGGATGGTTCATAAGCGTTTGCAGCTTAGTTATAAACTGTCCTTTTTTAGGATAGTTTTTTATTGCAGGAAATTCAGCAACTAACATATCCGTATAATTTTTTATAACATCCGGATTTGTTAAATCTGCAGATTTTAAAGCTTGTTCAGCAGCATTTGTATTAGACATTATTCCTGTAGCAAAAGTTGCATTATCCGGAAGTTTTCCTGGCTCAGGTTTAACTTTTGTACTTTGACTTTGAACTTGTTCTGTTTCAATATTTTCTGCGGGAGTTTTTGTTGTCGATACTTGTGCTGATTCGGGAGTTGGCGTTGGTTTTGGTGCCGGTGTAGGCTCAGACACCGGGTTTGGCGTTGGTTTTGGTGCCGGTGCAGGATCAGGCGCTGGGGTCTGTGTCGGTTTTGTTCCGGGTACATCAGCTTTGCCCAGTTGTTTCAATGAAACTAAATTACCTGCTGCAGAGAATACTGCCTGGAATGCTACACCTTCTAATGTGATAGTACCTGTCTGCATATATTCGGCAGCCGCGCCTGTTGCTGCATCTCCTGCTGCCATCATTGCTAATCTTCCACCGGCTTGAACAAATGAATTTGCACTTTTGAACATGGCTGCAAATTTGCCAACCTGACCACCGACAAATACAGAAGCTCCGTCAATGGTTGCATTTTTAAGGATATTTGTAATTTCGCCTTCTTTAAGACCTACATCAGATGATACTCTGTCAGTCAAATCTACGGTTGTAGACAATGTGGCAGTTGCAACACTTACTGTAACTAATGCTGCCAATCCGGTTCCGCCTGTTGCAATACCTATGGCAATAGCTCCGACTGCTTTAACTGCCATATTAACCGCAGCTCCGCCTTGTTGTTGTGATGAAATGTAGTCATTTACCCTGAACGCTATATCATTCTTATTGCCAAATACCGCAGAACCTGCATTTTTAAGCTGCTTCTCCATATTTGTTAAAGAACGTCCATGTGTATATTTATTTAATTCCGAATCAATTGCGTTATATGTATTGGTAATAACAGTTTTTAACGCTTGTTGCTTTTGAGCGTCAGTTGCTTTATTAATGTCAATACCTTGTTTCTTCAATTGTGTTGCAATAGCCGTGTCTACAGCGTTGTTTGCATTAATATTCTGCCCTTCGCTTTGTGCTATTTGAGTTAAATATGAACCGTATTTGTTACGCATTGCTGCATAGTTTTCCTGTCCGTTCATACAGCTTCCAAACTCGGCTTTAAATCCGTCTTTTTGCATTGTTAAACCTTGTGCCATTGCAAAATTGGATTGTAATCTGTTATAACCTTTCATTAATTTAGGGTCATAATCAACTCCGAAAATTTCTTTAAACTTGGTTTTAAAACCTGCTTCTCCTCTGTTTTTTTCAGCTTGTTGAAGTTGATTTATGTAACCTTTATATTTATTTAAATCAGCTTTTACATTTTCGTCAAGATTATTTGAGCCGACACACCATTTCAAACCTTCGTATAAATCAGCGCACCAACCGTCTTCTGCTAATTGAGCATTTAAAGCGGATGTATTTTCCGAAACTTGGGTACTCATTAAACCTAAAGTTTCATTAATGCCTGTGTCGTTCATTTGACTTTTTTCTTCATGAGTTAATGCTTCGGCAGCATCAATGGTTCCGATTAAGTTATTTACTAAACCGTCCAATTT
This sequence comes from uncultured bacterium, assembly GCA_900551965.1. Taxonomy (GTDB): domain Bacteria; phylum Cyanobacteriota; class Vampirovibrionia; order Gastranaerophilales; family Gastranaerophilaceae; genus Zag111. The sequence continues at coordinate 15,962 of URYF01000020.1, forward strand.
AGAAGTTTGACAATAGCCGATACCTAATGACCAGTATGAGTCTAATTCTTTCTTACAGGCTTCTATCGCTTGTTTTTGTCTTTCATCGCTTACATTTGCAGATTCTGCACGTTTTATCAATGAGTTGATAATTTTATCAATCGTAGCTTTTCTGGTAGTCATTTTGTTGCTGGTTTCATCCATAATAGCTTCAATCAAAGTTTCATCAGGTGAAATTTCGTTATATTGCTTTAATAATCCAACAACATTATTAGCATTCACATTTTGCAATTTTGCCTGAAAATCTTTTTCGCTGACACCGCCCCAATGATCGTCCATTGCTGAATACATAACTTGAGCCATATTTTTACCGGCAGCAGCTTCTGCTTTTTGTTTTTGCTGTATTCTTGCGGCTTCTCTTGCCTGTTGAGTTTTTCCAATTTGGGCATCGACTTCAGGGCTGAATGTCGCCGTTAGTTTTTTACCTTTAATTTCACCATCTTTAAGATTAGGATTTAATTCTTTCAGTTCATCAATTCTCAACTGAATTTGTCTTTTGGTAGGATTATTAACACCTTCACGCTCATAATATGCTTTTGCACATTCTTCAAAGGTATTCCATTTTTGTTCGGTAAAAGTTCTTTCGTGCCCTTTTCTTGCTGCAAGTTCTTCATCTTCCGAACGTTTTTGGGCTTCTCTGGCTTCCATCATTCGGGTATATCCGGCAATCGCTTGTGCTTTTGTTTGTCTGCCTGCGTTAAGTTCAGCAAACTTATCTGCATTCATTTCACCCGGAATAACAATATCTGCACCAACTGAGAAATATTTATTTGAAGCTTTACCCCTTGCCGAATCTGGGTTTGTATTAATTAAATCCTGAACGGAGCAACCGAATTTTTTTGCAATTGCCGCAGGAATTTCTCCGTTTTGAACAACAACACCTTTTGTATTGCCATTGCCATCATATTCAACAAAATAAGTCAAACCGTCGACAGTTTTTATTTGATATAATTTTTTGCCGTCATTATTAAAATTTGTAGTAGTTATTGTGCCGTCATCAGTTACTTCAGTAAATCCGCTTTCGGTATATGTTCTTTGTGTAGTTTTCCCGTTTTGAGTTATGGTTTCTTGCTGAACTTTGTCGTCTTTAATTGTCTGAACAGTTGTTCTGTCATTTTCTGTAATATTTGCGGTAAGAGTTCCGTCTTCATTGTAAATATATTCTGTAACTTTTTCTTTTGCAGGAATACCTTGATTTTCGACTTTTTTATTTAAGACAGGTTCACCTTGCTCGTTGTATGTATAAGATTCAACTGTAGTACCGTCTTTTAATGTTTTAGTTTGAGGTTTTCCGTCTTGGTATTGAATAGTAGTAATAGGGTTACCGCCTTTACGTGTTTCAACTGTCTGCGTTAAACCGCCGTTTTCATCATAATTTGAAACCGTAGTTGTACCTTCAGAATTTGTAGTCTTTTTACGTGTAAGCTTTTTATTTTTATCATAATATCCGGTAATTTCTTCCCCGATTTCACTTTGTGAAGTAACTTCACTTGTTTTATCAGGATTAATAGTTTCGGTAGAACCGTCTTTGTATTTTATTTGAATTAATTTTTGACCATTGTTTTCAGTAACGGTTGATGACTCAATATTTTCGGATGCTTGAGTGAGGATATCGATAAATTTCAGCAAGTCTTTATTATCAATATCTTTTATATTATTTTGTGATAAGTACTTTTTGGCTTCTCTGCTTGAAAGGGTTTCGTTACCTGCAGCATCTTGAATATTTCGTTTGAAATTGTCCATTTCCCCATTATCAATTACTCCGTCTTTATTCACATCTACGGAATCAAAAACACTTTGCAAATTCTTGTCTTTAATTTGTTCTTTTTTAAGGCCGCCCTTTATCTGCTCAGGGTTCACACTGCCAACTTTGCCGCCACGACCTAATCTTATATCACTCATTTGATTTGCCAATAAGTCCTTTTTAAAATTGTACCTAAAAGGTTATACGGCATTTTTAGAACAAAACTTTTGGTATAATTCACCTATTATCCTAATCTTTCCTGTTCTATCCTATTTTATCCGGCATTATATCTAGGTTTTAGGTATATTAAATTTATCTTTACATTATGAAACACTTGCTACTGTATATTAACTTTTGTAACAAGATTAAATAGATATAGCAATTATATACTCTAAAAATACTTTATTAATATGTAAGCGATAAGCAAGCAATAAAAAAGATTAAATAAACACGAGACATAAATTATACACTACCTACTACACACTAACCTTCTACACACGAGGAATTGAAAAAGATTCCAAACTCTTTCCAAAAGAAAGGGTTTTTTTTTGCTGTTATATACATGTTTCCACCAACATTATCGTCATTGCGAGAAAATCTATGATTTTCGAAGTAATCCAGTATCATTTTTAGATTGAATAAAATATTCTGGACTGCTTCGCTGTCGCTCGCAGTGACGAGAGTTTTTTCATTTAGTGGAATTTGGTATATAAGTGCCTATTTTTTTGATGTCAAACAGTAGTAGGTGTGTCATTGCGAGGGAGCTAAGCGACCGTGGCAATCGCAAGGTTGAACGCTTTCTTCAAGTCATCCTGAGGCTTTTGCCGAAGGATCTCATTACTTTTCTTAGATTTTGAGATTCTTCGCTTCGCTCAGAATGACGACTTTTTTGTAGGGGATTACTACGGCACTACGTGCCTCGTAATGACATGTTTAGTGTCATTTTATTGATGTAAAACAAAAAGCACAGAATGTATAACATTCTGTGCTTTTCATTAAAGTTGTTAAACTTTTATGCTGTCATTTGACTATTTAGAAGAAGTCAAGACATATTTTGCAGCATCTGAAGCCGGTTCAACTGTAGCATCGTGGAATATGATAGGGAATACATCTGTCATGTGTTTAGCATCGTTTTTAACTACACATGGAGATTCAACATAAGATGACGCTTTGTCTTTTGTCCCAGCTGTATTACCAGCAGCAGCATCAGGGATAGCTGAACAAGTTACCTGCTTGTTAGGTAATGTAGTACCGTTTACGTCGATAAATCCAAGACATGCCTGGTGATTCTTTATCCAAGCTGCGTTCATAGTTTGACCGATAGCCAATTCACAAGCGTTAGTTTTGGCAGCATTACTAAATGCAATAATTGAACCATCTGCTAATGAGTATGCTAAATAATCCGTATAACCTGTAGGGATTGGAGCTGGATCACCTGTACCATCAGCCTGGTTAAGGATAGTATATGTGTTAGTAGCTGTAGATACACCTTGAGCATCAGTACCTGCACGTTTAATTTCACTAACTTTACCTAAGAAAGTTTGACCTGTTAATGTACCGTTAAAGATTGAACAGAATGTCATTACAGTATCAGGTCTTTCACCTGTAGCCTCAGCACTTGTAACACCAGCACAAGCAGAAGCACCTGCATAGTCAAAGTCATATTGAGCTTGTGCCATCAAACCTGCTTGGTTCAATGTTGAAATTGATTTTTTGAACTGAGAACGGAATTTTGCACCGTTAGTGTTTGCAATCAATGTAGGAATAGTCATAGCAGCAACTACACCAATAATACCCAAAGTAATCAATACTTCTGCCAAAGTAAAACCGAATCTTTTTGTCATAATCTTTTCACCTTTCTTTTAAATAATGAACTATAACATACGCTTTACATAACGATTATATTACTATTTTTTCTAAAGTCTGTCAACCATATGAATGATTTTTCAAATATAGTGCTAATCGTGACACCATATTAGACTTGTTTTCCCCCCTAATCTTGTTGTTTGAGGTTTGTTACTTAAATTCTAATCCCCTCGGGTAAATAGAGGGGATAGAATTGTTCCCATTGCAAGCTTTCGGGGCTGAATGAACTTGTTATTATTACTCACTGTTGTGAATATTGCTCTGCATTAATTTATCAATCCTCATATTTTAACTACAAGTTTATTAAACCCAAAATGATTAGATAAATAACATTAATCTTAGAAAATTAATCCTTTAGTATTAGAAATGTATTCAAATCTTTATTGAAGTGCTCTGTCTGTCAGGATTTTGAGGTTTGTAAATAATTGTTAAAGTTTGTGTTTTTAGTTTAATATTGTAAACTTGTCTTAATATTTGTAATACTTGAGGATTAATATTCGTTATGTCATTGCGAATGAGCAATGCGACTGTGGCAATCGCAAGGTTAGACATATTTTAATCAAGTCATCCTGAGGCTTTAGCCGAAGGATCTCATTACTTTCTTCTATTTTGAGATTCTTCGCTTTACTCAGAATGACGGCTCTTTTGCAGGGGATTACCACGTCCTCTCTTCGTTCGTCCTCGTAATGACAGTCCTCGCCCGGAGCGGATTTTTGCAAGTGCGCCGTGTTTCAAAGAGACCCAGCACGTACAGGTGAGAGCTGCGTTGAGCCGGTCGAACCGCCAATAATCCAAGAAACGGGGGGCTATGTCATCAATTGCCTCAAGACTTGGGTTATTTTTACTTTCTCCCTCTCCTTTTTGGAGAGGGGTGGGGTGAGGGTATTATTTACCCCTAACCGCGGTTAAGTTCATATATTCTGAATTCACCCGGTTCAAGTTTATCAAAATGAATACTATCAGTGTTTTCAATCTTTTGAGCTTCAAAGTCTTTATCTTTTAGTACGTATTCATTTGTCAGGTTATAATCGCTTGGGACAAAAATTTCCCTGTCAAAAATTGCGTAACCTTCTACGATTTCTCTGTAGTTTTCACCTGTTGCCGCTGTTTTAGTAACCTTTTCTGTCGGGTATTTGTGGTTTGAAACTATCAAATATGCCGATCTTAAAGGTTCTCTGGTGATTAACCAGGCACTGAATCCGTCTTCATCATCAATAATAATTTGAGCTTCTCCGCCGGTAATGATATTATTATTTTTTACAAACCTGTCTATGGCATCAAATTTGGTGTAGAAATCTTCATTCATAGCACGTTTCATTGCTACTTCTTCGCCAATAGTGTATTCAATGCCGCCCTGGGTAAAGCTTTCGTCTCCGTCAACATACATCATTGGACGCTGTGCGTATTTCCCGCCCGGCAGGAATTTGTATTTAAACCATTTATAAAGCGCACCTTGTTCGCCAAGTTGTGCCGGATATTGGTCTATACAGTTAAATTCTCCGTCCTGGTTGTTGTATGTTTTTAGAATAGAAAGCATGCTTCCTTTTTTGAATTTAGTATTATAGTTTGATAAATTTTGGTTATCTTCTGAAATTTTTTCAGGAGTTTTATCAAATTGAGATACTATATCATTTCCCCAAAGCAGGTCAAATTTCATATCCTGGTGGTATTCTTTAAGATAATTATCCCAGAGCATGTATTCTGCAAGTGTTGCAAAATACGGAATTTTCTTTTTCATTGTTGAGTTTAATTTATTTAGAACATATCTTGGCGCGCGGTAGCTTATTGGTACACCGTTGCGCTCAGAAACCTCATCAACAACGTGATCGATATGATCTATTCTGAACCCGTCAAAATTGTAATCTTTTTGAAGTTGTTTCATACAATTTATGAACAGGTCGATAATATCTTCGTTAAATTTTCCGTTTTCAAGGTTTACAAAATAGTATGGAGTTTGGCAATCCAGGTTTGCGAATGCTGTTACATCATCTCCTTTGTAGTCAAAATGTTTGAACATAGGGTATCCGCCGCATTCACTCATACCATCATACACTGGAACTCCAGCTGAACACCAAGCTCCGCCCGGTGCCGGCCACAAGCCTTCTGTCATGAGTAACTGGATTGTGTCTATCTGCTTTGTAATATCGCTTTCTTCAAGTTTTTTCTTATCGTTTTTAAATTCGTGGATTTTTGCGATAAGTTCTTTTACTCTTTTGTGAATTTTTGATTGGAATGTTTTTTCAAGCATAGTGTTTGAGAAACTTTTTTTGTGTTCAATCATTATTCCTTCAAAATTATTATAAAGCTCTTGGAAAGCCGGGCTTAAATCTCCGGAATTTCCTTGCAGTCTTTGGATATAAACATCTTTTACGATTTGAATATCGTCTTGATCGTGGTCTTTAGATAGAAATTCGGCGACTTCATCGACTTTAGTGATAAGTTGTTTTTGAAGTTCGTTGATATCATACCAGCGGGCAACCTGCGGGTTAGCAAGGACGAACTTTGAAAATCTTCCTGTTTGCGGAAGAACATCATAAATCACAGGGTGTCCTGCAAGCTGTGCAAGTTCAATAAATGTCTGCACCTGTTGTTTTGCATCCATGCCTGTAATTTTTTCAATATGAGAATCTTTAATTTTACTGCTGACTTCGTTACTTTTAGGAAGATAAGCGCAGCCAAATTCTCTAGGGTGGAACGGAATTAGGTAAATTGTAGTGTTATAAATTCCGTTAGATTTGTTACCTGTTGGAAGGATCAATAACTGTTTTAACCAGTCAAAAAACTTGCCGGTTTCAGAAGATTTATTTCCGTTGCCAAGTGCTGCAAGGTTGATTAATTTTATGTCATGCCCTTCTTTTTTGAACCAATCGGAATGTTTCTCCTGATTTCGGGCAAGAGGGCTTATTTGATTGTTTCTGAAATGGAATTTGCCATCTTTAAAAACGTTGTTTTGTTTCCATTTTTCTTCAAGTGCAAAAAGGGTTTCCTCATTTGTTAATTCATTCAGTGCTTTTTGATATGAATACGTTAAATAGCCGTATTTTTGAATATGCATAGACAAATATTTTTTCCTGATCTCAGGAATATTCTTGTCCGGATATTCTTTTTTCAGCTCTTCATAAATTCTGTTTAGGTCTGCATCTTTAGCAGTTTCTTGCTCTCTTTTCTTAAATAACAAATTCAACATAAATATCTCCCTATGTAATAAAAATTATATCATAAGAAAATTTTAATTTTGTAACAATTTAATATTCCCCAACCGGCTAATGGAATTATACCGTTTAAGATATAAATTTGTATGAAGTTGAGCGGTTTAGCCCGAGTATATATTTTTTATATGGAGATTTACAGGTATGGTTACAGAACAAAAACAGATTTCAATTATTATCGTGGAGGATTTTAAGTTAACGAGAGTGGGGC
>URYF01000021.1 GCA_900551965.1 uncultured bacterium
GGCAAATTCCCTTGGAAAGCTTGATTCAATTGTCGATATTGTGAGGATCGAATCAGCATCACTTGGAGAAACTTTGCGTATGGTTGTTCTTGCAGATTATATCAAGGCAAATGATGTTGATAATTCACATTTGGGAGTTGTCCCTATATGGAGAACCCTAAAATGCGAATACGGAAGTTCAATACCTTTTGGTATTCTTTGCGGATCATTAATAGTCATTCCTGAGAATTGCGAAAACCTTTTCAGAGAACTTTTAAAAGAATATAATGTTGATGAAGATTGCGTTTCTGTTTCAAGATATGTAGAAGACAGTTCTTATATAAAAATTACTCCGAAAGCTTCAGCAAAGCATTGTATAGTTTCACTTATTACTGAGATGTTTAGCCGGGGTGCTATAAGGGTGTTAATTGGAACTCAGGCATTACTGGGTGAAGGCTGGGATGCCCCATGTATAAATTCTTTAATACTGTCAAGCACGGTAAGTTCTTATATGCTCTCAAATCAAATGAGGGGGCGGGCAATCCGAATCGATAAGAATAATCCTGATAAGGTTTCAAATATCTGGCATTTAGCTTCTGTAATGGTTCCAGATGCTTCTGATTATAATATCGTTAATGAGTTATCGAAATTGGTTACGGTAGATTCTGATTTTGAGGATATTGATCGTGCGGCTTATTACGATTTAAATCAGCTTAGAAAGAGGTTTGAGGGATATGAGGCTCCCTCTTATTACGGAGATCATGAAATTGTCAGCGGAATAGCAAGGGTTCTTTCTGATGATTTTGAGATAAAGCTTAGTTTGTTTAAAGAAATAGTATTTACCGATTTGAATAGCTTAGCAATTTCGTATGCAAAAGACAGAGAATTAACAAAAAAATGGTGGAATGATTCTTTATATCTGGGGTATTCCTCTTCAAGCGCTTGTTCGCTCCAAAGAGGTGTTGATGCTCCTAAAATGACTGCCAAGTCCCTAACTTATACCGGTTATAAAGACTTATTGTATTCCCTGCCAGGCTTTTTTTTTACTGCAATATATATAATTGCTTATTTCCCAAAGTCTTTGGTTTCTTCGTTTTTAATATTATTGTTTGTTGTATTTCTTGTCGTGTTAATTTGGATTGGAATAAGGTATTTAAAAACGGGTACTGTTGAAGGCTTAATAAAGCAGATAGCTATAGCTCATCTTGAAACTTTGTCAGCTTTGGGTTTTGTCAGATCAGATCTTAATAACGTAAGTTTCAGAACAAAAGAAATTGTAGGAAGTGTTCAAATAACTTGTAAAAATCTACCGGTTGAAGAAAATAACCTGCTTATAAAATGTATGCAGGAATTTCTTGATCCTATAGAAAATCCAAGATATATACTGGTCAGATGTGTAAGACAATGGGGTATAATCCCATCTTATGATTATTTTGCGATTCCGTCTGTTTTATCCGCTCGCAAGAGTGATGTAAACATGTTTATGCAGTTTTTTAAGAAATATGTCGGCGGCGAATGCATGGAGGTTTATACGCGAAATCTTGATGGACGTAAAATCTTATTAAAAGCAAGAAAAAACGCTTTTTCATCAATTAAGCGTAAAAGATCTAAAAAGTTTTCAAAATGGCAATAGTATTATGGCAGAAGTATTTTTGCTTCGACGTTTTTGGCAGCTTCTATACTGTTATTAAAGCCGTTTAAAAGTTCTGCTGCGGTTTTTGCGTTATAAAACTTTCCGCTTGTAACAAGTGCAGTGCATTCTAACTGCTGTAAATCATCTGAATCTTGAACATTAAATGCTATAACATCTATAGATACATCGCGGCGGATTTTGATAAGATTCATAACAAATGTGCAGGGACTTTCATCACAATTCTCTCCGCCGTCTGTTAATAAAATAATATGCTTTTTCCCCGAAAATCCCATAAAATCATATTTGATAGCCTGTTTTAGGGAAAATGTAATAGGGGTCATTCCGCGCGGTTTGGCTTTCAATAAAGATTGTTCAATATATGGCGCGTTGTTTTTTAGAATAGGGCTGACAAGAGTAGAAGCACGACAGGCTTCTAATGGTGTAAATCCCATTTTATGTCCGTAAACCCTTAATCCTACCCAGGTATCGGGGTTTATTTTTGGGAGAATTTCTTTCATTGTACGAAGCATTAAGTCAATTTTTCGGGAGCCTTCAAGAGGTTCTGTCATACTGTTTGAAAAATCGAGGATAAATAACAGACGTTCTCCGCCTTGGGTATCAAAATTTTTGTTAAATTCCTGCGGTGAATGTACTCCATATTGGCCTTCGCAAATTCCTTGCAATGGTAAAGCTAAGACTATCAATAATAAATAGAGTTTTTTCATATCATTATTCTAATTGTTTTTTTCTGTATTCATTATCTATAACTGTCTTAGCTTTGTTGATTATTATTTATTATTTAATCTTTGTAGGATTTCTGTTATCATAGATGGATCTATTTTAGTTGAGTTTGCCTTTACCGGCATTGCTTGGATTGCTGTTGTCATCTTTATGAAATCCTTTCTTGGTATCGGTTCTATTTTGTCAGGGTACCAAGGGTTTGCAACATAAACTGTGTCATTTGTAATTTTTACGACTGTTAAAGCGTGTCCGTTTCCTGCTTTTGTTGTACCATCCGGCCCATTTTTGGCAACTTTTACACTAAAAGTTAATGCATATTCGCCCTCGTGACCTTGATATTTGCTTAACATATCATTCGAATTGTTTGAAAAATGGCTTATTTCAGAGGTTCCGGCTCGTTTTATTCCTTTATCTTGATACATTGATATGTCTGCACCGGTTCTGCGAGCCATTTCTTCTCTTGAAATATATCCGTATTTGCCGGATTGGTAATATAAGCTTGGCTTTTGTTTATTAATATAGACCTCAGATTTTTTACCTGTAAGTATAAAACCTGCATCCCAAGTGAATCCTGCATTTAGCATATCTGAATTGTTCAAGTGCGAGACATTGCCTTCTGCGTTATATATAGAATCTTTTTTGTTTCCGTTGGCCTTATTAGTTTTGATAAGTTCGGCCCTGTAAGCTTCCATTGCGAGTTCAAAAGCAATAACTTCCAAATCGCCGCGTGAATATTTATTGCTTGCTCCTGCTTTATCCAGAGCGGCTTTTGATATAGTATAAGTACCTGTTATTTCACATTTTAATCCTTTTTGAGCATACGCTTCACGCATAGCTTTTGCGCCCGGCAGGGTAATAGTATATGAACCGTCTTTGTTTTGTTTGCAGTTATTTTTTAATAATTGTTGTCCTTCTTTAGTGTTTCTTATCGCGTTGAGTTCTGCTAAGAAGAAACAATCTCCACGCTGTGCCTGGTTTGAATCTGAAATATAGCCATCGGTTGTATCAGATAATTGATTATTTTGTTGAGTTGGGATGTTAATTGTTGCATTCCCGATTTTTACGGTTTTTGTTGTTTTTCCTTCCATTACAGAATCTACATCAATATATCGAACATTTCCTATTCTATCTCCAAGATGGTACTGCTTTTTTAGCATTGATAAAATGTTGTTTTTTAGGTCGTTGCTTATTTTTATCTCTTTTTGATTATCGCTATCTTCGGTTTTTGGTTTTTTAGTGAGGTGTTTCATAGCCTCTATAATTTCAGCATTGGTTGGTTTAGAACTAGTTTTGCCTGTAGACTTTTGCATATTGTCATATTTAGGGAAACTAAAATCACCATTAATTTCTGTCATGATATGTTACTCCATTCTTGCTTTACCTGAATATATTTACGGCAAATTTTTTTATACATTTAATCATATTTTTAAATTTTTATATGCGAATGTGCCATTTTAGCTTATTTTACTGGGGTTTTTGTATTGTAAACATTTGTAATGATAATTTGCTAGTCGCTATAAGATTGTTTTTGTTTAAAATTTATTTTGCTTGTAATATTATGAAATTGTAATAATAGGGATTTAATTAGTATGAAGACAAACAGAGAAATTATAAAACAGGCGGAAAAAAACTTACGTGAACAGTTTGAAATTATTGATGATATAAGGGATTATAATCAGGAAAAAGTATTGAATGCGTTTATTGATAATAAAGTTGCTCCTGAACACTTTTATACTGTTTCCGGATACGGGCATGATGATCTTGGACGGGAAGTTCTTGATAAGGTTTTTGCAGATGTTTTTAGAGCGGAGAAAGCTCTTGTCAGAATTCATTTCGCATCAGGTACCCATACTCTTGCCTGTGCTTTGTTTGGAAATTTAAAGTACGGTGATAAGCTTTTATCTGTCGCCGGAACCCCTTATGATACAATGCTTGAAGTTATAGGTACAGAAGGTGATGAGGAAACTAAGCGAGCCTCTTTGATTGGTAATGGTGTTTTATATGATGAAGTTCCGTTATTAAACGGTATGGATATTGATTTTGCTAAGTTGGAGCAAATGGTTGACGAAAAAACAACTATGGTTTTAATTCAACGTTCTAAAGGGTATTCAACAAGAAAATCCTTGACTGTTGACACAATAGAAAAAATATGCAAAGTTGTTAAAGCAAAAAATCCAAACTGTATTTGTTTTGTTGATAATTGTTATGGTGAATTTGTCGACACTAAAGAACCACTGGAAGTTGGCGCAGATTTAATGGCAGGCTCCCTAATTAAAAATGCCGGCGGAGGTATTGTTGAAGCCGGTGGGTATATTGCAGGTAAAAAACTTTTAGTTGAACGATCTGCTGTTCGTTTGACAGCTCCAGGTATCGGCTCTGAAGGCGGAGCGATGTTTAATCAGCACAGATTAATTTTTCAGGGATTGTTTATGGCACCATCTGTTGTTTCAGATGCTGTTAAAGGTGCGATTCTTGCCTCTAAAATCTTTGATGAAATCGGCTATGATTCTACTCCAAAATACGATGAAAAACGCACCGATATTATTCAGAATATTACATTTGGTGCCCCAGAACCTTTAGAACAATTTTGCAGGACAATACAGTCGCTTTCTCCTGTTAACGGGTATGTTACCCCTATTCCTGAATATATTCCGGGTTATGAAGATCAGGTTATTATGGCTGGCGGAACTTTTATTGAAGGGTCTACAATCGAATTATCCGCAGATGGTCCGATGAGAGAACCTTATGTTGCTTATATGCAAGGTGGCTTAAATTATGCCCACGTAAAAATTGCACTTGCAAAATTTCTTGATAAAATTCAAAATTTATAATTCGTTACATAAGTTAATATCATATATTGATTATATCAATTTTATATCCTACGAGGTTTTATATAATATATAAAGCTATGTGTGCTTATACAACAACTGAGGATAGATTTATGAGTGAAGATTTTAAAATTAATGGTAAGACTTATGATCTTTCAAAAGTTTCAAAAAAAGGAACAAAGAAAGACAAGACAATTCAGGATAATAAGGCGCAGAATTGGTTATTTGATTCTTTTAACACAAAAAAAGATGATAAGTTAGATTCTAAAGAATTAGCGCAAATGCTCTCAGAATTGAAAAAATATGACACTGATAAAAACAAGGAACTCAGTGATACTGAATTTAAAGCTTTAGCTGATGCTAAAAACAAGGGTAAAGCTGACGATGCAAAGGTTAAAGCTGAGGATATGAAGGCATTTTATTCTAAGGTTCTTGATTTGGGCAGCAAAGATGAACAAATTTCTGTTAAAGATGTTTTAAAAAGTGAAGAATCCAAAAAAGCAGACTGGCATGATGCAACAGAAATGAATTGTCACGATAATAGTGGCAAAACTCAAGATATTCAAGGTAAATTAGAGTTTGAAAAAGAATTTGAAGGGGATAACCCTCCTTCATTCACCATTACAGATACAAGTTCCGGCAGCGAGCATGTTTATACTTATAAACTTGTTGGAACTGATGAAAAAACAGGTAAGCCGATTTATAAATGTGTTTCAATGAATGATAAACCGATTACAACTGATAATGAATATACCCTTGAAGTTGATGAAAAAGGTGCTCCGGGGCTTGTTCAATATGAAGAACAAAATAACTATGGGGTTGGCTTGAAATTTGATGAGGCTGCCGAAGTTCCGGTAGGCGATGAAACCCCTGAGAAAAATCTTGATGATATAGCTAAAGAGTCCGGATATCGGAAAACTAATGGCGAAGGTATATATTATGATGAAGAAAAGAAAGTTCACATGATATATAACGAAGAAACCGGTGAATTTGAAGCTGAACCGGATTTAAAATTTGTTGGAAAAGACGGCAGCAGAAGATACGAATTTAAAATGGAAGACGGATCAATTCAGAATACAACATTTGATAAAGATTTGAATATTACTAAAATTAAGTACTTAAATGCAGAAGGTAAGGCTTATATCCAGAAAGACTTTGTTGCCGGCAAGCTAAACTTTAGAAAAACTGCTCATAGTGAAACATATTATGATGAAAATAACAAGATTCATTACCGCTGGGACGAAAAAGAACATGCATTTATAGCAATGCCAAATGTAAAACAAATTCTTGCTGATGGCTCTTATTATGATACCGATGGTAAAAAGCATCCGGCAAAATAAAATTTTTAAGAGGAACTGGTAATAGTTCCTCTTTTTGTAACGATTTTTAAGCTCTAAATTCAATCTATTCTTTATTTTTTTATTCCACATTATAAAATACTGTTATTTTTGGATTTTATATGCTATAATATCAGAGCACGGTTTTGTGCACATGAAAAATTTAGTGTATAGAAGTTATAAGAAAAGAGAAGTGAGGTAAATTATGGCATTACCAAATGTAGCGTATTTTTCAATGGAAATAGCTATGGATCAGTCTCTAAGCACCTATTCCGGTGGTTTAGGGTTTTTGGCAGGTTCCCATATGTTATCTGCAGGATATCTGCAAATGCCTATGGTCGGTGTTACTATGTTGTGGTCATACGGTTACTATGATCAGCGAATCGACCATACTGGTAACGTTGAAGTTGCGTATATCAGAAAGTATTACGATTTCTTGACTGATACTAATGTTCAAACAGAAGTAGATATCTTTGGAGAAAAAGTAAAAGTTAAAGCATACTTGGTTCGCCCTGAATTGTTTGGAACATGTCCTGTATATTTGTTGACAACTGATATTGATGGTAACAGTGACTGGGCTAAGAGTATTTCATACAAACTGTATGACGGTAATGAAAAAATTAGAATTGCTCAAGAAACAGTTCTTGGGATTGCAGGGGTTAGAATTCTTCAACAAGTTGGATACAATTTTGATGTTATCCATATGAATGAAGGTCATGCTCTTCCTGCTGCATTCGAACTTTTAAGACAGTATAACGGTGATTTGAATGAAGTTAAAAAACGTACTGTATTTACAACTCACACACCTGTTGCTGCCGGTAATGAAGTACATTGGGTTGATACATTATTAGAAGGCGGATTCTTCGCCGGTGCTACTCGTGAAACTGCTGTTAATTTAGGCGGAGAAAACTTCTCTCTGACAGTTGCAGCTTTGAGAATGTCAAGAATTGCCAATGCTGTATCTCAGCTTCACGGTCTTGTTGCTAATAAAATGTGGGAAGGTGTTGACGGCAGATGTCCAATCAGAGCAATTACAAATGCTGTAAATCTTCAATATTGGCAAGATAAGAGGGTTAAAGATGCTGAAAATGATTCTCAAAAATTACTTGACGTTAAACGTGAAATGAAATCTGAATTGTTCAAATATATTGCAAATGTTGCAGGTAAAAGATTTGATCCTGATGTATTGACAATTACCTGGGCAAGAAGATTTGCAGATTACAAACGTGCTTGGCTCATCTTGATGGATAAAGACAGAATTGGCAAATTGTTGGATGAAAATAAGGTTCAAATCATTTTTGCCGGTAAATTCCACCCGGATGATGTTATGGGTAAAGAAATGTTTAATAAATTATTAAACAGATCTCACTCATTGAAAAATGTTGTAGTTCTTCCCGGCTATGAACTTCAATTGTCTGGAATGCTAAAACGAGGTTCTGATATTTGGTTAAATACTCCGCTAAGACCGTTTGAAGCATCAGGTACTTCAGGTATGTCAGCTAATGCTAACGGTGCTGTTCACTTATCTATATTTGACGGCTGGACTGTTGAAGGTACATTCAGCGGAATTAACGGTTATGCTATTGAGTATCCTGAAATCAACGATGAAATGCCTTGGGAAGAAAGACATTGGAAGGATCATAAGTGCTTGATGAGCATTATTGAAGAGCAGATTATCCCTACATATTATGAAAATAAAATGGAATGGGCAAGATTGATGCGTCAAGCTATCAGAACGTCTGAAGCTTACTTCAATTCAGATCGTATGGTTATTGAATACTACAACAGATTGTATAAACCAATAGCTCACGATGATGAGTGTTCCGGTGAAGAAAAACACGAAATGAAAATTACAGAAGCTCCGACATTTGATGCTTGGACTTTCTCAAATATCAAGTAAAGTGTTTTATAACTAAATATTTAAAAGAAGTCTGTATATTTTATGCAGGCTTCTTTTTGTATTCTGCGCATTAAAAAAGTCCTTGAATATATTTTCAAGGACTTTTAAAGCTTTATAGTTCTGTACTAAACTATGCTTCAGTCGGAGCTTCTGCTGCAGCAGCCTCAGCAGCAGCTTTAGCTGCTTCTTCTTCAGCTTGTTTTTTAGCTAATGCTTTTTTAGAAAGTTTAACAGTTTCTTTTTTAACATAGTTTAAAGTACCGTCTTCGTTGCAATTTTTGATTAGGTAAGCAACGGTTTCTGTAGGTTGAGCACCTTTAGAAATCCATTCAAGAGCAGCAGCTTTGTTTAATTTCATTTCTTTAGATTTAGGATTGTAGTAACCTAATTCTTGAATTGGTCTGCCTTCTCTTTTTGTAGTTGAGTTAATAACAATAACTCTGTATGACGGGCTTTTTTTAGCACCTAATCTTTTTAATCTGATTTTTAACATTTTTATTTCCTTCTATTTTAATTGACCTTATCGGTAATCCAACCGCCGCTTGTCGGTTTACCTTAACCAGATGATGAGGAAGTCACCTGACTATGCTTTGATTTAAGCATAAATATGTTTTTGTTGCAAGTCTTTGTAAACAAATGTGCAAAATAGCTGTTTTTTGCAGTACTAATCCGTTTGTATGAGTTGATTTTATTCTTTTTTGAGGTAAAATTTAACAAGATACATGTATAAATAGATAAGGATATTAAAGATGGAAACAACATTAACAAACGTAAAAGACAATTTAGTAAGTATTAGTATGACTATACCGGCAGCAGAAGCAACAGCTGCTTACAACAATGCGGCAAGTAAAATTGCTCAGTATATCAATATTGACGGTTTTAGAAAAGGAAAAGCTCCAAGAGCTGTGGTTGAAAGACACGTAGGTGTTGATAGGATTCAGCAGGAAGCTTTGGAAATCCTTCTTCCTAAATATTTAGGTCAGGCGATTTATGATAACAAGCTTGATGTTATTACTCAGCCTGCTATTACTAATTACAAGTTTGAAAATGGCAAAGATGTTGAAATTACTTTTGAAGTTGAAACAAGACCGGAAGTTTCTATCGGTTCCTTCAAAGGTTTGAATGTTAAAGCTGAAATTCCTGCAGCTGATGATGATGCATTTGATAAAGCTCTAAACGGCTTCTTGACTCAACATGCATCTATGGAATTGGTTTTGGACAGACCTTCTAACGAAACTGATACAGTTGTATTTGATTTTGAAGGAACTTGCAACGGTGAAGCTATTCAAGGTGGTGCTGCAAAAGGTTATGCTTTAGATTTGGCTCACTCTAACTTCATTCCTGGATTTGCTGAACAGTTAGTTGGTCATAATATTAAAGATGAGTTTGATATTCAGGTTACTTTCCCAGAAGAATATCACGATGAAAAATTAAAAGGTCAGCCGGCTACATTTGCTATTAAAATCAACGAAATTAAACAAAGAGTTTTGCCAGAACTTAATGATGAGTTTGTTAAAAAATCAAGCAAATTCCAAACAGTTGATGAGTTGAAAGCTGATATTCAAAGCTATATTGATGTTCAAAGAGAAAATATCAAGAAAATTAATGCCGAAAATGCAGTATTTAAATCAATTATTGATTCTTCATCTGTTGAAATCCCTCAGAGTATGATTGATAGAGAAGTTGCTTCTTTAAAAGCTGATTATCAACAAAGATTACAATATCAAGGGATTGACTGGGATACTTTTGTAAAATCTCAAGGCGATGAATTTGAATCAAATATGATTGAAGATGCTAAATCAAGAATTAAAAATTCTTTAATTATTGATAAAATTTCTAAAGAAGCTGAAATTAAGGTTGAACAATCTGATTTCCAAAATAAAGTTTCACAAATGGCAGGAGCTTATGGTGTAGGACCTCAAGAATTGCTAAAACAATTTGGTCAGAATCCTGATTTCTTGTCTACTTTATCTCAACAAATCGTTAATGATAAAGTTAGAGAATATCTGTTAGAAAACAACACTGTAGAATATGTTGAAGTAAAAGCAGATAAAGAAGCGGTTGAAGCTTAAAAAATTGTAGTTATAATATAAAATAAGAAAGGGAATTAAATCATGAGTTTTGTACCTGTAGTAATTGAACAATCAAGCAGAGGTGAAAGATCTTTCGATATCTTTTCAAGATTGTTAAGAGAAAGAATTATCTTTTTAGGAACTGCTATTGACGATATGGTTGCTAACCTTGTTGTTGCACAATTATTATTGTTAGACAGTGAAAATCCGGAAAAAGATATTATGTTATACATTAACAGTCCTGGAGGTAGTGTTACTGCAGGTTTTGCAATTTATGATACTATGCAGCATATCAGAGCGGATGTTTCTACTATCTGTCTTGGTCAAGCTGCTTCAATGGGTGCATTCCTTTTATCTTCAGGTACAAAAGGTAAGAGAATGGCATTACCGCATTCAAGAGTTTTGATTCACCAGCCTTTAGGCGGAGCCCAAGGTCAGGCTACTGATATCGAAATTCAGGCTGCTGAAATTATCAGAATTAAAAAATCTTTGAATGAAATCCTTGCTTCTAATACAGGTCAATCTATTAAAAAGATTGAAAAAGACACAGACCGTGACTATATCATGACTCCTCAGGAAGCTTTGGAATACGGTATGATTGATAAAGTTATTTCCCGTGATATTGTTAAATAAAGGTAATTTGGAGATATAAATTAAATGCCAAAGAACGATGATAAATTAAAATGTTCCTTTTGCGGAAAAACTCAAGATCAAGTAAAAAAATTAATTGCAGGTCCTGAAGTTTATATCTGTGATGAGTGTGTGGAACTTTGTAATGAGATTCTTGATGAAGAATTCTTTGAATCAAAAGATAAAGAAGCTCAAGCAGAAGGCGAAGGTGCTGAAAAAGCTGAAAAACCTATTCCAAAGCCTCATGAAATTAAGGAATATTTAGATCAATATATTGTTGGTCAGGATGATGCTAAAAAGGTATTATCAGTTGCTGTTTATAACCACTATAAGCGTTTAAAACACAACAAGGATACTAAGGATTCTGTAGAAATTCAGAAATCTAACATTTTGTTAGTTGGTCCTACAGGTTCCGGTAAAACATTATTAGCTCAAACTCTGGCTAAGATGCTTGATGTTCCGTTTGCAGTGGCTGATGCTACAACGCTTACTGAAGCCGGTTATGTCGGTGATGATGTTGAAAATATCTTACTTCGCTTATACCAAAATGCTGAGTTTGATGCATCAAAAGCTGAACGCGGAATTATCTATATTGATGAAATTGATAAAATTTCAAGAAAGAGCGAGAATACTTCTATAACAAGAGATGTTTCAGGTGAAGGTGTACAGCAGGCACTTTTGAAAATGATTGAAGGTACTGTTGCGCATGTTCCGCCTCAAGGTGGCAGAAAGCACCCTCATCAAGAATTTATTGAAATTGATACAAGTAATATTCTATTCATCGTCGGTGGAGCTTTCGTTGGATTGGAAAAAATTGTTGATGCCAGAGCCGGTGTAGGTAACTCTGTCGGTTTTGGAGCAAAAGCCGCTATGTCTCAGGCTGAGAAAGAAGCAAATGCTGTAAGATTATTGAAGAAATTACAGCCGGAAGATTTGCTTAAATTCGGTTTAATTCCTGAATTTATCGGTCGTGTTCCGGTTTATGCAGTATTGGATCAGTTGAATGAAAAAACTTTAAAAATGATTTTAACAGAGCCTAAGAATGCTGTTCTAAAACAATATCAAGCATTATTAAAAATGGACGGTGTTGATTTGGAATTTGAGCCGGAAGCTGTTGAACTTATTTCTAAAGAAGCTATTAAGCGTAAGACCGGTGCTCGTGCATTAAGATCAATCGTAGAAGAAATTATGCTTGATGTAATGTATGAGGTTCCGACAAAGGAAAATATCGATAAATTTGTGGTTACGGCAGATATGGTTAAAAATCGCAAAAATGCGGAATTAATTCCTTTACCTACAGATGCAAATCGTTCTAAAGAAATTATAGCTTAGAATTTATAATTAAAACGGGCTTAAATATTTGAGTCCGTTTTTTATGTTTATTTTTATAAATTCATTGACTTTTTTATCCCAAAATAATATCATAGGGATGAATAAGGATGTTATTTTGAGATATATTGGTTCTAAAGCTAATTTGCTGGGCGAAATTGAAAAACTGTTATATGAGAATGTTAGTGGTAGTGAGGAAGTTTTTTTGGACTTGTTTGCCGGAACTAATGTTGTTGGTAATTATTTTAAAAATCGTTATACTGTTTATTCTAACGATCTTTTGTATTTCAGTTTTGTGAATGCTAAGGCTCTTATTGAAAATAATGGTAATTTAAGATTTGAGAAGTTAAAATCTGCCGGTATTAATTCCCCATTAGATTATCTTCAGGATAACGCGGAAAAGTATATTAGCCAAGGTGTTGTTGGATATTATGAAAAAAATTATACCCCAACCGGCGGGGCTATGTATTTTACGGTTGAAAATGGTAAAAGAATTGATTTTATAAGGGATAAAATTGATGAGTGGAATAATCTGGGCTTACTTTCAAAAATTGAGTATTGTTATTTGGTTTCGTCACTAATCGAGGCTATTCCTTATGTTAGTAATATTACAGGAACTTATGGTGCTTTTTTAAAGCATTGGGATAAACGGGCTTTAAAAACTCTTGAATTAAAACCTATTGATGTTCTGAACAACTGTAGGGATAATAAATCTTTTAATCAAGATGCGAATAAGCTTGTAAGAAATTTATCTGCAGATATTGCATATATTGATACACCTTATAACAGCAGGCAGTATGCTCCTAACTATCATCTTTTGGAAAATGTTGCCCAAAATGATAAACCTGTTTTATCCGGTAAAACAAGAATGTTTGAATGGGCAGAATTTCGTAGTGATTATGCT
Source organism: uncultured bacterium (assembly GCA_900551965.1). GTDB lineage: Bacteria > Cyanobacteriota > Vampirovibrionia > Gastranaerophilales > Gastranaerophilaceae > Zag111. The sequence continues at coordinate 13,354 of URYF01000021.1, forward strand.
ATGAAAAGAAATGCCTTGGTGGCTATGTCTGATTTAATTGAAAATATTGATGCAACCCATGTTATTCTAAGTTATAACAATGAGGGAATAATTTCCGAGACGGATTTAATTTCCTTGATGAAAAATCAGGCTATTGATAATGAAATTCAAATTAGAAGGATTCCTTATCGCAAATATAAGTCTAAAAATCCATCTGATAGTTATGATTTATATGAGCTGTTACTATATATAAGAAAAAAATACTTTGTAAAATCTGTTAAAAAGCCTATTACTCCTATAATAGCTCAGAGATGGTCAGGAGAAAAACATAAATTTATAAAAAGTCCTCTAAATTATATTGGAGGAAAATATAAGCTTTTGAAGCAGATAATTCCTCTTTTTCCCCCTGCTATAAATACTTTTGTTGACCTTTTTAGTGGAGGAGCAAATGTTGGAATAAACGTTCAGGCTAAGAATTATATATTTAACGATATGAATAGTCGAATTAATGAAATGTTTCGTTTTTTTCAATCTCAAGAGGAAAATGAACTTATTAAACATATTAAAAGCCGCATTGATGAATTTAAACTTAGTAAGACAAATGAAGATGGATATTTAAAGTTTCGGGCTCAATACAATAAAAATCCAAATCCTTTGGATTTATATATATTAGTTTCATATAGTTATAATTATCAATTCAGGTTTAATAATTCTATGCAATTTAATAATCCTTTTGGTAAAAATCGTAGTCGTTTTAGTGAAAATATGGAAAATAATTTGAGACTATTTGTTAATAAGCTGAAAAAGATTAATGCTGTATTTGTTGATAATCTGTTTAATGAATTGGATTTGTCCGGCTTATCAACAGATGATTTTGTATATCTTGATCCACCGTATTTAATAACTACTGGTAATTATAATGATGGTAACCGGGGATTTTTGAATTGGGGAGAGGTGCAAGAGATTCAGATGTATAATTTGATGGATAAGCTGACATCTCAGGGGGTTAGGTTTGCTCTTAGCAATGTTTTATATCATAAAGGTAAGACAAATGAATTGTTAAAAAAATATATCGAACATCATAATGTTCAGGTTAATTATTTAGATTTTAATTATAATAATTCTTCGTATAACTCAAAGGGGCATGGTAGTGTAGAAGTTTTAATAACTAATTATGATGTTAAAACCTTTGAGCTTTTATCTGATAAATCTGAGAACATTAAAATTTTATCTATTTAAAATATTTTATATATTCTTCCAGTATATTTCTGTATTATTTATATAGTTTTGGATGTTATTGATGTCTAATGTTCCAAATTTTACTGCAGCTGCGCCAAGTAGTAGTTGTTCGACGTTAAGAGCGGCGCCTTTGGTATTTGTGCGTCTTGAAGTACTTTTGAGTTGTTCATTAAACTGACCTGTAAATTTACTTGATACCCATAGGAAGTAATATTTATCAGATGGTATGTGTTTATCAAAATGTTCCCACCACTCTGTTGAATTTCTGGTTTTATCTCTGTATTGGTTATCTTCAATGTATCTTACCATCTCGTCTTCTTGAGAGATGGATTTTGAATAACCATTTTCGTATGCTTTTGTATCAATAATTACTCCAAATTTGTTGGTAAATATTACACAATCTGGTTTACGACTTCCACCTAGCAAAATGGAATTTAAACCATAAATATTTTTAAACAAATCTGCTGTTAATATCTCAAAATCTCGGTTTCGCTTTCCATCATACGCAATTTCAAGCAGTTCAATATACTTCATTGGTAACCGGGTTTTGTTCAAGAATTCAACTTTTAAATTTTCAATAGCTTCGTCTTTTAATTTCTTGGTTATATTCAATACAGGTATTGAAAAATCTGAAATTTTATCTTTTAGGTGTATTGAATTATTATTTTTCTCTATTCGAATACCAAAGTTGTTTAAACCAGTGATATCGTTTTCTATTATTTTTAAATCATCATTAAATCCAAGGTCTTTTAGCTGTTTTAATAGACTAGTAAAGGATTTTGTGCTTTGTAATATCTTGAGAAGATATGCTCTTCTGGTTCTTACATAATCTTTATTTTTGCCATCAACTGCTAAAAATTCCCAGGTTAAATATTTTTCTACCCGAGCATTGCTGGAGCTTCCGTGAGCTTGTTTTAGAGCATGTGAACCTTTGCCGGTAATGCTAAATTCTGGGAAGCCGGCTCTTTCCCCGTTTATTGTATCTACTAAAGATGTGTGTTTTTTAACAAATCCAACTTTGGATAACCAACTGGCGATCATTCTGGCATACTTATCACTAGTTCCTTCTACGTCAGATTTGATTTTCTTTTGCTCATCTTTTGTTCCTGTTTTAAACCAGTTTAGCATAATATCTTCATCGTATGAAGTGAAGCCTTTTTCTCCCGAAAATCCTAGCTGGTTACCTATACGAAATTTATTAACTGGAATAGAATAAGAATTTAATATATTTAATACTTGGGTTGCAGGTGGGTAGCAAAGCAAAGCTTGTCTTAGGATTTCTATTTCATCTTCTGAGTCATCAGCAGATTTAGAGAACTGTTTGCCGAGTTCTGTTATTGAACATATATCAGATTCTCTGTCATGTTTTACAAAATTTAGACTTAATGCCCAGCGTAAATAACCGTCAGCACTCCAGTTATCTGTCCAGAGCTTACCTGAGGTTTTTGCAGACTGAGATGAAATTGAAACTTGTATCAGAGCATCAGCAACTGCATCTTTACGAGTTTTAGCTGGTTTTCCTGTTATATCTTGTGATGTTCCTACTAATTCTGTATATGAAAACTTTTCAATATTTTTAGCTAATTTTGCTAATAATCCTTCTCTAACTTTTTTTATAGGAATATAATCTGAAATAAGTTTTGTTCTGAGTTTTTTGTAATGCTGTGAGGTTGAATCAAAAATTTGAACAACTGTTTTTAATTTTTTAAAATCTGATGGATTCTGAACCCAACCGTATGTTCTTGATTTCATTGGATATCTCCATTATATTCGTTAACTTAGCATATATTTTGAGTTTTTACAACTATGTTAAGCTCTAATTATCAAATTGCCAAACTTATTTTTTTATGCGAAAATTGAACTTAAAGGGAGATTGATAATGGGAGAGTCAAAGACTTTAATTTTAATTGACGGTCATGCACTTGCTTTTCGACAGTATTATGCGCTTGAAAGAACAAATATGCAAACCAAAGACGGCACTCCAACCTGGGCTGTTTATGGCTTTTTTAAAGCTATTTTTGACCTTCTAAAAAATGATAATCTCCACCCTGATGCAATTGGGGTTGCGTTTGATGTTTCTCATTATACCTTTAGAACTGAAAAGTTTGAAGAGTATAAGGCTAATCGTGAAGCTATGCCTGATCCTATGCGGATTCAGATGGGGCTGATTTATGAAGGGTTAAAATCTTTTAATATCCCGATTTATACCAAAGAAGGCTTTGAAGCAGATGATGTAATTGGTACAATTTCAAGAAGAGCCTGTGAATTGGGGCATAATGTTTATATTCTGACCGGGGATCAGGATTCCTTTCAGTTAATCAGAAAAAACGGCTGTATTAAGGTTATTATTCCTTCAAAAGGTGAACTTATTGAGTATGATTGGGATAAGGTTTATGAAAAGCTTGGGGTGTATCCGGATCAGGTTATTGATTATAAGGCATTAAGAGGTGATACTTCTGATAATATCCCGGGGATTCGCGGAATTGGTGAAAAAACTGCAGTTAAGCTTTTGGCTGAATTTGGTACTGTTGATAACGTTTTAAATAGTGTTGATAAGATTTCCGGGAAATCTGTCAAAGAAAAAATTGAAAACGGGGTTGAAATAGCAAAATTAAGTAAGTTTTTGGCAACAATTGTTCAAGATGTTGATGTTGAGTTTGATTTTGACAAAACAAAAATAGAACTTCCAAATATTCCTTCTGTTACTGAGTTTTTACGTTCAATGCAATTCTATAGTTTTTTGAAAAATATTGAGTTTATTTTAAAACTTTTTGATAAGGATGCTGTAACAGAAGTTACTCCGGCAGCAGAAAGTAATATTTTACAGCCAGTTTTAACTTCTTCATCTGCTAATGGGCAGTTAGGACTTTTCGCGCAGGCTGTCCAATCGGAAGTTAATAAAGAGCAGCTTAATTTTGAGTCTAAAATAATAACTGATTCTGTTGATTTTGAAGATATGGTTTCTGTGTTAGCATCAAAAGAGGTTGTTGCGTTAAAAATATTTGCGGATTTTAAAAATGCAATAAGATCTAAAGTTTATGGATTTTCTATTGGGTATAATGATTCGTATTCAATCAATGATGGCAGGATTATTGCTAATAACCCTGAAACTTTTGCTAAAACTTTTTATATTCCTCTTGCGCATAATCTGGAAAAGCAGTTGGAACTTTCTTTTGTTGTTGACGGGTTAAAAGGTTTGCTAAGCAGTGAGTCAGTTAAAAAGATTACCCATGATGTAAAAATTGAAGATTGTATCTTAAAATCTTTAGGAATTGATTTAAAAGGTGTCGTGTTTGACACAATGCTTGCCTGTTATATTAAAGATTCTAATGCGAATTCAGATTTTGATATTCAGTGTATGGAGCAAATTGATCATATTTTGCCGACAATTGTTTCAGATACTAGAAAAACATCAATGGCAGATAACGATATCAATGTAATTAGAGATTATTCCGGGGATGTTATTTCAAGCCTGTTTAAGCTTACGAAATATTGGGCGGACAATCTTGAAGATAAAGAATATGATATTTTAACCGATATTGAGATTCCACTGGCTCATGTTCTTGCAAAAATGGAAGAAACCGGGGTTTCTATAGATAAAAAATATCTTAATGATTTAACTTATGAGTTTAATTCTAAAATTTTTGCAGTGGAACGTAAAGTCTATGCGCTTGCAGGTGAGGTGTTTAATATTAACTCTCCAAAACAGGTTGCCGCTATTTTATTTGATAAGTTACAGCTAAGAACCCCGGGGAAACGCAAAAAATCGAAAAATTCTACAAGTGCTGAGGTTCTTGCAGCATTAGCCGAAGAATTTGAGATTGCCAGTCTTATTTTGGAATATCGTAAATATGCAAAATTAAAATCGACTTATACAGATGCTCTTCCTGCACTTATTGATTCGATTGATAATCGTATTCATACTTCGTATAATCAGACTGTTACAACAACGGGAAGACTGTCTTCTTCAAATCCGAATTTACAAAATATTCCGGTCAGAACGGAAGAAGGAAATAAAATTCGTCAGGCATTTGTGCCGCAAAATAGGGCTAACAGCTTGATTATGTCTGCTGATTATTCCCAGATTGAACTTAGAATCCTGGCTCATGTATCTGGTGATAAAAACCTCATAGATGCATTTAATTCAAAAATTGATGTCCATACACTGACGGCTTCAAAGGTTTTTGATGTACCTATTGAAGAGGTTTCCAAAACAATGAGGTATAAAGCTAAAGCTGTTAATTTTGGTATTGTATATGGGCAAAGTAAATATGGACTTGCTAAGGCTTTAAAAATAGATGCAAATGAGGCTGATAGTTTTATAAATAAGTATTTTGAAACATATCCGAGTATAAAAGAATATATGCATGATATGGTTGCTTTGGTTGAAGAGCAAGGATATGTAGAAACGATTTTTGGCAGACGCAGGTATTTGGAAAATGAAATTAATAGTCCAAATGCAATGATAAGAGAGTTTGCAAAAAGAGCAGCTATAAACCATCCAATGCAAGGGTCTGCATCTGATTTGATTAAGTTTGCGATGATTGATTTTTCAAAAAATCTTGAAAATAAAAAATTGAAATCAAAACTTGTTATGCAGGTTCATGATGAGTTGGTTGTTGAAGTTGCAAAAGATGAAGTTGAGGTTGTTAAAAATTTAGTTCTGGAATCAATGGAGTTGAAGCAGCCGTTGAAGGTTCCATTGCTGGTTGATGTTAATATAGGTGAATCATGGAAAGAATCATAAGATTATTTTTATTAGTTTTAGTATTATGCTTTAGCAGTGTGCAAACCTCTTTTGCAGCAGGTGAACAGATGAGTCTGAGTACGCTTATAACTGCCCAGAATGTTCATTATGAAAATTGTACAAAGGTTTTTAATACCGATAATGTTTCGTTATTCTATTTGACTGTCGCCGCTATAAACGCAAATAGATTTACTATTGATGAAATACAGTCAAAATCCGGTTATATCCTTTTCACCGCTGTAAATAAGCAGTTTTTGGCAAGTGTTTCGAATGTTAATACAAATCAGGGTATGCTGAAAATTACACCGGCAGATAATAATTATTATTTTCAACCGGGAATTGTTTTAAATATTTATAAATATGTTGAAATTAATCTATCTAAAAAGCCTGAAAATATATTCTAAACTAATTGTTTAAATTTTCGAATGCTGATTTTACTATTAGTTCAATATCGTATGCGTTTTCAACTTTTTCGGTTGTAAGCCAGATAAGGTATTCAATATTGCCTGCAGGCCCCTTGATTGATGAATATGTAAGCCCTTTTATAGAGTATTCAAGCTCTTTGGCACAAGTTATAACATCTGTTATAACCTCAATATGTGTTTTTGGGTTTCTTACCACACCGCCCTTTTCGACTTTGTCTTTCCCTGCTTCAAATTGAGGTTTTATCAGGCAGATCATTTCGTGAAATTTCGGATTTAGCAGGGCTTTAAGGTTTTTTAAAACTTTTGTAAGGGAGATAAATGATAAATCACTAACAAGCAGGTCTGCCAATTCTTCATTTTCAGTGTATATTTCATCTTTGGTACATATTTTTAGATTTGTTTTTTCGATTGTTTTAACTCTTTTATCAGAGCGAATTTTCCAGTCCAGCTGTCCGTAACCTACGTCAACCGCGTAAACAAATTTTGCTCCGTTTTGTAATAGACAGTCAGTAAATCCGCCGGTTGAGGCTCCGGCATCAAAACATATTCTGCCTTCAACGTCAGGATTAAAAGTATCAAGTGCTTTTTTTAATTTAAACCCGCCTCTTGATACGTACGGCATTGATTTAACCTCAATTTGATATTCTTTTGCAATATTTATCTGAAACCCTGCTTTTGTGATATATTCATCATTAATTTTTACGTTGCCGGCAAGGATTGCAGAAGCCGCTTTGCTTTTTGTTTCAAAGTATCCTAAATCTGTTAAATATTTATCAAGTCTTTCTTTATTCTGCATTGAATTTAAAAATCCTTTCGGCATTTGCGGTTGTTTCTTTGGCAATTGTTTCAACCGTTGTGTTTCTTAGTTTTGCAATTTCTTCAGCTACATATTTTACATAAAGTGGTTGGTTTTCTTTTCCTCTGTATGGTACAGGTGCAAGGTACGGATCATCTGTTTCAAGAAGCAGGTATTCAATCGGGATTTGAGCTGCAACTTCTTTTGCTTTTATTGCATTTTTAAATGTTACAACTCCGCCAAGTGCTACGTAGATACCTTCTTTAATACATTCTTTAGCGTATTCAATGCTGCCAGAAAAGCAATGCAGAATTGCTGTTGAATTTTTGTTATATTTTTTCAGAATTTCTAAAGTGTCAAGGTGAGCTTCTCGAGAATGGATATTTAACGGCAGATTCATCTGGTTTGCAAATTCAATTTGTTTTATGAAAACCTCTTTTTGCAAGTCTTTAAACGACTTGTCCCAGTAATAATCCAGTCCGATTTCACCGATTCCGATAATCTTTTTATTGTTTTTTATAATTGTTTCCATATCAGAAAGTGTTTTGTCCGAAAATGTCTTTACTTCTTCCGGGAAAACTCCTAAATATCCATATACATCATCATATTTTTGGATAAATTTATCCACTTCAAATATATCTTCTGCAGAGCTTGAAGGTACTATTGTAATAATACTTTCGCGAGAAGCAGCTTCAAGCGCAGAATCTATATTGGTTTCTTTTAGCATATTAACATGTGAATGTGTATTTATTATATAAGGGTTTTTCATATATTTATTATACCACAGTGTAATTTGTTCATTAAAAAAGACCTCTATTGAGGTCTTTTAGTTTCTTAATATCTTTCCAAATATTTATCCAGTTCCCATTTTGAAACGTATGTCCTAAATGAATCCCATTCTTTTTTCTTAGCTGTCATAAATTCTTTGAATATGTGATCGCCCAGCGCTGCTTTTGCAACCAGAGATTTATCCATTTGTTCCAAAGCATCTGCTAAGCTGCCCGGGAGTGAATCTATTCTTTGTTTTTTACGTTCTTTTGATGTTAACTTGTAGATGTTGCTTTCAACAGGTGCCGGCGGATCAATTTGATTTCTGATACCGTCTAAGCAGGCTTCCAATATTGCCGCAAACGCTAAATAAGGGTTGCAGGCAGGATCCGGTGAACGAAGTTCAACTCTTGTTGATATACCTCTTTTAGCGGGAACTCTTAACAGCGCACTTCTGTTTGCCAGTGACCATGCCAAATATACAGGAGCTTCATACCCCGGAACTAAACGCTTATAGCTGTTTACTACCGGGTTTGTAATTGCGGTTATACTTTTTACGTGTTTTAACATTCCGCCGATTGAGTATTTTGCTATATCTGATAGCTGATATTCGGATTTTTCATCATAAAATGCATTTTTACCGTCTTTGAATAGTGATACGTTGCAGTGCATTCCGGAACCGTTTATTCCGAAAATCGGTTTTGGCATAAATGTTGCGTGCAAACCATATTGTGCAGCAACAGCTTTAACAGCAACTCTGAAAGTAGCAACATTATCAGCAGTTGTTAGAATATCAGAGTATTTGAAATCAACTTCGTGCTGCCCGTCAGCAACTTCATGGTGAGAAGCTTCTATATCAAAATCCATTTCTTGAAGAGTGCTTACGATATCAGCACGTACAGCTTCTCCTAAATCATCCGGTCCTACATCGTAATAACCTGCTCTATCGTGTGTTTTGGTTGTAATATGTCCATCGTCATCTTTTTCAAATAAGAAAAATTCAGCTTCAGGCCCTACATTCATTGAGAAACCAAGCTTTTGAGCTTCTGCCATAAGTCTTTTCAGGTTGCATCTAGGACATCCTTCAAAAGG
>URYF01000022.1 GCA_900551965.1 uncultured bacterium
CAAACTTTTGTTTAATTTTTTCTATTTCAATATCTTTGCCGGCGCGTTTGGCTGCTAAATGTGGAGAAACTGCCTCCTTCCACCAGTATCCGACACAATTATCCGCTTCACAAGGGATTTTTGCTGTATCAACAACATAATTTGCGTCACTTACAGTCAATTTGCCATTTTTTTCTTCTATACCGCTAAGTACAGGTTTAAAATATCCGCAATTATATCCGGCTTTTCTCATTTCTTTTACAATAAGGGCTGAAACATACGTTTTTCCTACATCTGTTCCGGTCGCAGTAATAAAAATATTCTTTGACATCATACTCCTCCGATACAAGAGTAGCGCTGATAAAAATGAAAATCAAGTATTGCAGGCTAGCTCTGTAAGAGAATATATTGGATTGAAAAAACAGGTTAATCTTATGATATGAAAAAAATCTGGTTTTTATTGCTTTTAATAATTATTCCTGTTTTTGCCTATGAGGTTTATACTCCTTCTGATTACAGCTATAAGGATAACGGTGACAAGCTGCTTTTTGTTGTAGATTATTCAAACAGCATGGGGGAATTTCTTGAACACAAGACAAAAGCAAATCAGGTTAAGGAAATGATGAACTATATTTTGCCGCAAATCTCCTCCGAAACTAAAGTCGGACTTAGAGTTTACGGTCATACATGCAATCTTTTCGCGTATAATGCATGCAGAAGTTCTGAGCTTGTAGTACCTCTCGGTTTTTCAAGCAGTTCTTCTATTCTTTCTGAAATGTCGCGTCTTAGACCAAGAGGAATGACTCCAATCACATATTCTCTTAAACAAGCCGTCAACAAAGATTTAGATGGATATGACGGGGTAAAACATATTATTCTGCTGACAGACGGCGGGGAAAATTGCGACGAAAGCCCGTGTGATTATTCAATAGAACTGGTTAAGACAAGAAAAGATATCAAAATTGATGTAATTGCATTTAATGTGCATGACGAAGATGACCTTGCACAACTCCAGTGTACTGCAAATGTTACCGGAGGAAAATTTGTAGAAGCTGATACAAAAGCACAGCTTGTTAAATCAATGGAAGACTTAACATTGCCGCATAAAAATGTAGAAGCTACTATTTACAGTAAAAATTAAAAAAAGCCCCGAAATGGGGCAAAATTTTGTAAGATGTAAGATGGGGTAAGGGGTAAATGTAGGAGTTTGGCTAAAAACTACTAGCTTACTGCCTACGTATTAATTCAATAAAGTAGAGATAAATCTGATAGAGTCATCTTTTAATTCTTTGACGAAATCTTTAGCGATTTTAGATAGCGGTCTGTTGTCAATTTTATCGAACACAGCGTAAATAGGATCTCCGCCGTTGTTAAATCTCATTTGTCTGTCTTGTTTATTCAAATAGTAGAAATGAAAGTTTTCAGGAATTTCTAAAGCGCCTGCTGGTTTTTTATTTCTTTCAATTGCATCGTATGTAGCTGCCATAAATTTCACTCTCTCTTTTGAATATCTCTTACATATATATAAAAACTTCCTGTAAAAAATTATTGACTTTTTATATTCACTTTATATAACTTTTGTTACATTACTTAATAAATGCCTAAAAAAGCTAAAGTTAACCATAAAGTATGCCGATAGAGATAGTAATAAGTTATGAAAGGAATGTTGTAAGAAATGGGAATTTCAGCATCACAGGCAAGATTATTAACCATAACTGCAAGACTGACTTCAAATGAATATGAATCTCAGCAGATTTCTAATGCAAAAATGAGATTGGCAAATCGTTCATCAGAAGCCAGCAGTGAATATATTGCAGCGCTGAATACTAAGGCATTACAATTTACAACTTATGACGCTCAAGGATCTGCTATAACCGAAAATTTGACTCCTAATGCATTGTATCAATATTCTGATATGAAAAATCAGTATGCATTGATAAACACAAGCGGTCAGCTGATTGTTCCGACAGCTGATAAGAAAAACTTTGAAGAATCTGAAAATTTAGATGAATTCTTGGGTAAATATGGTATTACAAAAGAATACAAGTCAGAAACAATAGCTGCAAATGCTCTGAAATTGGAAACTCCTGTTGCAGATGGCGGAGTTAAAGATTATTATACAGATTGGCAGGCTGCTATTCAGACTGCAAAAATGAACACATATAAAGACGCAGCCGGCAATGATATATCTTCAGATGAAGCTTATCAGGCTGAAAAAGCTACCAGTTATGCTAAATATATAACAGCTCTAGATGTGTATAATGATGCTTTGGCAAAACATAATTCAGGTTTGACGGTGGATATTGATGAGCCGATGGCAAATTTGTCTGTGGCAAAGAATGAATATTCCGACTGCATGACTTTTGATAACTGGTTAAAATCAAAGGCGGCTTATGAATATGTTGAGAATCCTGAAACCGGTGAAACCGAAAAGAAGGAAACCGAAGTTTATAAAAATGTTCAACAGTATTATGTAATATTAGAAGAAATGTTAGAAGAGGCTGAAAATCTTGGTTGTTCAACTCTTGAAGAAACTTATGTTTATTCAGATGAAACAAAGGCAACTTGGTATAAAAACTTGTGGTACAGAATGAATGGAGAATCTTCCGACAAATCAGCTCAAGGTAAAAACGCTACAAATTATACAGAGTTAGATAGTAAATTGGCTTCAAGCAAGCAATGGATTCAAGATGCCTTAACTCAGGGATTAATTACATTAGAAGTTGCTTCAAATGAAGATGCTACTAATCTTATCCCTGATATGGACAATCCGACAAGTGTGCTTTTACAAGGTATTAGCTGGAGAACAACAACATATTCATCTTGCATAGATTTTACAGAAAAAGATGATGATTCTGCAATTGCAAAGGCTGAAGCTGAATACCAAAGAAAAAATAATGAAATTTCAGCACAAGACAAAAAGTATGAAAACAAGATTAAAACTTTAGATACAGAGCATACTTCACTTCAAACCGAGTATGAGTCAGTTAAGTCTGCAATGAATAAAAATATAGATAGATCATTTAAAACATTCTCATAACAATAATTTATATAATTTTTCCCCTACAATTTTACACAACCCCTCCACTTTATAGTATAATCAAACTATCAAATGGAGGTTTTTATTATGCGTACAATAACATTAATTAATGGTGACGGGATTGGTCCTGAAATATCTGATAGTGTTGTAGAAATTATTAAAGCAAGTGGGCTGGAAATAGATTGGGATATCCAAACTGCCGGAGCTGATGTTATTGAAGCCGAAGGAACACCGTTACCGGACAGGGTTTTAGACTCTATTCGAAAAAATAAGGTTGCCCTGAAAGCTCCTGTCACAACTCCTATCGGTAAAGGTTTTCGCTCCGTTAATGTTCAATTGAGAAAGACTTTGGATTTATACGCAAATCTTCGTCCTTGTAAAAATTTACCCGGTGTTGAAACTCGTTTTGACAATGTTAACCTTGTTGTTGTGCGTGAAAATACAGAAGATTTATATGCCGGGGTTGAGGAGCAGGTAGATAATGATACTGCACACAGTATTAAAATCATTACCCGAAAAGCATCAGAACGTATTTGCAAATTTGCGTTTGAATATGCCCTGAAAAATAACAGGCATGAGGTTTGCTGTGTTACCAAGGCAAATATTATGAAGTTATCAGACGGATTATTTCTTGAAACCTTTAGAGAAGTTGCATCACAATATTATAAAATTTCCGCCCGTGAAATTTTGGTAGATAATCTATGTATGCAGCTTGTTCAGGATCCGTCAAGGTTTGATGTTTTGGTTTTACCTAATTTATACGGAGATATTGTTTCAGATTTAACTGCCGGTTTAATCGGCGGACTTGGGGTAGCTCAAGGTGCAAATATTGGGCTTGACTGCGCTGTGTTTGAACCTGTTCATGGTTCTGCCCCGGATATAAAAGGGCAAAATAAAGCAAACCCGACAGCTCTATTGATGTCTGCAATTGAAATGCTAAGGTATATCGGTGAAAATCCTTATGCTGAAAGAATTGAAAAAGCCTTGTTTAAAACTTTATCAGAAGGTTATAAAACCGGGGACTTGGGTGGAAACCTTTCGACTACTGAATTTACTGGCAAAATTATAAGTAATTTATAAAAAGAAAAAAATGGTGTTCAAAATATGAACACCTTTACCTCTTTAATATAATGTATAAATATATCCTTATAATTCGAACAGGCTGTGAAGTCTTTCTTGAATATCTGTTTCATCAAGTTCTTCTGTTAGTCTGTTTAAATCTATTGCCATTTGGTAGTAATGCGCAGCATCGTTAGTAAAGCCCATTTCTTGGCTTGCACGCCCTGCGTTAAAATATGCAAGTGTGTAATTAGGGTTCAGAGCAATCGCTTCTTCAAAGTATTCCAAAGCTTCTTCTGCATCTGCCAGCCCGTCTAAATACAGAATTCCCAGATTGTTTTGCGCAAATTCATTTTCCGGTTTTAATTCTACGGCTTTATGATAAGCGACAAGTGCTTCTTCTAGATAATCTTTTTCCCATAAAGCAATTCCTACTTTTGAATATGCCCGGAAGTCTTCCGGATTCAATGTGATTGCATCGCAATATGAGCGGATAGCTTTGTCTAAGTCGTAATCTGCCATATATATATCACCAAGAGCAATATATAAATCATAGTTTTTCGGGTCAAGAATTATACCTGCTTGATATGTTGAAACTGCCGCTTCTACATTACCTTTGTTTTCGGCATAAATCGAGCCCAGTGCCTGACAAACTATTGAAGTCCATTCAGCATCAGGGTTGATTGAAATTGCTTTTTGATAATGCTCAATTGCATCGTCATAAAGTTCTGCTTTTGCATAAGCATATCCTAAAGAGTTGTTGAAAAACGGATTTTCAGGATCTCTGTCTACTGCTAATTTAAACGCGCTTACTGAATTTAATTTATCATCTTTTGACAAGTATAAATGACCCAGTTCATAGTAAATTTGAGCTGTATCCACATCAAATTCCAAAAGTCTTTCATAACAATCAATTGCTTCTTCCGTGTTTTCAGGGAAATACGTTTGCATGATTGTTGCAAGTTTTACCAGAATTTCGCGGTTCATAGGATTTGCTTCAAGAACTTTTCTGTAGCATTCTACGGTAGTATCAATATCCTTACTTTTTAGTGCTAAATCTCCGATTTTATTATAGAAATATTCGCTGTTTGTGGTTTTGTTAACTGCTTGCTTATATAATTTTTCGGCAGAATCGTACATTTTAAAGTTTTCCAGAAATTTTCCGACGGTGTTGTATGAAAATATAGAAACATCATTTGTCATGTTTTTATAAAACATTTTCATAGTCGGGCGATCCCAGGCAAGCATGACGCTTCCTGTTAAAAAATAATATAAGAATCCAATGTAATCCTTGTATGTTCCTTGTTGAGAATTAATTTTCTGCAAAAGTGATTGAGATAAAATCATTCTAGGGCGACCGGAAGAGAGTGGATTCATGGAAATTGCTGATTTAAATTCTTTTTCAGCTGAGCCAAAATCCTGAGCAAGCTGCATGAAATATCCGGTGTAAAGATGTGCATCTTTATTTGACGGAGATAATGAAATTGCAGTTTTGCACTGTTCGATAGCAGTGTTAACGCTGATTTGTCCTTGTTCCCACATTAATGATGCTAATCGATAATACGTTTCAGGTATTGTCGGGTCATATTTAACAGCATCAACATAAAATTCAACGGCTTCTTGCAGGTCATTGTTTCTCTGCCCGAGCAGGTATTTTTCGTGAGCAAGTCTGGCTTTTTCCAGTGAATCTTTTGCTCGTTTTTTATTTTCTATGTTGTCTGTGCCTATCATCGGCATTAAAACTTGTTCTGACATTTTGAAGCTCCAATACATTATATATAGATTTACATGACATGTCGGGGGTAAATTTTATATCTTTAATTGTTGTCATAAAATCTCCTCTATTTGTATTAGATGATAGGTTAAAATCAAAGTATAAAAAGGCTGCATGTTTTATGCAGCCTCCTAAAAGTAAATCTATTAAAATTTATATTTAATTATTTCTGCTTTGGAGTTTCATTAATAAATTCAGAATTTCTATATACATCCAAATGATTGTAACAAGAAGGGAAAATCCAAAATACCATTCAAAGTTCTTATCAAGTTGCCCTGATAGGGTTTCGATGTTGTCAAAATCTACTATTAAGTTAAATGATGCGATAGCTACAACAAGTACGCTGAAACCGATACCAATTAAACTGTTTGAAAATATTCCGGGAATAGTAATATTGAAAAAGCTTAAAATAAATTGTAATAAGTAAATTCCAAAAATTGCAAATGTCGAATTAAATATAACCATTTTGAATTTTTGGGTTGCTCTTACTATTTTGGTTTTGTATAACAAGAACATGCCAAATAAAGCAAAGAATGTTCCTAATGCCGCCTGCGGAGCAACCCCTGGATAAAATTTGTTAGCCAAAGCTGAAATGTATCCCAAAATAAGTCCTTCACACAGGGCATAAAGCGGTGTTGTAATGATTAAAAATTTGTTTTTTGGTGCAAAACAGATAAATAAAACTAATGCGATTCCGCCAAAAAGACCACCTTTATAAAGCATAGCAGCCTTATCCGCAAACCCTGCAAGCTGTAGATACCAAGTGTAAGCAAAAGTTGCACTCATTAAAAGTCCTAAAAAGCACGTTTTCAGGATTGTACCATTAATTGTCATGGTGTTATTTTCATCTAATGAATTAAAAGATGGTTTTAGTATATTTTCTCTTATAACCGGATTAGACATAATACACACTCCTTTCAAAAATATCACCTAAGCTACAAGACATAATAACATATAAAACAAAAATCTCAATTATTCTAAAAAAATAAAAAAAGGGCTTTACAATAAAATTTTTTTGTTGTAGGATAGACACATAATCCTCAGTAGCTCAATGGCGGAGCATTCGACTGTTAATCGAAGGGTTGCTGGTTCGAGTCCAGCCTGGGGAGCCATAAAGGAGATGTCATCAGGCATCTCTTTTATTTTTTATTTAGCAGAGGTTTGTGATGAAAAAATGTAAAATAACTGTTCTAAAAAGGGGCTTTGAAAAAGATTTAGCAAAACAATACGGTGTTGATGGCTTAGCTCCTTGTCCTATGTTAAAAGAAGGGCAAGTTTTTTATGCTGATTGGCAATGCCCTGAAGGATTTTGCAATGAGGCTTGGAAAGCTATTTATCAATATGTTTTTGCACTTTCTCATGGTGTTGATGAATTGTTCTATTACGGTGATTGGATTAAAGAAAAAGGTGTTGCAATTGTAAGCTGCAACGATGGACTCCGCCCTGTAATTTTTAAAATTGAAAGAACTGATATTGATTCAATTTCCGGAAAGTAATATAATTTAAGTCTGTCGGATGAATTTTTGAAACTTCAAGGCTGCAACTTCTGTAAAATTTTCATTAAAATTTTTTATCAAATGATTTTTTCTTTTCGGCGGCTGTTTGAATTTGCTCTTTTCTTGCATTAACCTGTTTTTGAAACTCTTTGATTACATCATTTATAACATATTCATCTTTCTTTTCTGCTCTGACTATAAAGCCTGAAGCTTTATCATGTCCGCCGCCGTTATGAGCTAAAGCAATCTTTCGAACATTGATATGGTTGCTTCTGGCACTTACATATAAGCAGTTATTTTCTTTTGGTGTAATAAGTAAGGAGACCTCTATATCTTCAATATTGCGAAGGTTAGCCGAATATGTTTTAATTCTGTTTTGTACCTCGTATCGCATGTCATCATCTTGTATATTATCAATTGCTTTTTGGACATCGTTATCTATATACAACGCAGCTACATTACCTTTAAATTTTACCCTCTCTCGAACCATAGCCATTACCTGCAGACCCTCTTTCGAAAGTTTTGCATTCATTCTTCGGGCAACCTTTTCGGGGTTCAATCCGTTTTTTACTAACAAAACAGTATCATAAAATGGCATAGTGTTTGTTGCATAATTAAAATTTCCGGTATCTCCAAGTATTCCCGTATAGATAGAATTGTTAAACCCTGCCGGAAGTTCTGACGGTAATAGTCCCAGAGGTTTTGTTAGTTGCATAATAATTTCTGACGCGGATGGGCAAGAACTATCCGTAAAATTAATATCAGCATAAATCATTCGTTTCTGTAAATTATTATTCATGATCTCGGGTAGTTTGTGATGATCTATTTTAATAGTTTTTCTTGCAGGCTTAAAAACATCTCTATAGTAATCTCTGTCCATCAAATTGATATCAGATGTGTCAACAGAAACAGCCAAATCGTACTGTTTTGGTGGAATTCTTAAATACTGCGGATCTTTTTCAAGCTCAATAACATTCATAACATTATTGTCTTGAAGATATTTAAATTTTTTTGGAACCCGTCCAAAAATATATACATCAATCATTTGTCCGGTTTTTTTGTTCAGTAAATATGCAGCTGCAAAACATGCTCCGATAGAATCAGCATCAGGATTGTTGTGACCTGATATTGCAATTCTTTTGATTGAAGCATCTTCAACAACATTTTTTATCAAATCAATCTGTTTTTTATTTTCATTTTTTCTTGGAGTCCAGCCGTTAAAACTAACTTTTACCGGACTAATTGGAGATATTTGCATTCCCGAGTGTTCCCTTTTGTATCTATTATAAAGCCTCTCAAAAAAAATTTTGCTAATGTCTTTAAATCTTTTTTCTTTTTTTGTAATAAAATATCAGCGTGGAATATATTTTAATAAGGTATTGATATTATGCTAAAAGATTTGTTAGATAATAAAAAGTGTTTTAAGTTGGTATGCGGAGCCGGGAATGAAGATGCTCAGGAAGTTGAAAAGCTTGTTCTGATTTATTCTCTTGCGGGCTGTAATTTTTTTGATTTATGCGCAAAACCTGAGATTGTCGATGCTGCAAAACGGGGACTTGAAAGAGCAGGGATAAAAGAGAATCGCTATCTTTGTGTCAGTGTAGGGATTGATGGTGATCCTCATATTACAAAAGCTGTTATTGATCAAAATAAATGTGTAAAATGCGGCAGATGTAAGCTTGTTTGTCCGCATGATGCGATTATTGAACTTGATAAGTATAAGGTTAAACAAGTCCGCTGTATAGGCTGTTCTCAGTGCGCGAATAATTGCCCGAAACATGCTGTCCAGATGGTTACTCAGCTTCAGGATTATAAAGAGGTTTTACCTAAACTTATTGCTAAGGGTATTGATTGTATTGAGTTTCATGCTATTTCAACTGATGAAAATGATGTTATGGACAAATGGCTGCAAATCAATGATTATTTTGACGGAATGCTGTGTATATCGCTTGACCGCTCGGAGCTTGGGGACAAAAAGTTAAAAGAACGTGTCAAAAAAATGCTGGAAATTAGAAAACCTTATACCACAATTATTCAGGCTGACGGAGTTGCAATGAGCGGGAATAATGATGAATACGGAACAACGCTTCAGGCTGTTGCGACCGCACAACTGTTTCAAAATGCTGATATGTCTGCTTATATTATGATGTCTGGCGGTACAAATACAAAATCAATAGAATTAGCTTCATTGTGCGGGATTCAGCCGCATTGCCTTGCAGTTGGTTCTTATGCCAGAAAAATCGTAAAAGAATATCTAACTGCTGATGATTTATTTACAAATCCTGATAAGCTTGCCAAGGCTGTGAAAATTGCCAAATCACTTGTAGATGTTATGGTGAATAATGATTAATTTGAAATTTAATAATCACGAATTTTCTAATATTGATACTGTTTTGTTTGACAAAGACGGAACTTTTATTGACCTTCACTATTTTTGGGGCAAAATGACAGAGCTTAGGGTAAATGAAATTATCAAGCTTTATGGCTTAAAAGAAGGTTTGTTCCCTGAACTTTGTTTAAAGCTCGGGTATGATACTTCTTGCGCTAGGATGCTATCAGATGGGATTACAGCGCTTTATTCAAGACCTGTTATTATTCAAATTTTTTGTAAGGATTTGCAAGATTTTGGGGTTAATATCAGTGAAAATGAACTTGAAAATATTTTTGATAGTGTCAGTACAATTTTTTATCAAGATATGATTAAATATACAAAGCCGATTGATTCAGCAATCGATTTTATCAAAAATATTAAATCCCGCGGGGTAAAGACCGGAATAGTTACCTCTGATTCTGTTGAATCAACTCACTTGACTCTTAAACATTTTAACTGGGAGCCTCTGTTTAATGTTGTTATCGGCAGAGAATCAACTACAGAAACAAAAGAAAGCGGTGCCCCCGTAAAAATGGCGCTGGAGATTCTCGGGGCAAATCCTCAATCCACAATCATGATTGGTGATGCTCCAATGGATTATCTTGCAGCAAAAAATGCCGGGCTAGATAGAACAATTCTGGTTGCAACCGGACAGATTAAACAAGATGAATTGTCTAAAACCTCTGAATATACAATCAATACCCTAAATGATATCAATATTTTTTAATTTAATCACTTCTTAGGGCTTGTATTTCTGTTTTCAAATGCTAAAATAAAACATGTAATCCCGGATCGTCTAGTGGCAGGACGAAAGATTCTGGCTCTTTTAACGGTGGTTCGAATCCATCTCCGGGAGTTTTATCCAAAGATTTATGTAAGAAATAAAAGAATAAAGAAAACACCCGGAAAGTCTTCTCACCGCGGTGTTTTTATTTTAAAAACACCGGAGGTTCTACCCACAAGGGGTACCCTCATCTGCACGGCTCGAATCTCGCCTGCATCTGAGCTGAAATCCATCTTGCGGGAGTTTTACTAAGCCCGTATTGTTTTTGATATTTTAGCGTATCGGTTAGCATTTCTTTTGCAAATTTGTTTGTTTTATTATTACGATATGAATATGACAAAATATATATGTATGAATATTTTATCCATATTAGGAAATGTTGGTTTTAGTATTTTATTATGCATGTTATTTATAACATTATTCATGTACACTTCTGACTATAATTATTTAATGGGATTGATTGCTTTTTTAGGAGATATATGTTTTAGATATTATATTGTAATTATTCCCCTGATTATCTTAATATTGCCCATCGAAATGTTTATACACAAAATTGCGCATAATAAATTTATTATAGATATAGCATTCAAAAATGAAAAAATAAGATACACATATAATATTTTGTTTTGGTTGGGTATAATTAGTTCTGTTTTATACCTGTTATTTTATTTGTGGTTTGTAACAAGATAAACCAATTAAAACTTTAAAGTTTAAAAAGCAATTATTTGATAATTGCATTATAGTGTTATATTAAATTTTTATTTTGCTAAATATATTTCGTTTAAAACTTTTTACATAAGACCTCTCTTTCTTCTTCCCAAGTTAGAATAATTCAGATGCAAAAATTAGCCAGTGCATAAACGGATAAATAATAGGTAAGTGGGTCTATTGTACTACAGATGTCGTAATGTGTCAAATTTGTATTTATATATTGAACTTGCGGAGAAGTTTTTTACAAATATATAAGATTTAAAAACACCCCGGAGAGTATTATCTCAGAGGTGTTTTTTTGAATAAAAGTGTAAAGTGAAGAAGCTTTAAAATTCTTTAGTTAGTTTATAAACATTATCATCTCCAGGGAAGTATAAAACATCTCCTTTTACTCTACTCATCAGTTCGCCAAGTTTTTCGGCAGTTTTTTCGTTTTCAGAAATCATCAAACTTTCGATTTTTGCATTTTTGAAGTTTAAAGTCAGGGCTTGTTCCGGAGATAGGGAAAGTGTGCCGATTTTTGCGTTTCCAAGATCTGTAACTTTAGAACCGGAAATATTTATGAAATCAAAGGTTTGATTTCCCAGTTTTGTTACTGCGGAATCTTTCATTTCTGCTTCTCCAAAATTACTTATTGCGTTAAATAATTTAACCTCATCTATTCCGAAAGCTGCAAAGGTTTTGCCCGGTTCTGGCTGTCCGTATTCAAGAACTGCAAGTTTCCCGCTCTTTAGTTTTTCAAATGAATATTCTAATTCTTCAAGAATTTTTTCGTAGTTTTTACTTTTTATTGCATCTGCCAATGTTTTGGAAATTTTAGCTGTGCCGCTGAATGAAACTGTATCGCAGTTTATTTGTCCTAGATTTTGTTTAGAACTTGGGGTTGAGTGTTGTAAGTTAACGCTTGGGGTTTGGTAGTTGAAATTTATTGCTGATATATTCATGTTTTTCTCCTTATTAGTTTTCTATTTAAAACATAAAAATAATATTTTTTGCCTTAATTATTATGTTTTTTGTAAATATTTATTCTTAAATGCGCTAATATAAAGTTTATATTAAGACGTAAAAAGCTATGGTATAATAATCTTATATAGTTTGGTAGGTTAATAAAGGAGATAAATATGATTCCTATTTTTGATTCAAAACGCCAATATGCACAAATTGGGGAAGAAGCTGAAAAGGCTGTATGTGAAGTAATGAGATCCGGTTGTTATATTTTAGGACCGAATGTTAAAGCGTTAGAAAATGAGCTTGCAAGCTACATTGGCTGCAATTACACTGTAGCTTTGAACTCTGGTACAGATGCTTTGCATATTGCCCTAAGAGCTTTAGATATAGGTGAAGGCGATGAAGTTATCACAACAGCATTTACCTTTGTAGCAACTGCGGAAGCTATCGGCATGGTTGGTGCAAAACCTGTATTTGTTGATATTGATGCAGATACTTATAATATTGATCCTGCTAAAATTGAAGCTGCTATTACTTCAAAGACAAAAGCTATTATCCCGGTTCATTTGTATGGACAACCTTGTGATATGGATGCAATTATGGCTATTGCTAAAAAGCATGATTTGAGAGTTATTGAAGACTGCTGCCAAGCCATCGGTTCATCTTATAAAGGTAAAAAAGTCGGTACATTTGGTGAAATCGGCTGCTATAGCTTCTATCCTACTAAGAACTTAGGAACAATGGGTGATGGTGGTCTTTGTACTGTTAATGATGAAAAACTCAGAGATAGATTGATTGCTTTAAGAAACCACGGTTCAATGGTTCGTTACCATAATGATGAATTGGGTGTAAACAGCAGACTTGATGAAATTCAAGCAGCTATTTTAAGAATTAAAGCAAGATATATTGAAGAATGGAATGCAAAAAGAAGAGAACATGCTGCATATTATAATCAATTATTTGCAAGCTGTTCAGATATCCAAACTCCTGTTGAATTAGATGATACTCATTGTGTTTATCACCAATATACAGTTAAAATTCCAAACAGAGATGCAGTTCACAAAATGTTAGGTGAAAATGGTATTGGCGCTATGTTGTATTATCCGATTCCGCTTCACTTCCAAAAAGTTAATGCATGGCTTGGCATGGGACCTGGTTCACTTCCTGTAACTGAAAAGAATACAGAAATTGTAATCTCACTTCCTATGTTCCCGGAATTAACTAAAGAAGAACAGGATACTGTTGCCAGCACTTTGATTTCTTGTATTGAAAAATCAAAATCTGTTGCAGCTGTATAGATTTTAATAGTTAATAATAATATTAAAATAAAAGTCCTTTGAATAATTCTCAAAGGACTTTTTTATGCTTGTGTAAATAATTTATGTTCACCTTTATCCGGATTTTGTTTTAATCCGTTTTGCTGGAATACGTCACTGTTAGCAAACTCTCCGACTTTGTCTGTTTGTTTTCCTTGAAACATGACTTGTAAAAGGTTATAAAGCGGAGAACTTTTAGAAAGGGTTGTATTGTTAGTCAAACCGGTATCAGGCACACTGTATTGTGTATTAAAATCAGTGCCAGGTTTAGGGTTTAATTGTATTCCGCCGATTTGTTGCATTATTTGTTATCTCCTTATGCAAGTGTGTGTAGTGAAAAAGCTCCGCCAGCCGGGTTACCTGCTTCGTTGTATGGCTGCAGGTTGCCGATTCCGGGGTGCGGGTGGTAAACTTTATCTCCCACAACGATTTGTGTATTTGGATCATTTATCACATTTTGATAAGCTTGGTTTACGTTAGGATCAAAACCTATGGCATACCACATTGCATCACTAAATCTTTTAATTTCACCAAATGTTGAACTTATAATATTTTGAGTGTTTTGGTCAGTCTTTTTTATTCCAAGATCAGTTTGAACATATTGCGGGTTGCTCATAGCACTTGTTCTGTTTACTGCGTCTATTGATGCTTTTCCGTCATTATAACTCATAGAATCATCCTTTATACTCGTCTCTTATATGTATAAAGTATATATTTAATAAATAATTGCTAAATTTTTTCATGTTTGCTTAATATTTGTTAATAAACATCTTTAGTTTTTTATTGATTTTAAATTACAAAAACATGCCAAAAATTATATCAAAACTAAGATTATTAAGTTTTGTAAAGTGTAGAATGTACACTATTCCTGTAATTTCAGCTATCTGAAAAAATATAAAAACATCTTATTGACATATAATTTTTCTTGTGGCATAATAATTACATAAGATTTAAGTGTAGTCGAAACACTAAATATAAATAGTTCATTAACCCCAAAAACATATAAACTCCTAAATAATAAACACTAAAAAGAGACCATTAGGATGCAGAAAACGACCCACTCACTTGTGAGTGGTTTTTTTTATTTATTAATTTAAAATAATAAATAAAGCTATTATTTTTCCTGTTGAATATCTAAAACTTCCGGATTTTGCAGCGGTTGAATGTCTTGCTCCTCCGGCATGGTTTGTTTGACCGGATATTCTGAATCGGCAGCTATTCCAGCTTCTTCTTGCTGTGCTTGTTTTGTGTATCTGTCTTTATAGTTGTTATAAAATTCATTCATGCGCTGTTGCCTGTTGAGTTGCAGACTTTCGGATTCTTGAATCTCATTTAATATATTATTTAATTCGGTTTTGTATTCATTTGTTTGTTTACAGGTCCTGTAGTTATCAAGCATGTTATATAGTGCGCGGACATTTCCTGCGGCTACATTTTTTTTAGATTCATCCAAATCCATTTTTCTTGAAGTCAGTCTATACAGCTCTATTGCGTTATGTTGTGCAAAATCAAGATAAGCGCAGGAAGCGTTTTTTATCGGAATATTTTTATTTTGTTCTAATTTTTGGTTTAAAAAATCAGCAAAGGATAAGTATTTATAGTATTTGTCTGAAGATGAAAGCTGGATATTACCATCAACTAGTTCAAAGTCAACTTTTTGGCTAAGGTTTTTAATTTCTGTGTAGGTTGAAATTGAATATGCGGCTAAAGCCAGCCCCAATCCCAGAATACAAATTCCAAGAATTAGCAAATCATTGTTAACGTTTTTATCCATTTTGTCTGATTACCCCTTATAAAGCTCTTTTGTTTATATATTATAATAAAACTGTTAAAAATACCATTCAAATGTATTATATAAATTTTTTTGCTAAATTGGTATAATCAGGGAGAGAAGATGGTGGAAATATGAAAAAATTTTGGTTAATATTAGCGTTAGTAGCGGTTGTGGCAGGTTCTCAGGTTTTTGCGCAGGTTGTAACAACAAAAAGACAGATAAACAGAGCTAAAAATTCTTCTGTTCAAAATGTTCGGAAACCTGCAGCGCGCAGTTCTTCGTCTGCTAAGACTACAGTTAGAACAACTCGCCCGTCAACCGGTAATAAGTTTGCAGATAATGTTATGATGTGCAAGCCGTATAGTGAAGTTTTAAATACGGCGGTTTCTGGAATTGATTTTCAATTCAAGGTAAGTATTGTAGGCTGGGTTAATAACAAATGCCGATTGAACTTCATTGCTAAATCTACCGGTATTAGTGAAATGTTCAATTCCATATACGGGTTTGATGCTTCGGATGCTAAAATCACAACATTTGAGCCGAAAATTAGGTGTGAATTTACCAGACAACAGCTTGAAGAAGTTGGGGACTCTATTTTGCAGGAACAAGAAAGAAATAACGGAGCAAAAAATAATATGCTCAAAAATCCGCAGGATATCTCTTTGCCTGATAGGAGTAATATGTCTGTATCTGACATTGAGCTTATGAATGTAATATTAAATGATAGAGCTTGTACAATTTTGAATACGGATGATTCTGCAGGAATGTTCGGTTCGGTTTTTGGATTATAGCGTTAAGAAAATAAAGGAAAGATTATGAAAAATTTAAAATTATTAGTATTAGTTGCGGCTGTTTTTGTTGGAACACAGTGTGTCACAAGTGCGATACAGCCAATAAATGCGGCAGGTCAAAAAACTATTAACGAGGCTGCTGTTCAACTGAGGGGTGTTGAAGAAAATGAATTGAAGGCGGTAGACAATCCTATTGATAAACAGGTAAACGAATTGATGAACAGATATTTTTCAAATTTAAGAACATGCGAACCTCTTCACTGGAGTGAATATATTGATCTGTTTGGTTTAAAAATAGGTTTCAAAATAGATATTAATGGCTGGGTTGAAAATAAATGCCAGTACCATCTTTCAGGTAAAATCAGCGGAATCGGTAAAGATATCAGAGAGGTTTTTGAAGTAAAAGTTACAGATGAAGATATTTCAAAGATTGAGCCGATTATTAACTGCGGATTTACGCAAGAACAATTAAATATTATTGTTGATGCAATAATTGCACATTATGAAAAAAATGAAACTTTTGTAAGTAAAATGTTGCAAACTCCAAATGCTGCAGCTTTAGCAGGTGATAAAAAATTAACACCTGAAGAGGAGAAACTTGTAGCAATGCTTATTGGCGGAAATGTATGTACTATCCCTAATCAGGAAGAATTGATGCAGAATTTTGCTAAAATAATGGGATTAGACACGCAGCCTGCAGCAGCTCCGGCTCCGGCTCCTGTTTCAAAGTCTCCTGAACCGAATGGTTCAAAGGTAAATGCACCGTCAGCTCCTGTTCAATAATATGAATAAGTTATTCTTAAAAACAATTGATAATATAAAAATTTCGATAAACCATTATGATTCGGGCAAAGACGAAGTTGTTATTCTTTGCCCGGGCTGGTTTATGACAAAAGATTCAGCTTCTTTTAACGAACTTGCAAGGGTTTTAGGTGAAAAGTATGATGTGATTTCTATGGATTTTCGCGGGCATGGAAATAGTGGAGGCTTTTATACCTTTACAGCAAAAGAAGAGGCAGATATAGATATAGTCGTTGATTTTGCAGCAAAAAAATATAAGAAGGTTTATCTTTTCGGTTTTTCACTGGGCGGGGCGCTTGTTTTGCTATACGGGGCTAAGCATAAAAATGTTGATAAGATTATTGCAGTTTCTGCCCCTGTAGATTTTATGAAAATTGAAAATAGAATGTACTCGCCTGATGCATGGATTCCTACATTGTTTCAAAAATTTGAACCTTCAAGGTGGCTTACAATCAGGGCAGGCTTTCCTTGGTATAAAAAAGATAATCCGATTGATTTTGTAGATAAAATAACTGTTCCTACATTATTTATTGCAGGCGAAAAAGATCCTACAGTTCTACCTTGGCATACTAAAATGCTATCTGAAAAAGCAGTATGCAAAAAAGATTATGTATTATTTAAAAATGCAAGACATGCAGAAGACTTATTTCATGATTATCCTGAAAAGTTTTTGAAAATATGTTTTGACTGGCTTGAGGAATAAATAGTTTTATTTATATTTTCTATCACCAGTACCTGAGCGGTAACCGCAGAACGAATAAATAAATGGTAAGGCTCTTTCTATATGGATTTTATTTGCAAATGGAACTTTTGCAAGGACACATATTGCAACAGCATCATCGAAATTTGCAATCATATCGATTAGCTTTAATTCTCGTTTTGGTTTCTTTGCTTCCTTATCACTTCTTAATTTGTTTGAAATATAAATGGCACTGTTTGAACCTATTGCAACCCCTGTGACTGAGGCTAGGATTTTTACAAAATTATTATTAATTTTTGGATTTTTTTGTTTTTCGCAAAGTTTTATTGTTCCGTCAACAAGCAGCATTGGAATTGAAGTTAACGCCATTTGAAAAGCCCCTTCCTTCCATTTTCTTATTCTATCTTGTTTCGGTTCCCCTACAGAACTGAGCAAAATGCCCCCTAAATTTCCGCAGGCAGCCATTGTAAGCATTTCTTTAACTGTGTATTTAACTTTAAAAATATTAGGTGCTTTTTGTTTTTTCATAAACGTAAGTAATGGGATTGCACCCCCCGTTACTGCACCTATTGATGCTAATACTTTATCTTTTGTTGTAAGGCTTTTTCCGTATTTTTTTACTTCTTCGGATTTTTCTAGGTTAATGTAACCGTATGAAATTTCTTTCCTGTTTGCTAAAAAATTAGTCATACTATGGTTTTGGGGGTTATTTATATATATCGGTTGTATTGCCATAATTAAAAATCCTACCAAGTGTATATGTTACACTAAATATTAAATAAAGCAAATCTTTTTATTATATATTTAGATATAAAGCTTAATATCTTATAGAAAAAGCTTGAACTTTTATATCTCTTTGCTCAATTGGAATGATATCCCACATTACGCTAAACAACATATCTTCAACATGAATTTTTGAAATTTTGCCATTATCATATTCTGCGGAGTATTTTCTGATAATTTTATGATTTTTATCATAATGAATTTCTTTAATCAAACGTTCGTTTTCATCATATACAAAATCAACATCTATGCATAAATCAGGAAGAGCTTTGTTGTAGTATTTAAATTTGTTTTTAGTTAACTGGTATGTTTCCTTAACCTCTCCGTCTTTGTTATAAAAAGTGTGTTTGCCGTTTGAGTATATATATTCTTCAATTTTATTATCTTCAGAATCATATTTTACATATTTTAGCAGTTTGTCTTTAATATTATCTTCGGCACTTGTTATGGGTTCTTTTCTTATTAGTTCTTCTGTATATAAAAGATCTTCAGTATCTCTGTTAAATGTTTGACAGCTTTCAAGAATACCATATTCATCAAATTGGCAATCTCTTAACAAATTGATTTGGTCTTCTTTTTTAGGTTTTATTGTTTTGATAGGTTTTGTATCAAAGTATTTGCTGTTTTTTAACAGGACTTCCGAAACTTCTTTTTCATTAGGTTTTGAAATGAAATCCGGAGTTCTTTCCACAATCAGGCGTTCATTATATACATAGCTTTCTTTTATAGGATTAAGTTTTTGGATACAAAATTCAGGATTATCTTTTGTCCAGCATTCATTGTTGTTAACGGAGTATTCAAATTTGATAATATCGGTTATATCTTCCCTGTTTTTTGCAATATAAATAAAGGAAGGGTTTCCTATATTTTGAAAATATTCATTTGGCCATAATTTTGTAAATGATACTCCATCGTTATCTGCAATGGCTTGAAGTTTGTTTACAACGTCAAGTTTCATGCGGTCTTGAATATTTTGAAAACCTCTGAATGGTAAATTATAGTTATCAGCTGCAAAAACCGAACTTCCTGTCATAATTAAACATATACCTGCTAATATTTTTTTATACATAATATCTCCGAGTTTATTCATATTTCCTGCTTTCTTTCAGTATATTCCTATGTAATTTTGGGAACATCATCTAATAATATTAAAATGTTTATGCTAAAATAAATTCTGCTGGTAAAATTTATGAAAAAGATTTTATTAATATTAGTAAGTTTAATAATATTTACTCCCGACGTGTTGGCAGAAGTTGTGCATCTGCCGTTGGAAGCTGCTGTCGGGCTTGCTCTGGAAAATAATCTTGATTTGAAATCAAAACGAAAGAAAGCCGAAGAATTAAAGCAGGATATTAAAATTGCTAATGCTTTAAAAAATCCGCAATTTCAGTCAAATTTTCTGATGGGAAAAGTTACCAGAGGGAATTCAAGCCAATTTGGTCTGGCTGTACCTGTAGAAATTGGTAAGCGCGGTATAAGAAAAAAAGTAGCTCAGATTGATTTAAAAATAACCGAAAATGAAATAAGAGCTGCCGAACATAATTTAAAAATTGAGGTTATGCGAGCATATTTCAATATTTTATATATGAAATCTGTGGTGTTGATTTTGCAGCAGCGTGAAAAGCTGTTCTATGGTATGAAAACTATTGCAGAACAAAAGTCAAAAGCTTCTTCCAGTAACAGTATTGATGTATTGCAAAATGATATGAAGTATAAAAAACAGCTTGTATTTCTCAATCAGGCAAGAGCAAATCTTTTAGGTGCACAATTTGCGCTGAATGATGTTATGAATATTAAAGATTCAAAGGTTATGTATGATACCATGGAAACCTCCTTATTTGAGAGCAATCTTGAGCTGTTGGATATAAATCTTCTTCCTTATGAAACAATAGAAGACACCGCAATGAAATATAGTTATTCTCTGTCTATTGCAAATACTACAATAGAAAAAAGAGAAGCCGAAGTTGTTCAAGCAAAGCATAAGCGGATTCCGGATGTTACAGTTGGCGGCGGCTATGCATATCAAACTGCGCATCAAACAGGTACAGAAGCTTTTCCGGGTGCATTTGTCGGTGTTAATGTTGATATTCCTATATTGTATTTTTACGGACCGGAGGTTAAAAAGGCTCAGATAGTTTTAGAAAGGGCTGATACGGATAAAACTTCTTTTAAAAATCATTTAAGATTTGCCCTAAAAGAAGATTATAATGATTTTAAATATGCAAAAGCTAATATTGGGTATTATAAAGATATCCTAAAAGACTCGGGAAGGGTTCTTGATACTTATAAAAAAAGATATGAGAAAGGTCAGGCAAGTTTATTGAATCTTATCCAGGTTGAAAATGCTCATCAACAGACTTTAAATGAGTATATTGATGCCCTAAGAGTTTATTATGATGCGTACTTAAACCTTATGAAAAATGTCGGGCATGATATTTTGTTGACGGATTTATAAAATTAAACGATTGTAAGCTTAGGCTTTGAGGTTTTAATCTGTCTCAGGTTTTCTACTCTTTTTAAGATTGCGTTAGCTTTTTCGTCTTGAGGAAGTGCTGATAAAAATTTTCTGTAATATCTTTTTGCTTCGGCTTGTTTTCCGAGTTTGTCAAAGCATAATCCGATGTCTGAATATATTTTGGTATATTTAGGATTAATTTTTAACACTGTAAGATATATATTCAGAGCCTGTTTATATAATTCCATTTTCATTAGCAGTGAAGACTTGCGCAAATATGCATTCAAATATGACGGAGAATTTTCGATTAATTTTTGGTAAATCATCAATGCCATATCCTGTTCATCACATTGTTCATGGGCTCTTCCAAGTTGGTAAATAGCTTCAGGGTTATCCGGTTCAAGTTGAATTGCCTGAATAAAGCATTTTATTGCCCGGCATGGCATCTCATCACTGAGATGGCACAATCCAAGTTCGTAAAATGTTTCGAATTTATTTGAATCAAGAAGTACAGCTTTTTCCAGGTTTTCGATAGCTTTTTGGATTTTTCCCATGCTTTTATAGCAGACTCCCAGTCCAAAATAAGTTTCAGCGTTGTTTCTATCAAGCAGCAATGAATTAAGATAACTGCCGGCTGCTTCTTTAAACGCTTCTTTTGATCTTAGTAAATCCGCTTTAATTTTGAGCGTATCGGGTAAGCTATTTTCAGCTTTCGGGGTGCTCATATAACACGATTTTGTTTTTTCGCTGCTCAACTCTTTTTCCTCTTCTTGTTCAATAATAGTTTTTTTTTCTGTTTTGATGAACAATCATAAGATGTAAACATTAATCAATCGATGGATTTATTATCATAGTTGTGCTATAACTTTGTTATGAAAAAGGTATTAATTTTATTAGGGATTATGAGTATTTTGGCGGTGCAGGCAGAAGCTTTTGAGGGCGAAGAAATTCAGCTTGATAACGTGAAACAGACAAAAATTGAGCTGCCAAAAGTCGATTATAAAGGAAAAGATTCTCTTGTTATAAGTGATAAAGAAATCATGGACGAGATTATTAAACTTCAAAAAGAAAAGGACTTGGAAGATATTGATAATCTTTGGAAAGGTACTGTTGAAAATAATCAGGTAATCGGGTTTGCGCTGAAAAAGCTGGC
>URYF01000023.1 GCA_900551965.1 uncultured bacterium
GTCCGGGTTCTCACCCACCTGCGAGTCCAAGCAGGTAACAAAATCCGCTTATACAGGGCTTTTATTATTGTTAACGGTTTTTATTTAGGCACTTATATACCAAATTTCACTAAATGCGGAATACCCGTCACTGCGAGCGTCAGCAAAGCAGTCCAAAAGATTTTATACAACACAAATAACTTACTGGATTGCCACGAAAATTTGCGATTTTCTCGCAATGACGATGCGTTAGTGGAAACATGTATATAAATACCTTTATTTACGGATTGCACAAGCCCCCCCTAATATGATATAATTTTCTCAAGGACAGGTAGTATAAATGCAGAAAATTTCAACTCTAATATTATCAGACGAACTTTCAACAAATGAAGTTCTGAAACTTTTTGTCAGCGAATTTGACAGATTGGAACTAATCAATTCTCCGGCAAACTATAATGAATACTACGAAACTTTAACTAATATTTCCGGAAAATCTGTTTTTATAGTTGATTTATCAACCAATAAACAAAACAAACTTGATTTGATATTAAAAGTCACCTCAAACTGTCCAAACTGCAAAGTTTTAGCTTTATCTGATAACCCGTCTGTGGATTTGATTATTCAGATAATGAGAGCCGGTGCCAGAGAATTTATACCGGTTCCTGTTATTAAAAATGAGTTTTTCGAAGCGCTAAACAAAATCATTTCACAATTTGAAGAACCTAAAAGAAATAACAAATGCAAAATTATTTCAGTATTTTCAAACAAAGGGGGTATTGGCAAAACTTCACTGGCATCAAATTTAGCCCTTGAGCTTTCCAAAATAACAAAAGAAAACGTTGCACTAATTGATATGAATTTTCAAATGGGTGATATAACAACATTTTTAGACCTAAAACCTTCATTTAACATATCATATATGCTTGAAAATATTGATAAAATAAACGAAACATTTTTACTAAGCACACTTGAAAAATATAAAAATTCAAGCCTGTATATATTGGCAGATCCGCCTTACTTTAAACAGGCTGATAATATTCAGCCAAAACAAATAACCAAATTATTTAATACATTAAAAGATACATTTTCATACATCATAGTTGATGCAGAAGCAAGCTTTGACGGCAAAAACATAGCAGCCCTGGATAATTCTGATATGATTCTGCTTGTTACTGTTGCAAACCTTCCGGCACTAAGAAATACACAAAGATGCCTGGAATTGTTTGAAAAACTCGGATATGACAAAGATAAAACTCAAATCATAGTTAATCGTTATATGGAAAATGATGAAATTAAAGATGATGATGTTGAAAAAGTGCTTTCAAAACCTATTTACTGGAAAATTCCAAACAATTATTTTGCAATAATGTCTGCTATAAATAAAGGGGTTCCGGTAAGTACAATCAACAGTTCAACAAATGTTGCACAAAGCTACAAGGATTTAGCACAATATATTTCAGACAACCTGTATAAACAAAACATGGTGCAAAAATTTGAAAATATATTAAATAACCGCTAGGGAGAAGAAATGGGATTAGCAGAAAGATTCAAAGATAAACTTGATAAAAAAGATATATTTAAGAAAAATCCAATAGAGAAAAAGCTTGAAGACAGCGATATAAAATTCATATCAAAACCCATAACAAGTGAAATTACAATAAAGCCAAAAGAAATTCATTCCGGAGTTATGGAGCCTGTTGAAAGCCTTGCAGATATACAAAAAACACAATCAAGCCAAGGTTATTATATCCCAGGCAAATTTGACGATTTAGAAACAGAAATAATCGATAAAATAAGAAAAACTCCATACTGGGAAGAATATTCTGCCAAAAAACAGGAACAAATGATAAGTTCTTATTTTGAAATTAAAACAAAAAAATTAAATATAGAATATTCTACAAATGAAAGAAGTGAATTTATAAGAAATATAACAACCTTAGCAAATAACAGGTAAATAAAAAAAGGCGGATTTGAAAATCAAATCCGCCTTTTTTATCAATAAACTATTACTTATCCAATTCTTCTTTATAAATTTCTACATAGTTATCCATACCTATAGCACTAACAATATAGACCAGATACATAGAGAAACAAGCTACAATCGATGTCACTAACAAAGAACCACATACAACCTGCGGTTGGTACATAGCAGCCTCCAATGTTACGTTAGGAGCCATTGCGGCAAGCCCTGCAAATACAATAATTAAAATTACTGCAACAACCTGGAAAATACTTGATACAAATCCGGCAATCATGCCCAGTACTAATAGTTTTAATGCTAGAAGTATAGAACGCTTAAACACTTTTTTCATATATTGAAATACTGTCAACGGATTAAACATATCAGCTGTATAATGACCCAATTTTGCATATTTTATAACTATATAACAATAGAATGGACTCAGTACAAACAGAACTGCACAACATAATAAATACAATAAAACAACCACTAAAACGCCGCCAACAATAGCTCCGGCATCAGGTTTTGAAGCCGCCAGTCCGATAATGACACTTATTAGAGGAATAATAAATACAACTAATCCTATAATACAATAGTATAACAACCAAGTTATATATATCGGTAAAAGTTTAATACCATCAATAATTGTAGCCGCACAAATTTTTGGAAAACCTAAAATTCCGTTTAATCTGTCTTTTATAAAATTAAGAAATAAACCTTGCAAATACAACATCGGAACAATAGATGCCAGCATAAAAACTCCGACTAAACCAGCCATAATAAGTAAAACCATCTTTGGAGTTTCATTATCAATGTATCCTGTGCAAGCTCCGGCAATCGCCGGAATTAAAAATAACAAACAAATCCAAAGATGCCGCTTTAGCGCATCTTCATCTTTGTACAAATCCTTAAACGCTTGGAATAGTCTCTTCATTAGCCCAACCTTTCTTTTAGCTTAATATCTGATATACTCTTTTACAAATTTAGGGAAACCTGATAAACAGATTAAAAATTCAATAAAATTCATATAGCACTACCTCGTTAAAAATTATAACGGTATTTTATATAATAACTTTAATTCCAATCCAAACAAATTTACAAAAAGTTACAAAAAAAGATTATTTTGTACTAAAATATTTATTATGGAGCACAGAGAATTTAAAATAAGTTCAAAATACAAACCGTCAGGCGATCAGCCAAAAGCAATCGAACAGCTGACAGAAGGTATAAAATCAGGCTATGATACCCAAACACTGCTTGGAATAACAGGGTCGGGGAAGACTTTTACAATAGCAAATATGATTGAGAAGGTTCAAAAACCGACACTTATTATTGCACATAACAAAACACTTGCCGCTCAGCTTTATAACGAATTTAAAGAGCTTTTCCCTGATAATGCGGTTGAATATTTTATCAGCTATTATGACTACTACCAGCCTGAAGCATATATTCCGCGTACGGATACATATATAGAAAAATCATCTTCAATTAATGAAGAAATCGACCGTCTGCGTCACAACACAACACGAAGCCTGTACGAAAGAGATGATGTTATTGTAATTTCATCAGTCAGCTGCATATACGGCCTGGGCTTACCTGAAAATTATTTCAAAGGCTCTACCGAAATCAATGTCGGAGATGAAATAGACAGAGATGATTTACTAAAATACTTTGTCAGCGTAAGATATGAGCGCAACGATTTAGAATTAAAATGCTCAACATTCAGAGTCAGAGGCGACATTGTAGAAATTATGCCTGCTTATGAAAAAATTATCACAAGGTTTTATTTCTTTGGCGACGAAGTAGAAAAAATTGTTAAAATAGACAACGTTTCGGGTGAAATCATTGAGACTCCGCAATCTGTGGTTATTTATCCCGCGGTTCACTACCTGTCAGATGATGAGAATGTAGATGAAACCATCAATTTAATCAGACAAGAACTTGGGTTGCGCCTTGCTGAATTAAACAATGAAAACAAACTTATAGAAGCGCAAAGACTTGAACAGCGTGTTAAGTACGATATCGAAATGATGAAAGAAATGGGTTACTGCACAGGTATTGAAAACTATTCACGAATAATCGAGCGCCGTCCGCCAGGTTCTGCCCCGGCTACACTATTAGATTATTTCCCTGAAGATTTTCTAACAGTTGTTGATGAATCTCACGTGACACTGCCCCAAATTAAAGGAATGAGCCACGGTGATGCCGCCAGAAAAAAAGTACTTGTAGATTACGGATTCAGGCTGCCTTGCGCTAAAGATAACAGACCGCTGACAAATGAGGAATTTTACTCAAAAGTCGGACAAAAGATTTACATATCAGCAACTCCTGCTGAATTTGAACAAAAAACTTCAACCCAAATAGTTGAACAAATAATAAGACCGACAGGTCTTTTAGATCCAAAAATTTCTGTGCGCCCTATTGATACTCAAATCCAGGATCTTAAAACTGAAATCAAAAAACGCGCAGAAAAAGACGAAAGAATACTTATCACAACCCTTACCAAGCGAATGGCAGAAGACTTGACAGACTTCTTTATCCAAGAAGGAATCAAGGTAAGGTATCTGCACAGTGAAATAAAATCAATGGAAAGAGTTGAGATACTAAGAGATTTACGCCTTGGAGAATTTGATGTACTTATAGGAGTTAACCTGTTAAGAGAAGGGCTTGATATTCCTGAAGTTTCGCTGGTTGCAATTATGGATGCAGATAAAGAAGGCTTCCTGCGTTCTGATACAAGCTTAATCCAAACTATCGGACGTGCTGCAAGAAATGCCTGCGGTGAAGTTATTATGTACGCGGATAAAATAACAGATTCAATGGACAGAGCCATAAAAGAAACTGAAAGAAGACGTGCTCTCCAAATTGCATATAACCAAAAATACGGAATTATTCCGCAAACAATTAAAAAGCCTATCGAAAACAATCTGCTATCACTTGTTGCAAGCTACAGAGACCTTGAAGATATAGTCGCGGAAGAAATGGTTGATCTTGGTATTGAGAAAAAAGACCTTCCAAAACTTATCGACAAACTCGAAAAAGATATGCACAAAGCTGCAAAAATACTTGACTTTGAACGAGCTGCACAAATTCGTGACCAGCTTAAAAAATTACGAGAAATGAAAGATTAAACCAAAAATCGCAAACTCGTAACTTATTTACCGTTACATCTTTCTGCAACATCATCGATAATATTAACATTCATATTATCATCGTATTCTTCGTTATTACCTTTAATATGTTCATAAGCAGCTTGAGCAAGATAATTTGCCATAATAGATATATTTATAACAAACACCGCACTGCAATATGCAACAAAACCCCAATGTGTATAAGGAATTTGGAAATAAAAGAATAAATATGCAATCGGACCTATCAAAACAATATTTGCAAACAAAAGCTGCGGAATAAAGAATAATAAGCTGACAAACACATCAATACAAGATTCTAATATCACAATATAATTGAATCCCTGCCATACTTTTAAGTATTTAGCAAAAGACAAATATGATGTTAAAACAATTGAAAACAAAATAGCCCAAACAATAATTGAATAAATCAATTGAACATGCGGCAACTCTATCGGAATTTTAATATTAACCAAATATTTGCCGACTGCACCCAATATTAAAAGATGCGGAACAACAACGGCTACTGTTTTAAATATATCAAGAAGAATTTTTATCGGATTTAATGTCAGGATGTCCTGTTTGTTCATCCTGACATTATTAATTCCTCGCGTTAATAATCCCAGTATTACAGCACCAACTATTGCCCCCCAAAAGTAGAACAATCCCATTTTCCCAACCATAAAGAAATTTACTACAAAATAGACAGGGATAGCATAAAGAACAATTTTAGCATAAGCAAAATTTTCACTCAATGCTTCGTTAAATGCATCTACTATTGAAGCCATAAGCAAGTACCTCCGGGAAATTTATCCTTGTATTAAACGTTTTAATTCAGCCGGTTTTGAAGATTTAGAAAGAGCATCTTCAATAGTTACCAGACCTTTTTTAAACAATTCAGCAAGAGCTGATTCAAGAGTCTGCATACCGGAACCTGAACTTGTTTGAATTGTCGAATAAATTTGAGCAGCTTTTGCTTCACGAATAAGGTTGGCAATAGCCGGTGTAACAACCATGATTTCCTGAGCCATTACACGACCTTTTCTTGAACCGTCTTCCATACGTTTTGGAAGCAGTGTTTGAGCAAATACTGCAACAAGTGAGTTTGCTAACTGTACACGAATCTGCTGCTGTTGAGCTTCAGGGAATACGTCGATAATACGGTCAATAGTTTGAGAAGCTGAAGAGGTGTGAAGGGTTCCAAACACCAAGTGACCTGTTTCTGCAGCGGTCAAAGCTAATGCAATAGTTTCATGATCACGCATCTCACCTACCAGAATAATATCCGGGTCTTCACGAAGAGCTGACTTTAGAGCGTTGGCGAAAGATCTTGTATCCATACCTAATTCACGTTGGTGAATAACTGAAACTTTTGAAGTGTGAACAAATTCGACAGGGTCTTCAATTGTCAAAATATGTTCTGCTCTTGTTCTGTTAATATAGTCAATCATCGCAGCGAGTGTTGTTGATTTACCTGAACCGGTAGGACCGGTTACAAGAACAAGACCACGCGGTTTTTCGGCAATAGTCGTAACAATCGGAGGCATACCCATTTCTTCTAGCTGTGGAGCTTTTGTAGAAATTGTACGGAATGCTGCTGCATAACAACCTTTATCTTTGTAGAAGTTGACCCTGAAACGACCGATACCTTCAACACCGTAAGAAAAGTCAAGTTCCCATTCTTGTTCAAGGCGTCTTCTTTGTTCATTTGACATCATTGGAAACAATAAAGCCTCAACACTTTCAGGAGTCAAAACTTCATAGTTATCCAATTTCACAAGTTTACCGTCAATACGGGCAACAGGCGGAAGCTTGTTTGAAATATGCAAGTCCGAACCGCCTCTTTCTACTAATTCTTTTAATAAATCTTCAATAATCATAACTCTCTACCACCATTTTTTATTCATTTATTCTGTAAAATTCATCATCGCATCATTTTCTTTAGAAGCTAATTCTATAAGCAAATATGTCATATAAGCACCCAAAGC
The DNA here is from genome assembly GCA_900551965.1 of uncultured bacterium. Taxonomy (GTDB): domain Bacteria; phylum Cyanobacteriota; class Vampirovibrionia; order Gastranaerophilales; family Gastranaerophilaceae; genus Zag111. The sequence goes on from URYF01000023.1 coordinate 7,056, forward strand.
TACAGCTTTAGGATCAAGGCTTGTCTTATTTGCAGCCTCAATAATTGCCGTATTTATCTCAGGATTTTCTTCTTTAATATAATGTATCATTTTCTTGCGCCATGCCGGCATATCTTCAAAAATCTCATTAAATGCAGTAGTTGCAATATCCTCTGAAATAACAGGTAACATACTATACTAACCCTTTATTCTTAATACATACGATATCAATATTATACACAAAATTCCGTCCAAAGTCTACATTTCAATAAAAATCATATGTTTGAAGTATAATTTTAATATGAAATTAAAGAAACTGCACTTAACAGGTTACAGAAACTGTACAGATTTAACACTTGACCTGGATAAGTCTAAAATTTTAATAATAGGAAAAAATGCTCAGGGAAAAACTAATATTCTTGAAAGCATTTATTTTCTATCAACATTAAAAACTCCACGCACATCGAATATTCAGGAACTTATAAATTTTAATGCAGAATACTTTAAACTGGAAGCTGATGCGGTTAAAGCCAACACAGATATTGATTTATACTATGTTTACAACAACGAAAAAAAGCGCGAAATCAAGATTAACAAAGTAAAATCTACAGTAAAAGATTTTAAAACAGTACTAAAAACAGTACTATTTTCAACAACTGATCTGCTTTTACTAAGAGGAACCCCGCAAGACCGCAGAGATTGGCTAGACAGAGCAATTTCCCAAATTTATCCGGCTTATGATGACAGACTTTCTAAATACGATAAAATAAGAATACAAAAAAATAACTTCCTAAAAGAATGTGCAAAAACCGGAACGACCAATGAAGCCCTTTTAGAGGTTTATAACGAACAGCTTTCAATCACCGGAAGCAACATCATATATATTAGAAAAAAATTCTTAAAAGAAATCGAAAAAATTGCAAAAGAAAAACATATCACAATAAGCGAAACAGAAAATCTTTCAATACAATATGATTGTTCATTTGATATAAAAACAACATCAGATGATGAAATTGAACCAATTGAAGAGATTCAATGGGGATTTTTAAACACTCTTGAAGAACGAAAAATTGAAGAAATGCGAAGATGTCAATCCTGCGTTGGACCGCACAGAGATGATATTATTTTTTATATAAATAACCAAGAAGCCACAAAATACGCATCCCAAGGTCAACAAAGAACAATAGTTCTTGCTCTAAAACTTTCAGAACTTGATATAATTACGGATAAAACCGGAGAAGAACCGATATTACTGCTTGATGATGTGTTAGCAGAACTTGATGATATCAGGCAGAATTATCTGCTAAAATCAATAAATTCAAACATTCAAACAATTATAACATCTGTTGACACCCTGTTATTTGAAGATGAGTTTTTAAAAGATGTTAAAATATACAAAATCGAAAACGGAAAAATTATATAATAAAAAGACCGAAATCACTTCGGTCTTTTGTTTTCCTCAAATACTTTATTCTTACTTTTCTTTAATACAATAAGTAATAATCGCTGCAATAAGCAAACATAAAGCCCCGATAAAGAACGAATATTCATAATGATAATTTACAAAATCACCACTGTGAATAACAGCTTTGTCAATAATATAGGCTACCAGCGTACAAACAAACACCTGCGGCCCCGCGATAAAGATATTAAAAATACCCATAACAGAACCTTCAGTTCCCGGTTTTATATAACGAGAAAGCATTGCAAAAGGAAGCGCACAAACACTTGCCCAGCCGATACCTGATAATGCCATACCTGCGCCAACAATAAGCGGAGAGGTCTTAAAAATACCCATAATTAAATATGCCGCAACCATCGAGATTAATGAAATTATATGGACTTTTTTATTACCGAATTTACCGGCAAGAATTCCGATTGGAATGGCAATAACAAAACATACAAGATTAAACACCGCAAAACATATTGATGAATAATTTGTAGCGGTTATTTGAGTTGACATAAATGTATTTTGGATATCAACAGCTAATTTTGTTAAATCCGGTACCCCGTAAACCGTATGAATAGCAAAGTTTGTGAAAAATATCATCATACACATCATACCAATCCAGGTAAAAAACTGCATAACACAGATTTTTGAAACCTCAGGAGAGAGAGCAAAAAACTCTTGCATTGACTGCCAAAATCCCGGCTCATCTTTTTTTGCCTCAGATTTTTCATCACTAGCAGCCAGAGTAGATTTTTCATGAATAGTCAAACAAGTCCAAATCATAGCTAGAGAAAATGCCAAAGCTGCCATTACAAACTGAGCAGGAATAGACATTTGATACCCGAAAGCTATTTTTAAAACAGGAGCAGTAGCTGCTGCAATAACTGAACCCAATCCAATCGCTAAACTTATATAAGAATTTGCAAGAGAATGCTGCTCTTGAGGCACCACATCAGGAATTAAAGCCCTATAAGGACCTTGTGCAATATTAATACAAGCATCAATAATCCATATCATAACCGCCGCAAACAATAGTCCACCCCATACAGGAAACGGAATATGCAAAATATTTGATACCGAATTAACAATATCACCTGAATTTGGGAATAGCCACAATGCAATTGAAGCAATCAAAGCACCGCCTAACAAATAAGGTCTTCTCCTGCCATAACGAGATTTTGTTTTATCTGACAAAGCCCCGATTAGCGGCTGAACAACCATACCGGTAAACGGTCCGGCAAGCCAGATTAAACCATAAATAAACGGGCTTGCCCCAAGATTTTCGGTTACAGGTGCGGACAAAATAATTCTCATCTGCCACGCAAACTGCAGACCCAAAAATCCGAGCGCGAAATTCAGAAAATTTACAGTAGTAAATTTCTTCAACATATTATCATTCTCCATTGATAAAATCTCTCCCTCTTAACTCTTCAACACTGTTATATAAGGATATAATGAATAAATATTCTGGTCAAGAAATATATTATAATCTTTTTACAGCAGCATCAATCAAGCCTTTAAACAGTGGGTGCGGCCTATCAGGGCGGGATTTAAATTCCGGATGGAATTGACAAGCAACAAACCAATCAAGCTTAGGAAGTTCAACAACTTCTGCCAGCATTCCATCTGGAGACATGCCGGAAAATACCAACCCTGCAGCTGCAATCTTATCCAAATATTCATTATTAACTTCATAACGATGTCTATGACGTTCTGAAATAATTTCTTCACCATAAGCCTTAGCTGCAACCGAATCCTTCTTAAGATGACATTCGTAAGCTCCAAGTCTCATTGTACCGCCATATCCTTTTACATTCTTTTGATCAAGCATGATATCAACTACAGGATAAGCCGGATTTTCATCAAATTCTTTTGAATTAGCACCCTTGAGTCCCGCAACGTTTCTGGCATATTCAATAACAGCACACTGCATACCAAGGCATAACCCCAAGAACGGAAGGTTATTTTCTCTGGCATAACGAATAACATTCAATTTACCTTCAATACCGCGCACCCCGAAACCTCCGGGAACCACAACAGCATGAACATCTGATAATTGTTTTTTACAAGATGCATAATCAACACACTCTTCTGAATTTATCCACTTAATTTCAACGGCAACAGAATCCGCATACCCTGCATGTTTTAAAGACTCAACAACAGAAATGTAGGCATCTGAAAGCTTTGTATATTTACCTGCAATAGCAACTTTCACCGACCCTTTCGGATTTTTAATTTCAGCTATTAAATTTTTCCAAGACCCCAAATCAGGAGTTCGGTCTTCCATTCCAAGCATTTTCAAAACAACCGAACCCATATTCTGATCCTCAAGCGCCAACGGAACTTCATAGATAGTTTTCATATCACGGCACTCAATAACAGCATCTTTTGGAACAGAACAAAATAGAGCAAGTTTTTCTTTCTCAGTTTTCGGAATAGGTTTTGATGTTCTGCAAACCAAAATTTCAGGCTGAATACCGTAACTTCTCAATACATTAACACTGTGTTGAGAAGGCTTTGTTTTCAACTCGCCTGATGTTGGCAAATACGGTAATAACGTACAATGTATAGAAATAGCATTACCAATTCCGGCTTCGGATTTGAACTGTCTTATTGCTTCAATAAAAGGTAAACTTTCGATATCACCAATAGTTCCGCCGATTTCAATAATATGAAAATCAGGTTTAAACTGTTTAGTTGCCGCTACAATCTTAGATTTAATTTCATTTGTAATATGCGGAATTACCTGAACAGTCGCCCCGAGATAATCTCCGCGTCTTTCTTTATTGATAACTTCTTGATAAATTCTTCCTGAAGTTACATTGTTAACCTGACCAAAACTAGTATCAGTAAATCTTTCATAATGTCCTAAATCCAAATCTGTTTCTGCACCATCATCAGTTACAAAAACTTCACCATGCTGAAACGGACTCATTGTACCCGGATCAATATTTATATACGGATCAAACTTCTGAATAATTACAGAATATTTTCTGGATCTGAATAAACGACCTAAAGACGCTGCTATAATCCCTTTCCCAAGAGAACTTACAACACCGCCTGTTACAAATATATATTTTGTCATAAATATTACCCCTTAAATATTACTGATTAAAAACTAGTTAATCTTAGGAACTTTAAAAAATCCGTTTTCTTCATCAGGAGCATTTGACATCAAAGCCTCTTTTGAAATTTCCTGAACCGGAGCATCTTCTCTCATAACATTAACAAAATCAATAACCTGAGTCATAGGCTTAACATTTGATGTATCAACTTCGTTCATCTGATCAACATATTTTAACACATCGCCAAGCTGTTTTGTGTATAAAGTTTTTTCTTCTTCTGTCAATTCCAATCTTGCTAATTTTGCAACATGTTCTACATCTTTCACTGTAATCATACTTTTATGCTCCTCAAAAATAATCTATACCTAAATAATATCATAAAAAAACATTATCACCCTTATTTATTAAATAAATTTAAAATTTAGATTTATATTCAAGCTTATGTTATACTAAAATAAAGGAATCGGAGTTAATGACAGTGAACACAAAAATTTCCGAACTGGAAAAATTAGAAGAGTTAATGCTTGAATATAAACAGGAAAGCGATTTAAAGAAGAAACATGTCGCTTATCTTTCGCTTATTGAAGAAACCCTAAAACTTGTAAAAAAAATAGTTTTAGCATTTTATCCACTGCCGGGGTCTATTTCAAAAGATGACTTAATCCAGGTTGGCGCTGTCGGTGTTTTAAAAGCTATCGAAACATATAAAATAGAAGAACGCGGAAGTTTTAAAACTTACGTTAGCAAAGTTATTAAGGGTAAAATCTTCCATTACCTCAGGGATAAAGCAAATATCGTTAAAACCCCGAGAGAAACTCTTGCAAATATGTCAAAAGTAAAAGAAGCAATTGATGAATTATCTGAAAACAACACAAAAGTTCCAACAGTTGAAGAAGTTTCAAAATACGTAAACCTTCCGTTTGAAAAAGTTGAAGAAATTATGAATATCGAACTTATAAAAAACATGATTTCCTTAGACCAGAATATATACACAACAGACGGCGGAGAAACATTGTTAGATAGGATTCAATCAGATGAAGATTCAAGTTTTGAGGATACCTATGCAAATAAAAAAATAATAGAATTTGCGATAAATAAACTTCCGCAAAATGATAAAACTGCAATTTACATGTACTATATGGATGGAGAATCCAGAAAAGATATCGCAAAAAGATTAAATGTTTCACCGACACAAGTTTCAAGGATTTTAAAACGAGCATTGAACAAATTATATAATATTATCCAAAAAGAAATGGAAGAGACACAAAGAGATTAATATATAAAAGGAGGACAAAATGTTATTTTCTCTTATAGTTTTAGCGTTCATATTTATAACAGGACTTGTTATAGGCAGCTTTATGAACGTTGTAATACTAAGAACAGTAAGCGGAGAATCTATAGTTTTTCCGGCTTCAAAATGCCCAAAATGCCAAACTCCGCTAAAATGGTATCATAATATTCCCATATTATCATACTTATTTTTGAGAGGTAAATGCGCATTTTGTAATGAACACATAAGTATTCAATATCCAATAGTAGAACTTTTTACAGGGCTAATGTTTGTAGGTTTATTTTTAAAATTCTGTAGACCGTTTGATGCGTTATTCGGTTTATCTGTAATGAACCCTATTGCATGGAGTCAGGTTATTGTTTATGTATTTTCTCTAATTATTGCATGCCTGTTTATTGCAATAGCAGGAACTGATATTTTAGAAAAGAAAGTATCTGATGCTCATACAATACCGCTTATATTATTAGGATTGTTATATAGTGTAATTTATTCTATTTTATCATTTATTATGTACTCAAAAGCAAACGGTATGCCTAAAATCAATTTAGACTTCTTCTTATCTTGCCCGATATTATATTCAGTCGCTGCCGGGATTTTAGGATTTTTGATAATGGAAGCCATATCAAGATTGGGACTTGTTACTGTAGGCGCAAGGGCTTTTGGAGAGGGTGATTCCTATATCGCAGCAGGTCTAGGCACTGTTTTTGGAGCACTTTTAGGCTGTTCTGCTATTTATACAAATTTCTTACCTATATTCAAAACTTTGCTTGCAATTCTTGTATTAAGCGGAATTATTCAAATATTAATTACTCTTCCAATATTTATTAAAAAACTTATTGTGAACAAAAATTATATGACACTTGGCGCCTTGAGCATCTTTATTATCTATACAATCGGATACATTTTTGCTCAACAAACAGGCTGGCTGACTAATAAAGTTGCATACTGGTCAAGCACAATTGTACTTTTAGCAATCGGTCTTGCAGCTTGCAGAGAACTAATCTGCGGATTGAAAGATAATAAAGCAGCTGACGGATTATATCTTCCGTTTGGACCTGCTATGATAGCTGCAGGATTTATCGCACTATTTACAGTTGTTTTCTAATAAAGATTTCAAATACCAAAATTTTAGGAGTAATCGATTTGATTACTCCTTTTTTAATTAAAAATATAATATCAATTATAAAGATAAAATTCGCAATGATTCTTTTAAAATAACTTCAGCCGCAGAACCTTTCGCTAAAGCTGCAACAGCTTTTGATATAGCATCTTCAACCTCTTCTTTACTGTAACCTAAAGATAAAAGAACCATTTGGGCATCTTCAGCCTCTTGGGAATTTGCACTGCAAGAAGAACAAGAATCCGCCTTACCCGGCACAACTCCTTGATAAGAAGTCAATTTATCTTTTAATTCCAATATAATCTTTTGCGCAAGTTTCGGGCCTACACCTTTTGCTCTTGTAAGTTCTTTATAATTTCCATCTAATACGAACCCGACTAAATCACTGACATCAAACGAATTTAACAACGTCAAAGCCATTTTTGAACCAACCCCCGATACAGAAGTTAAGATATTAAAAATATCGCGGTCTTCTCGTTTTAAAAAACCGCAAAGACTCATCTTATCTTCCCTGTGAATTAAAACTGCAAATATTTTTACCTCTTCACACAGCTCCGGAAGATTAGCAAAATCTCTTTCCATCAACTCAAAACGGTAACCAACAGCTCCGGCTTCCACAGTAGCGAAGCAGCCTTTTGAATTAGATATTTTATAAGAAAAACTTCCTTTGACATAATCATACATAACTTTAACCTCTCAAAGATGCCTTAATTTCATCTATAGAAACCTGTAAAGCTGAGTCTGTTTTTAGTTTATCCTCAATCAAATCACAGGAATACATAATCGTCGTATGTTTTTTTGCAAAAAATTCACCAATAGCTTCATAGCTTAACTGCAAAACTTCTCGGGACAAATACACTGCAGTATGTCTTGCATGGGCTATTTTTTGCTGTCTTGCAGTACTTTTCAATTCTTTTACCGTAACATCAAAATACTCTGCACAAGCCTGCGCAACTTTATCAATAGTAATTTCTTTTTTCTTAACTTCGCACCCTAAAGCTTTTTTAGCCAAATCAAGAGTTACCCCCATACCGGAAAACTCAGCATAGGCACTAACTTTGTTAAATGCACCTTTTAACTCTCTTACGTTATTCACAAAGTTATCAGCAATATATTCAAAAACCTCATCATCAGTTTCAACTTCAAGTTCTTTAGCATAAGCCTTCACAATCTCAAACCTAGTATCAAAATCAGGCGGCACAATATCAACAACAAGTCCCATTTCAAAACGGGTTCTCAAACGATTATCCAACGTCGGAATATCTTTCGGCAGTCGGTCAGATGCGATTACAATCTGCTTGTTATTTGTGTATAAAGCCTCAAAGGTTGAAAAAAAGTCTTCCATAGTCTTCATTTTAGACTCAATAAATTGAATATCATCCATCAATAAAACATCAATATTTTGAAATTTTTGATGGAATTTGCGCATCAATGAATTATTACAAACCTGCTTTTTACGAGCATTTGGCGAATCATTATACTGAAAACATCTCACCCACTCATTAAAATATTCTTCCATTCTGATATACCGAACTTTTAATTCAGGCTTGTTAAAAATTATATAATGTCCGATAGCTTGCATTAAGTGAGTCTTGCCGAGTCCCGAAGCCCCATAAATAAACAACGGATTAAACTTTTTTGAAGGATTATTTGCAACCGAAAACGCTGCATTATACGCAAATTTTGAATTATCTCCAACGACAAAATTATCAAATTTTAAATTTAAATTTAAATTAGCACTGGACTGCATCTGAGCAAGTGACAATTTAGCATCTTCCGCCTTTTTATCTTCTTCAGTTTGCCCTGCAATCTGTTTTGATAATTCTTTTTTTCTTGCCTTAATATATTTTTCTGCTAAATCAGGATCATAAGTTAAAGAAAACGCAGCGCCAGCCCCCAAAACAGACTTAACTGACTCTTTAATCTTATCAGTCCAGCTTTTCTTTAAAATATCAACCGCCATTTGATGCGGTGATAATAAAACCAGAGTACCGTTTTCACAATCAACAGCCTCTAAAGGGGTAATCCATGTTCCATAAATATGTTCGGGCAGATTAACTTCCAGCTCCTCTTTAACCCGATTCCAAACTTCTTTAACCTCAACAATATCCATAAATTAATTTTACTATAAAAACAATTCGGGTTCAAAGCCCAAAAAGGCATTTATAATTTTTGTTAAGAAAATAACAAAGTTTAAATTTAGAAACATTAATAAAAATAAAATTATAAAATTATGAAAATAGCAACAAATAGCCCAAAAATAACATATACAGGACTTCCAAAGTTCCAAACAATAGTAGATAATAGACTAATTCGCGGCCGAGCAGTCAGTTGTCCTTGGCGTTTGTATAAAATGAAACAAGAAGGGATAACTCAAATTATAGATCTTAGAAATACATCTGTCTTTCAGCGGCGGCTTGAAAAGATATTCACTAAACTACTGGGAATAAAATATATAAATTACAAATATCCGCACAGATTAAACACCCTGCCTGAAAGCACTTTTTTTAACAAGGTAAATCAAACAATCCTTGATAACTCAGGCAAAACATACATACACTGCCAATATGGAAAACGCAGAACAGGAATTTGCGTTGCAATATATGAAAAACTACATACAAAAAAAACAAAAGAAGAAATCATTGATAACATTTATAAACTGGGGTTTCAAGAACTAAAAGATAACCCGAATTCTTTTAAAATAAAAAAATTACAAAGTATATTTAACGACTTTATGAAAAAATACTACAATGATTAAGGATATCAAAAAAGACCGGGCTTTTGTCCGGTCTTTTATATTTTATTATATTAATTATTTTCCAAGGACTGCACCTGCAGCTTTCTCGCCAGCCCACCAGCCAGCAATACCGCCAACTAAACCACCGATAGCTGCACCAACCGCTGTACCGGCACCTGGAATAACAGAACCGATAGCCGCGCCAATTGCAGCTCCGCCCTTAGCTCCTGCAGCCATCCCTGCCACAGCGGTTCCGACTTTAGCAGTTTGTTTTGCAGCACCTTTCATTCCGCCTTTTTCATAAGCTCTACCAATATCCACTGCAGCCACAAATAATGCCACAGGTTTGGCAACTTTACCCGCAGCTCTAAGAACACCTTTTGAAGCAGCTGCACCGGCTTTTACAGCTTTACCTGCACCCTTTGCCATAGCTTTTGCTTTACTTGCAACTTTTGAACCAACTTTAGTAACTTGACCGGCCACTTTTTTAACACTACCAGCAACTTTTTTAGCCCCGGCCTTTGCGGCTGTTGCAGCTTTTGCTGCTGTAGATTTTGTAGCTGCTGCCGCCTTATTTATACCAGCCTTAGCTGCGGTTGCAGCCTTTGCTGCTCCGGCTTTTGCGGCTGTTGCCATAGCTTTTGCTTTCTCTGCAGCTTTGGCGCCAACTTTAGTTACATAACCATTAGCCTTTTTAACACCGCCGACAACTTTTTTAGCCCCAGTTTTTGCTAAATTTGCAGCCTGTGCAGCAGTTGTTTTAGCTCCATTAACAACAGCCTTAGCACCTGCTTTAGCTTTTGTTGCTGCTGTTTTTGCAACTTGTTTACCTTTTACATATGCAGCTTTTGCACCTTGTTTAACATAAGGCAATGCAGCTTCACCTGCTTTAAATGCTGCAGCACCGGCCACACCATACATTAAACCTGCTCCTGCTCCTGTACCTTTATTATTTTGCTGGGCTTGTTGCTGTTCTTGCAATTGACCTTGTAAATCTTGAACCTGTTGTTGCAAAGAATCTATTTTTTGATTTTGACGCTCTATACCTAACCCCATATCTACTTGAGGTGAATCATTTGCTGCTTCAGGTAATTTTACAGTATCCCCTTTCATAATTGAATTTGGATGCTCTTTTAATTTTGGATTCAATTTCAATAATTGATCCACAGTTGTTCCATGAGCTTTGGCAATTCGTGTTAAATTATCGCCGCCTTGAATAATGTAATCTGACATTTTTTCTTCTCCTTTATATCTTCGTTAAGCACACATCGCTTATGTATATATAAAAAATATCAGCCTTACATAATTGACTAAGCTTTATTAAACAAAAAAACTCGAAACACTTGCTACAATTAACTTTTAAAGATATTAAATCTATATTTACATTTTGTTACATTTGTATTTTTTAATATTTACACTGTCATCTGAGGCTTTAGCCGAATGATCTCATTATCTTTCTTCAATTTTGAGATTCTTCGCTAATACTCAGAAAATTAAAACTGGGGTTTGTTTTGGTCATGTCATTACTAGGAGGGCTTGTCCGACGTCGCAATCACAGTATCGTACAATTTGTTCTATTTTGCGATTACTGCGTCCTCTCTTCGTTCGTCCTCGTAATGACATATTTTTTACAAGCATCATTACTATTGGTGGCAAAATACCCCGTGCTGCGAGCACATTTTACAGCTCTTTAATACTTCATTTTGCGGTCAATTTCTCTTTGCTGATCCTTCTTTGCCAGAGTTTCACGCTTGTCATAAAGTTTTTTACCTTTTGCAAGCCCGATTTCAACCTTTGCAAAACCTTTTTCAATAAATACTTCCAACGGAACTATTGTATATCCGTCCTTTTTTATTTTAGAATGCATTTTTAAAATTTCTTTTTTAGTCAAAAGAAGTTTTCTTGTCCTTTCAGCCTTATGATTATAGCGGTTTCCCTGTTCATACGGCGAAATATGGCAGTTATACAAAAAGATTTCATTATCTTCAATCCTGCAAAAACTGTCTTTCAAATTTATTGCATTTTTTCGGATAGATTTTATTTCAGTACCGGTTAATACAATTCCTGCAGTATATTTTTCAGAAATTGTATAATCGTGAAATGCTTTTCTGTTTGTAGTTATAACTTTTCTGTCCATAAGTTGATTATAACACAGAGTTTATTTTTTTGTCCTGGCTTTTTTTAGTTCTGAGGCAAGTTTTTCTTCTAGTAATTTTATTTTTTGATTAAATCTATAAAAGTCCGTATTAATTGCATCTTCCCCGTAACGAATCCCGGCTGACGGATTTTGATTCACTTTTCTCATATAATCTTTCACAAACCTTGCTGAATTTTGTTCTCTAAATAAGCTGTACCTTAACGCTTGAAGAGTATCAATACGGTCTTTTTTAGAAACAGTTCTCAAAAAGCTGTCTAAATCTTTTGATGTTAATTCACCTTTTACCATAACTTTTTGTACCCAAAACGAGTTCAACTGGGCCATATCTGCGCCTTTATTAAGCATAGAAGTTATTCTTTTATAAAATTTAGAATTGCAAAGTTCATCAAAAAATCTTTGGGTTGTTGCTAAAATTTCTTTTGTTGATGATGCCTTTATTCTGCCTGACAGATATTCTATTGGAATTCTCACCATATAACCATTAGCCGTCATCATATCATCAAAAAGGTGTAAAACATTACCCTTTTTGCCATCACAGGCTGTTACTTCTACAGGAATTTTAGCTCCGGCGGCTTTTTTCAAAATACGTTTAAACGTTCCAACGGCAATAGTTCCATTATTAAAACTACTTTTCAGGGTTTCGCAAAACTTGTCATTCATATCGCGCGCAAGCGAAAGCCGCTGCGGGGTTGTTCCTTTGGAGCTTTTTAATGGAAGATAACTTTTTACATAATTGATTTTCAAATTTAACATATTCAAAAGAACACATAAACAAAATTAAATTTGCTAGTCATATAAAAAACATTTACAATTATGAGTATTAGAAAATTGAACATCTTCAGGAGCAGTTGTTTTACATTTTTCCATTACATACGGGCACCTTGTATGGAATTTACAGCCTTGCGGAAGATTTTCAGGGGTCGGAAGCTCCCCTGTTAATTTAATTTTTTCCTTTTCTACAGTTGTATTTAACTCAGGAACTGCACTTAATAACGCTTTTGTATAAGGATGTTTCGGAGAGGTAAATATTTCATCAGTTTTTCCGATTTCAACAATTTCTCCAAGATACATAATCGCAATCCTGTCAGAAATATACTTAATAACACTCAAATCGTGTGATATAAATAAAAATGTAAGGTTGAAATCATCTTTTAACTGTTTTAAAAGATTAATAATTTGAGCCTGGATACTTACATCAAGTGCGCTAACCGGTTCATCAGCAATAATAAATTCAGGACTTGGAACAAGCGCACGCGCAATAGCAATTCTCTGCCTTTGCCCGCCCGAAAACTCGTGAGGGTATAAATCAAGACAGGATTTATCAAGTCCTACTTTTTGGATTTTATCTTCAACAATTTTGTCAATCTCTGCTTTTGAAAATTTTGATTTACAAGATTCTTCGCTACGCTCAGAATGACAAGCCTTTTTAATATAATTATTAATCTCAAGCGGTTCTCGCAAAATCTGCCCTATTTTCATCTTTGGGTTAAGGCTGGAATATGGATTTTGGAATATCATTTGAACTTTTTGATAAAAATTCTTCAAATCTTCACGCTTTGAAATTGATAAAATGTCTTTATCATCAATAATAAGCTCTCCGGAATTCACATCAACAAGTTTCATTACAGCCTTTGCAAGAGTTGATTTACCGCAGCCGGATTCACCTGCAATTGCAAGGATTTCACCTTTTTTAATATCCAGAGAAACTCCGTTTACAGCATGGACAGTTTGCTCTGCGCCCAAAAAACTTTTCTTGGTCTTATATATTACATTAAGATTTTTTATTTCTGCAAGAGTATTTGTCATAATGTGATTTTATCGTAGTTTTTGGATAAAATCAATTATACGGTTGTTCT
>URYF01000024.1 GCA_900551965.1 uncultured bacterium
CAGCTTATACCAATAACCTTGATCCCGCAATAATTTGCTACAATAGCCTCCGGAACAGTTGACATACCGGCAGCATCCGCCCCCATATATCTTGCCATTTTTATCTCCGCCGGAGTTTCATAACTGGGCCCTGAAGAAGCTGCATAAACACCGTGTTTTAAATCAAGTTTTAATAACCTTCCGGCAGCATCAACTATTTTTATAAGGTTTTTATTATAAATTTCTGACATATCAGGAAATCTTGTACCCAGCTCATCATCATTCGGACCAATTAGCGGATTTGAACCCATAAAATTAATATGATCAGTTATTACCATCAAATCCCCCGGTCTGAAACTTTTATTAATCGCACCTGCAGCGTTAGTAATAATAAGAGTTTTAACCCCGAGTTTTTTCATAACCTTGATAGGATATGTTATATCCTGCATTGAGTGACCTTCATAATAATGGATTCTGCCCTGCATCATAACAACTTTTTTATTATTGATATTTGCAAATACCAGCTGCCCTTTATGACCTTCCACAGTTGATTTTGCAAATCCGGGGATTTTATCGTAAGGGATAGCAAATTCACAATATTTATCAGCAAGCTCTCCAAGTCCTGAACCTAAAATAATCCCTATTTCCGGCTTGAACCCATCTGTATATGTCTCGATATAATCCAAAGTATCTTTCATCATAATATCACTCTCACCCTGACTCTTTTTACTGATAAACACCCAAAATCTTTATAAAAAAAACACAAATACCCATAAGGCATTTGTGTTTTTATTAATTTTATCCAACTAATCTGTTGTCATCAGCTTCTGAAGCTTTTACCATCAAAGCGTGCTCAACAGGATTTTCTTTTGAATATGTTGTTTCGTGCATTTCTTCAAAACCGAAATCTTCACGAGCTTTTCTTGCTTGATTTTCATCAACGATTTTTTTAGCAAGTTCTGCAATTTCATATACTAATCTGTATCTGTTATCTGTGTTTTCGTTCAAATCCCACGCTACTTTGATTATTTGATCCATTATATAATCCTCACTTTTCTTGTTATAAGACTATAATATAATATAAATAATGATTTAGCAAGAGGGGATTTATAACTTGCCGCAAATCTCGCGATACATATTCATATACTGCCCTGCACTGCGCTTCCATGAAAAATCGGCTTCCATTGCAGATTTACGCATTGCATTAAATACGTATTTATCTTTGTAAACCCAAAGCGCACATTTTATAGCATTAAGCATATCCCAGCCGTTATACTGCCAGAATTTAAACCCGTTTGAATTATCAAGAGGATACCCGGTCACGGTATCTTCAAGTCCGCCGGTTGCTCTGACAATAGGTAATGACCCGTATCGCATTGCAATTAATTGACTTAAACCGCAAGGTTCAAACTTCGACGGCATCAAGAAGAAATCACTGCCGGCATATAGAAGATTTGCAAGCTTTGCATCATAACCGACAAAAGTTCTGATATTATTTGTATTATTGGAAAGCCAAATGAATAAATTTTCATAACTTTTATCTCCGCTTCCCATAAACACAAAATCAGCGTCAAGATTTTGAAGTTCATATTGCATATCACGGATTAAATCAATACCTTTTTGTCCTACCAGACGCGAAATCAATGCAACCAAAGGCCTGTCAGGATTATATTTCAACCCAAAATATTCACAAATTGCTTTTTTATTTTCTTCTTTTTTATCCATATCTTTGACATCGTATTTTTTAACCAAAGCCTTGTCTTTTTTAGGATTAAAAACATCATAATCTATACCGTTAAGAATACCGCGAAGTTTATATTGAACACCGCGAAGCGTGTAATCCATATTTTCTCCATATTCAGAACCTAAAATTTCTCTTGAATAAGTTGGAGAAACTGCAACAACTCTATCAGAATAATTGATAGCACCTTTCATCCAGTTTACACGATCATAATGTTCACATCCCCATTGGTTATAGACAATATCTTTGCGCATATTGGCAAAATCCAAAACATCCTGGAACCAAATTCCCTGATATGCAAGATTATGAATTTCAAAAACACATTTTGTATCTTTCCAAAACTCATCAAATTTATAATTTGAATGCAGATATAAAGGCATCATTGCGGTATGCCAGTCATTTGCATGTATAACATCAGCCCTAAAATTTAAAGCTTTAGCATATTCCATAACAGCAAGAGAAAACGAAATGTATCTTTCATGTTCATATCTCGGATCCAAGTATTTCGGATAAACTTCTTTAAAGCACGAAAAATACCAATCGTTTTTCACAAAAAACACATTGATTTTTGTGCCGGGAAGTTTCGTCATATAAAGATTAAATTTGTGCGGCTGGTTTCCGAAAGTAAGCCACATTTCAGAATTTTCAAGCTCCTTTATGCCGTATTTTTCTTTATCAATACAACCGTGAAGCGGTGTAAAAATAGCAATTTCAGCATCTTTTTCAAGCTCTTTCGGCAAACTTCCGACAACATCAGCAAGCCCGCCTGCTTTTGAAAACGGAGCAACCTCAGCTGACGCAAATAATATCTTCATTTTTCCTCTCTTTCTGAACATTAATTCAGGATAGTTAAATTTAATCTGAGAAAAATTCCGAAGGGTTTACAACATCACTGTCATTTTCATCAAAGCTTGATGCTTCGAAGTTTTCCTCAATCCTTTGTTCTGACACACTCTCTTTTGTTATAACAGGAGTCTGCACATAAGTTTGTGCCGTCTCTTTGTTAACTGAATTTTCCAACATAATCTTTTTAATGTCAATATTTAAGTTGAAATTTAAACCGTATTTTTGAACAATATAAGATGCCTGATTCATACAAATCTGCGCCTGGTCTTTAGAATTGGTACACATCAAAACTTTATACATATTAACTTTATTTAACATTGTTAAATATTCACTAATAACACCTGACTTTTCCATCTGGATATTTGAGTTATTCAAAACACCATATGCGATATCATATCGACCTTCTTTGATATTCAAAATACTCATAACATACCAGGCCAAATGAACTATGGCATTCATCCCTTTAGCTTTTGAGGATTTTATTATTTTATAGATTATAGCTGAAGCTTTTTTAAACGAATTCAATTGAATATAAGCATAACCTATCATCAAATCCGTAAAAAGTTCAAATTGATGCATCATGGTTTCTCTAGCTATTATTTTTGATTTATAAATCTCCTGCGCAAAAGCATCCGGATTATTTTTAAACGACACAAACGCATTTATTATATGATATAAAGATGCTGAAAATACATCATTACCGTTCATTGCCGGAGTAAGTTTTGCACCTTCGCCTTTTAACAATTTTTGAAGCTGTACAAAAATAGAATATGTTTCAGGAATAAAATTCAAAAGTTTTTTAGAAATATCTAAAAATTCCCCAACATCTTCTTTCATTGTCAAAACATCTACAAGTGCGACATAACCGACACATTCGCAAACCAAAAATCTAAACTCTTCTTTTGAAATAATTGTATATTTTATTGAATTAATCTTCTCAGAATCCAAAACATTTAATACATTATACCCAATATCAAGACAGTCTTCATACGCACCGATATTAAACAGAATTTTCACATAAATAATAGACATCAAAAGGAAATTCAAGTTAAAATCAGGGGAAGCCGGATCCATAGAAGATTTGTCAAGCGACGATAAAACATTATGTGTCAAATTCATCGCATAGAGATAATCCCCATGCGCCATTGCGCCCTGAATCATTCTTGTGCATAAAGATACATATTTTTCTAAATTTCCCGCACTTTGAATACTTATCAATGTTTGCTCTGCAAGTTCTCGTGTTTTTTCCGGATCATACTCAAACATATTGTTTGAAACATTTTCATACAATGAAAGTTTATATTTCATCAAATCATTTTCTGACCAATTTGAGGCATATTTATTTAAAGATTTCAGGATTTCTCCCGAGCAATTCAAATATGAAGAAAAGTCACCCATTGAAAGATTTATATTAGCTAATTTTTCCCACTCAAATATAACCTTTTCTCCCTGAGATGAAATATCATATAAAAATGCCTTAACAGGATCCGGCATAGATTCTTCAAAAACTTTTGAGAACAAATCATTAGCTACAGCCTGTAAATCTTCAGGTTTTATAACCTCAAGCAGACACTTACGCAAAATATTATAATTAGGGAAATACACGCAGTTATTATATGAATATAAATAACCCATACCGGCTAAATTTTCACCAATTTTCTGCCAGTTTTTAAACCCTAAAGAATCAATTGTTTTTTCATCAACCCTTGTCCCCAATAGAACAAGCATTGTCAAAAATCGTATTGACTCTTCATCATCTTTCATAAGATTCAATCGGCGTTTTATTAATTTATCCAACCCGGACGGAATAATTATAGTCTTAGGATTCACCATAACAAGAGAGTCTTCGGTGTACTCATAAACTCCGGATTCAAGCAGATACTGAATAGCAAAATCTAAAAATAAAGTACTTCCGCAAGAATATTTCGCAATTCTTTGGAAATAAAAATCTGTCATTATATTTTTATAAAAATTAGCATCAGCTCCAACTATAATTTCAAACGGAGTAGGAGTTAGAGTAACTTCTGTATAGTAAGGTCTTGAAAGCAGGAAGTGTGCTTTTTTATGCAAAGAATATTCTTTATCATAAGAAACAAGATAACTTATATTTAATTCATCAAAATGATCAAATAACTGTTCTAATACAAACATAGAACTATCATCTATTTTTTCAAAATTTTCTATATAAAGAAGCGTGTTAGGAATTGCCTGCAGCAATGATAAAAATACATTACAATAATTCTCCCTTGTATCTTCCATATTGTTCATCTGCCGCTGATTTAATCTGATTAAATCCTGCATTAAACCGGATTTATCAACATTTGCAAACATAGAAAAATCATTTGTATCAAACAACTTTTGAGAAATTGTATATTCAAAAATTGAAGCCACCAGATCTCTAAAAAATGAATATGGAGAATATTTCATATCATCATGACAAGTTATCGGAATAACATTGTCAAAAATCCCCATCTCATCAACTGCAGATAATAATTTCAAGGTATAAGGCTGATACATAGGTGAAGCTTTTAGCGCAAACACCCCTTTTGGCACCTGTTGAAGAGTCTGTACAACACAATCAAGAACATTTATGCTTTCTGTTTTTATAAACGTACAGTTAATCTCCTCAAAATTTATCATTTCAATATCATAAATTTCATCATCGGTTAATGAATTTTCATCTTTTAATGCCTGTTGTGTAATTTTTTCCTGATCAATTAAAGCTGTCTGGACAAAATTAGGAATTTCTATTTCATCTTGCGTTTCCTGCTCTTTTTGAGCTTCATTACGTAAGAAATCACCGATATTTACAAACTGTTTTAAATCCATCTCGTAAAAACGTTTCATAACTCCGTCAACCAATGCTGAATTTAAAGACTCCATCTTATAATTATCTTTGTATAAATCATAGAAACTTTCATCCGTTATAACCTGAAAAGAATCCAAAGCCTTCATCTCTTTTGAAGAACTTTGATATACCATATTCGCATGGAATTTTGAGTCAATATCATAAGGGTTTTTATCAGCATCTCTTTGCATAATCGTAAAATTACACTTTAGCCCGACACCTTTTTTCTTCAATAATTTAACATTAAGCTTTGTCACCATATTAACAAGCTCAATAACCGCAAGAATAGCGGAATTTGCAGAGGCAGACAAGGTATAATCTTTATTAAACCTTATTATATAAACATCGTTATCAACAATCTGGCGTCTGACATTTAGTGAATTAACATAAGAGGCAATCATCCCGTCAAAATTTGCCCTAAACTTTTGGTACAGTTGATTTGAACCAAGTTTTGCCTTAACAACATCGCTGTTTGGAAAATCAATTCTTACAACAGCAAAGCTATCGGTATTGGATTCCCCCAAAACCGCACTAATTTCATTAGAATAACCGCATTTTATACATCGCGGATTTTTCATCAAATTAATCTTGCCGCATTTTGCGCATTTTGTAACAAGAATTTCCCCGCACTTTTTGCAGGTATTTTTGGTGTTAACAGTCTTGCAAACCGGGCATATTATCTTCAGCACCTTTTTGCAATTCGGGCAAACCATTGCGCCCTTATCAATTTCCGCTCCGCATTTTGGACATTCCATATTCTGATTATAGCATAGCTTGAGGGTTTTAAACTAGTTCAAAAAGATGAATTTCAAAACTTCAAATTTCAATAACATAATTCAAGTATTTGTCACATACCCGCAATTTGTGCTAAGATAGACTTATGAGTATTATTGCAGATGATAATGATTTTGAATCAATAAAACCCGCAGAAAAGAAAAATCCTGTGGTAAAACCTGAAGCTGCGGAATTAGACAGAAACTTTGAAAACTGTATCCGCCCGAAATCATTTGATACTTATATCGGACAATCCGGGTTAAAAGACACACTAAAAATAACCATTCAAGCAGCAAAAAAAAGAGAACAGCCGCTTGATCATTTGTTATTCTACGGTCCTCCGGGACTTGGTAAAACAACACTGGCAGGGGTTATCGCTCAAGAAATGGGAGTTGATATAAAAATCACATCAGCACCAGCTCTGGAGCGTCCACGTGATATCATCGGAATTTTAATGTCCCTGCAGGGCGGCGAAATTCTGTTTATTGATGAAATCCACAGATTAAACAAAGTCGCGGAAGAAATTTTATATCCTGCAATGGAAGATTTTTACCTTGATATGACAACAGGAAAAAGCCAAACAGTAAAGACTCTGCGGGTTCCGTTACCCAAATTCACACTAATCGGCGCCACCACAAAAGCCGGAGAACTCTCAGGGCCATTACGCGACAGATTTGGAATCATTCACAGGCTTGAATTTTATACAGAAGAAGAACTATCACAAGTTATAAAAAGAACCGCAGGGATTTTGAATATCGAAATCGACACAAAAGGAGCTTATGCAATAGCAAAACGTTCACGCGGCACCCCTCGTATTGCAAACCGCCTGATAAAAAGAGTCAGCGATTTTGCACTTGTAAAATACAACGGAAAAATTACAGAACCGGTTGCAAATGAATCTTTAGATATTTTAAAAATTGACGAATTTGGGCTTGATACAACAGATAGAAATCTGCTAAAACTAATTATTGAAAAATACGACGGCGGCCCGGTCGGGATTGAAACAATTGCAGCCGCAATTGGAGAAGATTCAAGAACTATAGAAGATGTTTGCGAACCTTTCTTACTGCAAGCAGGATTACTGCAAAGAACCCCGCGCGGCAGAAAAGTTTCCCCGCAAACCTACCGCCACCTTGGATACAAAATACAAAAATTTTCTAACACGCAGCAAAGTTTATTTTAATAACAAAATTTTTCTTGAGAAGTTTTAGTATTAGCAAGATGAATTATAGTTATAATAAATATCCTGCAACATTTAGCGGCTCATTATATTGGAACAAGTCTTTAAAAGAGACCTTTCAGTATGCCAAAGAATCAGGTCAGAAAACAACCTATAGACAAGTCCAAAGGTTTATAAAAAAAATGCCTGAGCATAATATCAGGATTGTTCACAAATATTGCAAAAAAGACAATCTGTCAAAATGCCAAATATTTTTCGAAAAATATAATTACAAAGACGTGTTTTTAACAACCGACAAAAACCTTTTAAACCCCGCAGAATTAACCCTCAAAACTCTAAAAGGTTTACTAAACCAGAACAGTGCAATATACAAAAAAATTTATGAATAAAAAAAGGACATATAAATGCAAATTTCAAACAATTTTACAACCAAAAATAATATAAATTTCAGAGCAAAATTTTTAAACAACGAAAGCCTTAAACAACTGGCGCAATATTCAGTAGAACACGGAAAATTCGAAAAACTTAACACTGCAAGAAAAAATATTGATTCATCATGCCTGCAGACAAGATTATCTCTTAACATAAAAGAAAACAAAAAAGGAATACCGGTCGTAAGTTTTACAAAATATTCTCCAAAGAAAAATGTCATAGTTCCACAGTCGTTAAATGATTATGAGATAATAAAAATAACCGAATACACAGCACCTAAGAAAATGAATCCGCTAAAATTTGCATTTGAAAAATTCATAAAACTAAGTAATAACGCACCTCATAACAATATGTATAAAGATGTTGTTATTTCAAATAAATAACGAAATTGTCTTATCTTCAATCTTGAGGTAAAATTACTGATATGATTGAAAATCTTGATAAAATTAAAGCTGCCATTGATATAGAGATGAAATATCGCTATATTGATATTCACGGCAAAAGACAAAAATTTTCAAGTTTTATCAAAGAAGAAGCAAAAAAAAATTATAAAAAGTCTAAAAAAAATCCACGATGGGCGGTTGTAATAGAAGCTTTTGATGTTTACCCTTACGCCTCTGTAAACGAGCGGAGAAAATCAATTGAGCACCTAATCCGCACAATAAAAGCCGACCTGCAGCAAGAGGCTCAAGAAAAACAAGAAGAAAAAACCATGCAAATTCAGCGTCAAAAACACCCGTCAGAAGTTGATGTTATGTATATAAAAGGTGTCGGACCCAAAGTTGCATATAAATTAAACAAATTAGGAATCTTTACCGCGCAAGATTTGATGATGTATTTTCCCAAAAAACACATCGATTATTCATCTCGAACACTTATTAAAAATCTTAAAGAAGGACAAACTACCTCTGTTTTTGGATATATAAAATCTGTTTCGGCATTCAATACAAAAAACAATTTATCAGTAATAAAAGTTGTTATAGCAGATGAAAGCGGCAGGTTTGAATTAAGTTTTTTCCAGGCAAAAGGAAACAAATTTCTACTTGAGCGCACAAAAGCTCAATTCCCTGTAAATTCAGCCATTATGCTCTCCGGAACTGTTAAAATGAATACTTTTAATCATCAATTAACAATGGATAAACCGTCATACTCTATTATGAGCGGTGAATTTATGGAAAATCCGGATTCAAATCTCAATGTAGCAAGAATTGTTCCGATTTATACTGTTTGCGAGGGGCTAAGTATAAAAACGCTGCGCCGTGCAATCTTTAACGCTATTGAACTTTATAAAAACGATATAAAAAACATTGTTCCGGAGTTTATAAAAGAACGCCTGGGTCTTTTGGATAAAAAAGTTTCGGTGGAGCAAATACACTTCCCGCAATCGATGGATTTGCTTGAACACGCCAGATTTTCACTTATTTTTGAAGAACTGTTTCTGGTACAGCTAAAACTTATCAGATTAAGAGAAGACACAGCAAAACACACAAGTTCTTATGCTCTAAAAGTTCATAAAGACGGACTTGTTCAGCAATTTATAAATAATCTTCCGTTTGAATTGACATCAGGTCAAAAACAAGCTGTAAATGAGATTTTAAATGATATGGATTCTGATACCCCAATGCAGCGCCTGCTGCAAGGAGATGTCGGCAGCGGAAAAACCGTTGTGGCTACAATTATGCTTCTAGCCGCAATAGAAAACGGATACCAAGGCGCACTTATGGCACCGACAGAAATTCTTGCCCAGCAGCATTATAACAATCTTATTCAATGGCTTACCCCAATGGGTTTAAGCATCGGATTATTTCTAGGCAGCCACGGCAAAAAAGTCCGCCAAAAATTTGAAACAGATCTCAAAAACGGTCAAACTCATATTGCTGTAGGGACTCACGCGCTTATTCAGGAAAATATTCAATTCAACAACTTAGGAGCAATTGTTGTTGATGAGCAGCATCGTTTTGGAGTAAAACAGCGCAACGTCTTAAAGAAAAAATCCCAAAATCCGCAAATACTTACAATGACCGCAACCCCAATTCCGCGAACTCTTGCACTCACAGTTCACGGAGATTTGGATCTGACAGTAATAAATGAATTACCAAAAGGAAGAAAACCCATAAAAACAACACTGACAGGCTCTCACAAAGCTGTTTGGAATTTGATAAAGCAAGAGGTTGAATCAGGGCGGCAGGCTTACGTAGTTTATCCGCTGATTGATGAAAGTGAAACACTATCAGCTAAAGCCGCAACAATAGAAGCCGAAAAGCTTCAAAATGAAGTCTTTCCGCAATTTAAAATCGGACTTTTACACGGAAAATTAAAAAACGATGAAAAAGACAAAGTAATGAAAGATTTTAAAGACGGGAAATACAATATTCTGGTTTCTACAACAGTTGTAGAAGTCGGGGTAGATGTTCCTAATGCAACAGTTATGGTAATTGAAAATGCCGAAAGGTTTGGACTATCGCAACTTCACCAGCTAAGAGGACGTGTCGGAAGAAATTCACTTCAGTCTTACTGCGTTTTAATAACATCTTCCAGAAGTCAGGAAACCCGTGAAAGACTTGGTATCATGACAGAAACCAACGACGGATTTATCATTGCGGAAAAAGATTTGCAGCTAAGAGGTCCGGGGGAATTTTTAGGAACTCGGCAATCGGGACTTCCGGATTTAATAATTTCAGATATCGTAAGAGATGCCAAAATTCTTGAAATTGCAAGAAATGAAGCGGTTGATTTTGTCAAAACTTACAATATAGAAGATTTTCCAACCCTCCAAAACGTAACTTCTCTTGAAATGTTCACAGGATTAGATATTTAGATTTTCAATCTATCGGATATTGTTAAAAAGCCTTTAAAATAAGGTTGATTTTTATAAAAAATCCATTAAAAGATTGATGTAATAATCTCCATTATATAATATTGTAGGTATGGGGAATATTCGCTTATATTTCCGGGGATAAATCAAGGGATAGTTGTTATGGAAAACAAATTACAAAATTCAATATCAACAAACCAATTGTGTAAAGAATACAGCTGGTATGAAAGCACATTTCCGGCAGTCGTTCAGGAATCTTGTGATGAATTTTTCGACAATAATTTCAAATTGGATTTAATAGGAGTAAGCAAAAATATTAACTGCCTGATTGATAAAGACTCTTGTTTTGTTACTAAAATAAGAATTGATCAGGAATATGATATGTTCTTCCGCCTGACAGATAGGGCAATTGATATTATACTAAATAAAATCCTCGGTCAATCAAAAAGCAAATTTAATATAAATAAAATTTCTGAACTGGAAGCAAAAGTAATAACATCATTCAATGATTTTATGTTTGAGCATTTAAAAAAAGTTATTCACGAGCCGCCATCTGCAGAATTAAAACGTAATAACTTTGACCTTGTTCACTTGACATTCCTAATCAAAGAATCTGAAGTTTATAACCAAAAAGCAGGAAAAATAATAATTACCCTGCCATTAGCACTTTTAAGCCCGGAAGCTATAACTTCAAGCGGCGAAAAATTCACAGAAGACGATTTTCCAAATTCTGAAACTTTTGCAAAAGTTTTTGTCGGGAAAACAAAATTTTCTTTGTTCGATTTAAAAAATTTAGAGGACGATGATGTTGTTGTTTTTGAAAACAGCAGCCTTGAAAACCTAACACTATCAATAAACGGGGAAACATTACCCGTAAAATTAAACCCTAATATGGATTTACTAATACCTGAAGAAAACGACGGAGGAGACAATATGGCTGAGAACCAAAATATATGGGACAGCATTGAAGTTGAAATGAGTGCTGAATTTGATGCAGTAAAAATTTCACTCGGCGAATTAAAAAATATTGAAAACGGGCTTGTTGTTGATTTAACATCACTTTACGATAATAATGTGACCCTCAAAGTTGAAGGAAAAACTATCGCAAGCGGTTCACTTGTTATTGTTAACGACAGATATGGCGTAAAAATTAACAATGTAATAGCTGACGGCGGAAGCCCAATGCCTTCAAGACCGGCGGCAAATGAAGAAATGTATGATAACTCAGAATCCGGTGAAGAATACGAAGAATCAAACACCGGAGCCGGAGATGAAGAACAATATGAAACAAACGAAGCTCCCGGTGGAGATGAAGAAGAGTTTGATTACAGCGACTTTGAACTCGAAGATGAAAATATTTAATAATTCAACAATACCGGACTAAATTATTAAATAAGGGGAGATTAACAAATTTATGGGCGGATACATAGCAAATTTTACAGTATATACAATGGCAATGATAGGATTAATATGCTTTGCCGTATTTGTGTATAAAAAATTCACAGACGGCTCTATGCGCGGAAGCAACACTAAATTTTTAAGTGTTGAAGACTCAATGAGCCTGAGCCCACGAAAAACACTGCACGTTGTCAGAGCAGGAAATGAAAAATTCCTAATTGCTTCAGACATCGACAGAACTACATTGATTTCAAAACTTGATGAAAATAAAAAAGATACTATGCCAAAAAATCTTGAAAGATTTAAAAATATAGAACCGGAAGAACTTCAACAAATACCTGTTTATAATTCTTACGAACAGATTGAATACACAAAAAGACAACCGGAGATTAAGCAGGCTGCAAAAAAAGTCCACTTAGAGCCAATAAGCATGAAAAACCCTGACTCTGAACGTAACAGCGCCAAATTAGACAGACGCGCAGGCAATCTTCCGAATAATGTAAAAAATATCCAAAGAGAAAACAGACCGGTTAAGATGGTTACTCTGGATTTTAATACTCCGCAGAATCACGGATTTTCAACGATGCGTGAGATGGCTAAAAAAATAAACGAACTATAAGGATAAAATAATATGGATCAATTACAAAATCTGAATCCCGTTTTGCAAATGCTAATAGTAATGTCAATGTTTTCATTACTACCGTTTATGTTTTGCTGTATGACAAGTTTTTTAAGATTTGTCGTTGTTTTTGCAATGCTGAAAACAGCAATGGGAACACAACAAGTGCCTCCGGCAATTGTAATAATCGGGTTATCAATTATTTTAACTTTTTATACAATGGGCTCAACATTCCAAAGAATGTATGATATGGGCTCTGTACCGTACCAGAAAAACCACGATATGATTGCAGCAATTCAAGAAGGATCAAAACCTTTAAAAGAATTCATGCTAAAACAAACCAGAGAAAGCGATTTAACATTCTTTGTCGAACTTGCACATAAAACAAAACCGCAATCTCCTGATGATATTTCAATCTGGGAAGTTGCGCCTGCCTATATCATAAGCGAATTAAAAACATCATTTGAAATAAGTTTCATAATATTTGTACCGTTTATTATTTTAGACCTTGTTGTTGCAAATATTTTGCTGGCACTTGGTATGTTTATGTTATCACCTACAATTATTTCAATGCCGTTTAAGCTGCTTATATTCATTGCTGTTGACGGCTGGGCATTGATTGTACAGGGGCTTGTTTCAAGTTACAACTAACTCAAAAAGGATAAAATATGGAAATTTTATTAGAATATTTAGCTAAAGGTTTTATGATAATGCTTGCAATCTCAATGCCATGCGTACTGGTTGCGGCAGGAATCGGGCTTGTTGTAGGTATTTTACAGGCGGTAACCCAGGTTCAGGAACAAACAATCGCAGCTGCTCCAAAAATTCTTGGAGTATTTCTTGTTATTGTAATAGGCGGGGTCGGATTTATAAGGCTCCTGACGAATTTATTCCAAGAAGGTATGGTACTTGCGTTTAATACTGTTCCAAAAAGCGAAAACTTCGTACTGGAGTCAGATTACCATAAATACACAACTCCGTTTGAACACGAAATGAGAGATAAATTTAAAAATATTGATTCTATGGATGAAATAATGAAAAATCCGGGCAAACTTCCATACCTTGATCAAAATCAAAGGGCAAAATATACTCCGGCAGCAAAAACTGCTATGCCAAAACCAAACCTGGTTGAAACTAAAAAAATTCTCGGACAATAATTTAAAATACCGGACAGTGATAAATGAACGAATTATACACATCATTAATGCAAATGTTTCCTAAAATAAACACCTACCTTATGGCAGGTGCGCTTGTATTTGCAAGAATGATTGGATTTTTCAGATTTTGTCCGATATTTAACCGAAAAGATATACCATCACTTGTAAAAATCCCGCTTGCACTAATAGTAACAATATTTATTGTACCTTTCTTATCACCTGAAAAATGCCTTACCGAATGCGACTCGTTTATGTTATCGATTTTATTAAATGTTGTTGTAGGGGCAATGATTGGTTATATGGCGCAGCTTATAACTATCGCAATAGATTGCGGTGCTGAGATGATAAATATGCAGATGGGCTTATCTTCAGCAACAGCACTTGATCCGACAACATCAGCGCAAGTGTCAATTTTAACCAAAATGATATCACTTATGGGAATACTTATATTCATCAACCTTGGCGGAATATATTGGTTATTTAAGGCCCTTTTAAGAAGCTTTGAAATATTCCCGATGTACGCTTCACAGGTGCCTTTACCACAGCTTATCAAGATGGATTTACTGATAAAAATGTCTTCAAACACGCTATATATGGGGCTGCAAATAGCCTCTCCGGTCCTTCTGGCAACTTTAGCACAGGACATTATCCTTGGGGTAATCTCAAGAACAGCACCGCAGGTTAACGTATTCCAGCTAAGCTTCCTGTTTAAACCGGTACTCGGTGCAGCAATTATGGTTTGGATTTTACCAATGCTGATGAATATTATTGAAGAATATTTCTTGAGCTTTGCAAATATTATATAGACAAATAAAGTTGTTATTTCAAAACTTCAATAACATCATAATCTGTTAAATACGGAAGATGTGCTTCTGTAATAAGTTCGCCGGGAAGTAAAATAGAAATTCCGGGAGGGCATTCTGCAACCACTTCACCTGATAACCTGCCCACAGCTTCACTTTTTGGAATAATTTCTTTTTCTGAAAAATAAGCATCACGCAGACTCTTTTTAATAATAGGAGTAAGCATCGGCATATGTTTTTTATTTTCAAGATAATAAATATCCTGATATTTATGCGTATCAATCTTTTTAAGACAATTAACAAGATACTCAAAATCAGAACGACGGTTACCGATATTGCACAAGATTAAAATGCCTTCATCAGATGCGCTTTCAACTTCAATACCAAAATCGATTTCTAAAATAGACTCAAGGCGTTTGCCAGAAAGCCCATCAGCTTTTATAAACACTTTTGTAACATCTGTTTTATATCCAAAACCTGATTTTAATTGATGAATATTTTCCATTTTATCAATTTCGGAACGCAAATATTTTGCATTTGCAATTGCACGCGACAACTGCTTTTGACCTCTTTCGCTCTGCAAATTAGCTCTTGCTGCATCTAAACTTCCCAAAAGCATCAATGACGGACTTGTGGTATGCAAAAGCATCAAAGCTCTTTCAACATCTTCAACGCAAATTTTTGAATCTTCACTGATATGAAGCATTGAAGACTGGCTCATGCTGCCGCCTGTTTTATGAAGTGAATGCACTACAATATCCGCACCTAATTTTAAAGAAGTTTCAGGAAGCTTTGAATTAAAATTCCACAAACAACCGTGAGCTTCATCAACAATCAGCGGAACATCATATTTTTTACAAACTTTTGAAATAGAAGCGATATCTGAAACAACCCCTTCATAAGTAGGGTTTGTAATCCATACTGCAGAAACATCACTATTTTCTTGTAACAATTTATCTATTTCTTTAGCATCAACATTGCCCCACAACCCCCAGTCGCTGAATTTTTCAGGAACAACCCACAAAGGATCCGCACCTGAAATAATTAAACCTGTCAAAATTGAACGGTGGCAATTTCTGTTAACAATAATTTTCTGACCTTTTTTAGTTAAACCCATTGCAATAGCAAGATTACCAATGGTTGAACCATTCAAAAGGAAAAATGTTTTTTTAGCCCCAAAAGCCTGTGCGGCTAATTCTTCGGCTTCTTTAATCGGACCAGTAGCCGGAGTAAGCGTACCAAGATTATCAAACTCATCTGTAGTATCAACCATTAAAGCTTTCTTCCCGACAAGTTTTCTGAAATCAGGAAGTGTCCCTAAACCTTTTGTGTGTCCGGGGATATGAAACTGGTAAGTCGGATTGTTGTATGCAGTTTTTAGGGCTTCAACAATCGGGGCTTTGATTTTTGTTTGTTTATCTTTTTTAATTTTGTTCTGCATAATAAAAATATACTACAAAAATCTTGAAAACTACAAAAATCATGTTATAATCTTTACACAGATGAAAAGATTTTTAAAAATCATACTAATTTCAGCTCTATGCTTTATCCCGAATTTAGACTCAAAAGCCGCTGATGATATCGCTCAGGATTTGCTTGAAACCAAGCAGAAAGATGAAGTTGTCCTAAATTTGACAACAGAACCCCCTATGTTAATTCCTGATAAATTGGCTTTGGAAGTAGAGGCAAAAAAAGAAGAGCAAAAAGAAAACGATCCTAAATCTCAAAAAAAATCATTTTTCAATTTTGACTTTGATGATGATGACGAAAACGGAGTTATGGACAACAACGAACTTGATTTTGAAATCTTTAAAATGTTTGATAAAGATAAAGAAGCCAGTGAAGATTCTTTATTAGGGAAAATTTATCACAGCAAAATCACACGTACAGATATTCCTACATTTTTACTGCAAGATGATTTAACATTTAAATTTGAAAAAAGCCCGATAAGCAAAATTCATACCTATGGAGCATACCGTGGCTCTATCAACTCGTTATGGGCACCTGATTATTCAACAGAATACGACAATCTTACAACCCAAGTCGGCATGTACGGTCAGTTCCGAAACCCTAATTTTAAATTCAAACTTGCCGCAAATCCTATTCCTAAAAAAGGCTTAAATTACCTTGACAGGTTTGTATCTGATGCTTATATTGTTAACACAAGTATTCCAAACCACCAAATTGTTGCAGGTTATTCAAGAGTTCAAACAGGTGTAGAAGGCGGAACATCAACCTACATTCTGCCGTTTGTAACAAGATCACAAATAGCAAGAAACTTCGGCAGCGCCCGTTCACTTGCGGTTAAATTAATCGGAAACTATCAATATGTCGACTACAACCTATCTGTCGGCAGCTCAGGACGCTATATAACAAGCGGTATGCCGGGCGCAGAATTTAATGGCTGGGTTAACGTCAAACCTTTTGGGCATAAAAGTAAAAAGTACGGTAAGCTAACAATCGGCGGCGGTTTTAACGGCGGACACAACAGAATTGACTACAGTGTAGCAAGCGCTTACTTAGGATATCATCACAAAAAATTATGGACAAACTTTGAAGCTGCAATCGCTGACGGATACAACGGCTCAAGAGGTATAAGCCCTAATGAAGCCTGCGGTTGGGCTGCAACTGTGGGTTGGAAATTTAACCCGCATTTTCAGCTTATCGGAAGAGTCGACCAATTCGACCCAAACCGCCATTCATCAAGAGATATAACAAGAGAATACACTATTGGCTTAAACTGGTTTATAAAAGGTCAAGCCTTGAAAGTTGTATTGAACTACGTATATTGTGACAGCCAAAACAGACCTGACAGCCATAAACTAATACTTGCAACACAAGTTTTATTATAGTCTTCTTGTGATTAACAAAATTTAAAAATGCATATCAAAACTAGGGTTTCTGCCGTTTATCTTTTCATCTTCCATACGCATTGCAGAACCTATTGTAAAATTCTGAGCATTGGTTTTGTTTATCTCAAAAGCAACATCCCCGTTAAATACAGATTCGTTTTCTTCTAAAAATTCAAACAGCGGAGCCGCAGGTGCCTTGACTATCTCACCCAAAGTTTCGCCGGCCTGCTGAATAGTTCTTTCCGGAACCTTAACATTCAACCCGAAAGGTTTATATGGTCTATTAAATGTAAAATTTGAATCTGCCATTTTTATACCCTTTTTTACTAAGATTACTCATGTTATCGGCATTTTTTTTGAAAACTTTAGGGTTTTTTAGAATATTGTTACAATTCGTTACATTAAGTGCCGATTAAGATTATAGGAAGATTGTTGTCTTTAGCAAATTCAAGGAACCATTCAGGACATTCATCCAGAGAATTAACCTTTGCAATAAGACCTTTTACTTTTGAATTTAAAGCTACTATTTCATTATGCTCACCGTGAGTTTTCATCTTTTTCACTTCAATCAACTGATCTCTAGAATATGTAAAAGCTCCGAGAATATCTTCGCGTGTAAATGTCCTGTTACCTACTTTTAAATTTTTGATTTGTGTTTCCGGATATTTTTTACTCTGAATATATTTAATAATTTTTGTGTAATCTTCGTCAGAGATTTCAACCCCTTTTTCTGTTAAGTAGGACTTGAAGTTATCTTTTACATATGTTCTATACTTGCTATTTTCAAACATTTCTTCTACAAAATGTGCAAAACCTTTTTTAGTACCGGAGCTGGTATTGGAAAAATAAGCATGTGAAACATTTGCATTATCTACATCGAGAACAAGACCGAATTGCAGACCGGAATATGTAGATTTATCTGCCATACTAATCATCGAAATCGATTGTGCAGAGTTATTCATAGGGTTTCTGGCAAGTGTTTTAAAGACATCTAAATTTATAGACTGGTTGACCATATGGACTGTTAATCTTAAATCTTTAAGAGGAATATGGTTAAATCCATAATTAAACATATCAGTATCCTCGTTTAATTTTGTAAGATTAAGCGTCTTTAATCCTGTATCTGTGTCTTTAATTTTCACAGTTTCTACAGGGAAACCTCTTGCCGGCAATACTCTGCCGGTTGAAGTAACTCTTTGCGGAACTTCTACGAATCTTGAGGCCGTTATTACAACCTGTTTTGAGGCCAATTCATCTACTGCAGGCTGAATTTCTGCCATTTTTGCAGCAAAATTCTTTTCTGCTTCAGCAAAGCTTGAGGCTCCTGTTTTATCAAGATAAAATTTATCATTCACATTTTTCAAATCTGCCTTTGCCATTATTTGATAAATAAGGAAGTCCTGTGGTCTGCGGCATAGCATTGCAATATCTAATTTTGAAGTATTGCCCAGACAGTATTCTTTAAACCAGTGGTGATTTGAAACAACTGAAATAATTCTGTCTTTAATTTCCGGTTCAAAATTAAATCTATCAAGAATTGAATAAACATACTCTGCCGATTTTGCAGCATGGCCTGTATCTGAGCCGTCAACGAGATATCTTTTGCCGATATCATGCAAAAGTGTTGAGAATTTAAGGACTATTTTGTCTGTGTCACCAAGCTGATTATAAAGCGGATCGTTCACAGAATCCTGAAGCACTTTGAGAATATGTACGTCAAGAGAATACTTCTGCATACTGTGCTGAGGTTTGCCAAATATCGGAGCAAATTCCGGAACTCCTTGCAGAATGGAATTTAAGAAGCTTTTTGTTTCTGCATCAAGTTTTACATCATCAGAAATTCTGTTGCCTACAGTAAATCTCTTAATTTCTTCAATCAGTTTATCAGCAAGAATTCTTTGCT
>URYF01000025.1 GCA_900551965.1 uncultured bacterium
GCGGTTACAATAATAATCGTTATAATAACCAAGGCGGTTATCGTGATAACAGACAGGGCGGATATAACAGAGATAATCGCCAGGGCGGTTACAATAATAATCGTTATAATAACCAAGGCGGTTATCGTGATAACAGACAAGGCGGGTTCCAGCAAAGAAGACCGCAAAATAACAGATTTAATAATAGGAGACCAAATAACAGAAATAATGCTCCAAAACAATTATTGGTCAGCAGAGAACAGCTTGAACAAATTGAATTGTTGTATAAGTTGATGTTACCTCTTCCAAATCCGGATGCACATGAAGTTATTGGTGAAAAAATCGGTTTGGAACCAAGAAAAGTATTTTTTGGCATAAATCTTATAAGACAAAAAATGATGTTGCCGAAATTACCGTTCCCTAAACGTAAATTGGCTATCACACCGGATCAATTAAATGCGATAAAAATGCTTTATGAACCATTATTGCCGCTTCCGCCAATCGGGTGTCACAAAATCATTGCATCTCAATTAAAGATGGATGAATGGAGAGTCCACGTCGGTATTGGTTTAGTTCGTGCTCAAATGGGTATGGAACGTTGGAATCAAGAACGTGAAGATGCTCCGGAAGAATTCAAAAAACAAAAGGCTGAAGAAGTTAAAAAAGCTAAGTCAACAAAAAAAGCAGATAAAAAAGATGAAGCTCCTGTAGAAGCAGCAGCTGAAGAATCAGTTGAAGAAGCTCCTAAGAAAAAAAGAGGCAGAAAACCTAAAACTGAGGAAGCTCCTGCTGAAGAATAGTTATGGTTAAATACGTTTCGGTCGGTAAAATTGTTAATTTTCATGGAATTAAGGGCGAAGCAAAAGTTGGTTATTCCAAAAATCAACAGGATTTTGTGTTATCGCTTGATACGGTTTTTCTGAAAAATAATAATGAATATCTGCCATTGCATATTGAATCAATCAAGCCGCATAAAAATCTTTTAATTGTTAAATTTGAGGGTATTGATTCTATAAATGATTTAATCCCATATAAAGGGCAGCTTTTGTTTGTTGAGGATACAATAATACGTGAAAGTCTTGAAGAAGATGAATTCTTGATTGATGAACTTGTCGGACTGGAAGTTTTTGATAATGCCAATGGGAAAAAACTTGGGTTTGTAATCGGTGTTTCCAATAATGGGGCAAGTGATTTAATTTCTGTTAAAACAAATTCAAAGAAGATTTCATTAATTCCTTTTGTCAAAGCTATAGTACCTGTTGTTGATATCCGGAATAAAAAAATCATGATAAACAATCTTGAAGGGTTATTGGAATGAGATTTGATGTATTAACTTTATTTCCGGAATTTATCTGTTCATATTGTGATTTCAGCATAATGAAACGGGCAAAAGAGGGTGAAGTTTTTACGTTGAATGCTGTTAATCCACGAGATTTTACTTTGGATAAGCATAAAAAAGTTGATGATACTCCGTACGGCGGTGGGGCTGGAATGGTTTTGATGCCGCAGCCATATATTGATGCTTATAAAAGTGTTGAGAAGCTGGAAAATTCAATAACCGTAATGCTTTCCCCACAAGGTGAACCGCTTTGTGAAGATTTGGTTTTGGATTTGGCAAAGTATGACCAGATTGTAATGCTTTGCGGTCATTATGAAGGGTTTGATGAGCGTATTCGCGAAATTATCAAGCCAAAAGAAATTTCAATTGGGGATTTTGTTTTAACAGGCGGAGAGTTACCTGCATTGTGCCTTATTGATACAGTGAGCAGGAAGCTTAATGGAACATTAGGGAAGATTGAATCTGCCGAAGATGACAGTTTTTCAAACGGGCTTTTGGAATATCCGCAATACACCAGACCAAGAGAGTTTGAAGGGTATAAAGTTCCTGAAGTTTTGTTAAACGGTAATCATAAAGATATTAATGAATTTCGTTATAATATGCAGTTAGAGCGTACAAAATTACGCCGTCCGGATTTATACGAAAAATATATAAATAACCTGGAACAATAATTACTGATTCAATGGACCTCCCGGGGTTCCGATACCAAAGAAGTTTTTCACAAGTTTAAATGCTCCATAGACTCCCAAACCGCCGGCGCAGATTTTAGACGGCAGTCCTTTGGTTAATAGTGCTCCCAGCCCTAAGGCGAATGGTACAACGTGAGATACAAGCATTGATGAAAAGCCTTTAACATAACCTATTCCAAGGTTAAAAAATCTTCTCCAGCCCTGATCCAGTTCCATGTTGTAAGCTGTATTTTTTACCCCATCTGTTAACTTGCTCATACTGTTTGAATACATTGAGTTATTAAGATAATGAGCGGTGCCTAAGGCATCTCTTTCGCTTGCATAAAGGTCAGCTTGAAGTTTTCCGATATAATGTGCATCATATCCGACCATTCCTAAAGCTGCAACACCGACTCCTTTTCGTAAAATATTACCGGTGTTTCCTTTCAAAGCTTTTGTTATTCGACTTACAATTTTCATAATTATGCCTTTTTACTTTCTTTAGGTTGTTCTTTTTTCGGGGTATCTTTCACTTCAAATTCTTTTTCAACTTGTTTGCCGGACATTTTTAGCAGAATATTACTTGCATCTATTGCATCTTGTCCGTAACCGTTGTTTGATTGCTGCATATTTTTCAGTACGTTAACGGTATAATCATCTCCGGTAACTATTCTACCATCAAGAGCTGAAAGTGCTAACAACCTGATTTCTTCTGACGGGTCTTGCAGCATTTTATTCACTAATGCTGTTAATGCTTTATCGTCATGTCTGGAGTCATCTTCCTCAAGACGAGCGTAAACTTCTTTTGCAGCATTAAGTCTTACATTTTTATCCTGACTGTTCAAATAATTTTCAAGGTTTCTAATGTAATCATCTGTTAATTCTACAATTTTACGTTTTTCGGTTTTCTTTTTGTTATCTGCGTTGTTTGCGGAATTAGCATCAGCTGCTGTTGTATTTGTATTATTAGTTGTATAAGTATTATTGTTATTGTTGTTGCCGATTGTACCTGAATTTGTTCCGTTATTTACATTATTGCCGGAATTCCCGTTAGGATGAAGCTTTCCATCGCCTCCAACGCTTCCTGTGTAATAATTTGAAGGATAGCATGGCGCGTTTACATTATATGTTGGCGGTTGTGAGCCCGGAGTTGAGACTGACGGGTTAAATATTTGAATATTAACACCTGAAGCTACTGCAGGGATTTGACAATTCTGGGCGGGTTGATATTGTGGATAAATAGTGTTTTGCGGCGGTAAATATCCTTGAGGATACTGTGCTTGAGTCTGTGGCTGTTGCACTGTTGGCTCAGGTAAATTTTGAGCAGGCAAAGCCGTAGCTTGATTAGCCGGAGTTGTTGTTACCGGATTTGTCGCACCGTTATACTGCACTTGAGGATTTTTTTGTTGAATATTCTGTCCCGTTACTTGCATAATACGTATTTTTCCCTAAATTCTACCTATTATATTAAAGTATTTGGGAGTGAATAATTTGCGTATTTTGTAAAGTTTTATTAATAGTAGTTTTAGTATTATTGGCTTAGCATAGTAAGTTTATCTAATTTTACTTTGTAAAAATCTACGTTGACATTAAGATTTCTGCCGATAGCTAAAAGAAGGTTGATAAATTTTATTTCTTTTTCTTTCGGTGCTTCTTGGTTATTTTCTATAATATCGCCTATTCTATGGTAGATTTTGTTATAGTAAATATTTTGGGCTTCTGTGATATCAATTTGAAGTTCAAGTTTTCCAATAATATCAAACAATTCAACAATAGCATCAGCTTGCTGAATTTCAAAACTTTTGGTTAATCTGTTCAGATTTGTGATGATTTTTTTTGCAAAACTGTTATTTGAAGGAGTTTTGTCAATTTCAATATTCATTTTTCTGGCTTCAAAATTTATATCCATAATTTCCTGAATTACCGGTCTATCTACAAACCCGTCAGAATGTGCTAAAAGGTCGTTATATCTTTGGCTTAGGGCATATCCAGCAGAAATCTTAAATTCGTTAGGGATTTCTAAGCCAAGGTTTTGCATGTGATATATTGAACCTTTTCCTTGGTCATACATATCTTTGTATGTGTTTGCAAATTTTTCCATCTGATCTTTTAGTAATATTTGAAGAATTTTCTTTCTTTCCTCAATGAAAATATCTTTAAGAGTAAAGTATTCTTTACCGAATTTTTCATCAATAATTCTGATGATTTCAGTCAGCGGATATAGCATAAATGTTTTTACCAGTGATGCCTTTAATTCCTGGAATTCTTCATTATTTGAATATTCTTTTATTGCACAGTGGAAATCGCCGCCGGCATACTGCATTAGAGCAAATACAAGATTTGCTTTTTGCAGGGTTACTTTTGAACGAATTTCAATGTTTCCGATAATCAAGTTAGAATTACCCTTTTGAACTTTTTGGTAATCATGTCGTTTGACGGTGTAGCAATATACATCTTCTTCATCTTCAAAATCCTGATAGAGTGAAGATATAGCCCACAGGCAGGCAATTTGTTTAGATGTAACAACAGATGGTCTTACAAATCTTTCATAAATATCTCTGCCAGTGCCGTATTCTTGAATGTTACTTTTAGCTTCCGATAGAATTTCAAGGAAGTTTTCCTCAAAATTTTCGTTACTGAAATTGGCTGCCAGTTGCATTGCACGTGCTGCATATTTCATAATTTGAACAGTTTCAATTCCTGAAATTTCAGAGAAGAACCAGCCGCAGCTTGTGTACATAAGCATAGCTTGACGTTGCATTTCCAAAAGCTCCATACCTTTTATTCGTTCTTCTTCTGTTAAATCAGGTTTGAAGTTTTCTTTTTGGAATTTTTTGATTTTTGAATAGTTTCTATCTAAAATTACTTCAATATAGTTATTTCGGATATTCCAAACGTTGTCATTGTAGTATTTTGAACCTTCTTTTTCAAAAACTTCAGCCAGATGATCTCTTAGGTAATCAAGAGCATTACGTAAAGGCTTACGCCACTTTTGATTCCAACCCGGGTGTCCGCCTGTAGAACAGCCGCAATCATCCATCCATCTTCCCACTCCGTGGAAACAGCTCCAAGAAGAGGCTTGTTTAATATCTACTTCATAATTGCTTCGGTACTTTTCAAGGTATTCTGCGTAATTGGTGATTTTGAACCCTTCATCTTCTGCTTTAATTTTTAGAACATAAGACAGTGCCATATCGCCAAATTTTGTATGGTGGCCGTAGCTTTCACCATCAGTTGCAATATTTATTAATTGAGGATAGTTTCTTAATTCTGAAACCCCTTCTTTTAGGCGTTTAATAAATTTATTACCGTCAGTGAGTAGTTCATCAAATGCAACAGATCTTGAAATCGCACCATCATAGAAAAACAAATCTATAGATTTTGTTTTATCACATTTCAGGGTATATTTGTAAGAGCGGGCAGGATCTATGTTGCCCCAGCTTACATCTTGCCATTCTTTATCAGATGTTTTCTTGACTTTTAAAGCCTGATAAGGAGACAGCACGGTGAATTTTATTCCGTTATCGACGAGAACCTTTAATGTGGCATCATCTACAGCTGTTTCAGCAAGCCAAATCCCTTCAGGTTTTCTTCCAAACCTGTATTCGAAATCTCTGATTCCCCATTTAACCTGTGTTTCTTTATCTCTGGTATTTGCAAGCGGCATAATAATATGGTTATAAACCTGAGCCATAGCATTTCCGTGCCCGTTATGCAGAGAGATACTTTCAATATCAGCTTTAATAATTCTTTCATAGGTTAAAGGAGCGTATTCCTCCATCCAGGAAAGTAATGTCGGACCGAAGTTATAACTCATGTATTCGTAGTTGTTGACAATATCCAGAATTCTGTTTTTGTTATCTACAATTCTTGATACAGAGTTAGGATTGTAGCATTCTTTGCAAATTCTTTCGTTCCAATCGTGAAACGGAAGAGCGCTGTCTTGAAGTTCAATAGCTTCCAACCACGGGTTTTCTCTTGGCGGCTGATAAAAGTGACCATGTATTGTCAGAAACTTTTCTGCTTTTGTACTGTTAGTATTTTTACTGCTGTTGTTATTTGCCATAATCTTGTCCATACCTTTTAATTTTTAATAAACACTGTACCTATTTTTTCTTTTCGTCTTTTTTAACTTTATTTACCACTTTAAAATTATCAACATCCATCCAAGGATCTCCAAGTGCAGTTGAGAAAATTTTGCCGGTAAATTCGACTTCATCACCTGCATCGAGGTCAATATTCTTTTCAGCCACTTCTTTTTTTAGAAATATTTTCAATTCAGATAAAGGAATGTTATGATTTGTAACATCCGGTCTTTGAATCAGGAATGAAATATATTTATCATGAGGGCGCATAGCCGGCGGATAATCTAAACCAAGGGTTGAAAATTTATCAAATTTACCTCTTACTCTTACATATCTGCGCAGGTATCTGTCAGGATTAGATATAAGTTCCAGCGGATTAACGTCGGTATATTGATACTGCGGTGTTGTAGGGGTAGAAACCGCTGTTGGTGCAGCTGTTGTGTTCACTGTATTTGTGTTTATATTTATTCCGATAAACGCAGTTAGAATGACTGTCAGTGATATTATTTGTAATTTCTTCATTTTGACCTCTTACTTAAACTTCTTACACCTAGATTTTAACACATAATTAAAATAAAGGAAACTGTCTTAACTAATAATTGGTTGGGGATTTACAAAAAATTCGGTAGTTATATACATGTTTCCACCAACATTATCGTCATTGCGAGAAAATCTATGATTTTTGAAGCAATCCGGTATCATTTTTTTTATTGAATAAAATTTCCGGACTGCTTCGCTGTGATGTGCGTTTTTATTTAGTGGAATTTTGTATATAAGTTCCAAAAATTCCCACTTGCCTTTTTATTTATTCTCATGTATAATTCTATTGTAGTTAAGGGTTTACGAATAGACGGTTCGTAATGAAAGTTGTTCCCTTAGAAGGAAAGAGATATACTCTGTTCGATGAGTACAAAGGAATTTAATTACAAGTTTATAAAAGAACAGGCAAGTGCAGGAAGCTGGCGCAGAGGTTATGAATATCATACAAAGGATATGGTGTTCGATAATTATCCTGAGAAGAATTTCTATATGGGCAAAGTTAAAGGGAATTTTCAGGACCACTATAATACTGACTTGATTTTTAAAAAGAACAAAGTTGAAGCCAGATGTAACTGCCCGTTAAAAGAAGAATGGTGTAAACATGCTGTTGCTGTTGCGCTAAAGGCTATAGATGAGCATGCTTATGAAGATTGGCTGGAAACAAAATTCGGTATGGAATTTGAGTTTCCAGATGAAAATACTGCGCTTTCAACAGAGCCGCAAGGCAGCTATATTTTTCACTTTAACCCTAAGCGAAAAGCTAACTTCTTTTCAATTCTTGTGCGTTCTCGTGACACAGGCAAGATTGTGCGTCAGATAGAACCGATTTTACGTGCGGTTATTGAGGCTCAGAAGCAAGATAAAAATTTCGAGCTTAATAATTCTCAGACTGTTGAAATTCTTATATTCCAACAGCTTCTTAAAATTTCAAGACAGGATAAAAAAGCCGGCTGGTACGATATTCCGATATCAAAATTCGGAACTTTGTTCTCTTTATTAGCTAAAGCTGATGAAGTTCTTGATGAAAAAACAAAAGACAGGCTTAAATTCACTGATGATGAGTGGAAGCTTGTACTTTATGTTAATACGTCAAATACCGCAGGAACACTTTTATTATCTTTAGAATGGCAAAGACCGGATAAAGATGATGTTTATCCGTTTGAAGAAGTAAGATATTTTTCAAGACATTTGAAATGGGGAAGATATAAAAATATAATTTTCCCGACAAATGTTGCAGTTCAAAATATTCCGCAAAATATCATCAAATCATCTTTTACAGATTTGAAAGATTCAGAAGGCGGCAAATTTATCTATGAAGATTTACCAAAATTACAGCAGGTTATGGACGTTGTTGTTGATGAAAAAATTTCAAAATTAATGCTTGAACAGCGGCCGCCAATCAATGTTGTAACAATGGGAATAGATTATGATCAATCGCTAAAGGCTTCGCTTGATTTTGAATATGACGGGGTTAGGGTTCCATACTCTAAAACCGCAAGTGACAAGGTTCAGTATATTACTGTTAAAAAGCCTGATGAAGATTTAATCTATTGGGTTAAACGTAATCTCAAACACGAAAATGAAGCTTATGCAATGCTTTTAGCTTGTAAATTTGTTCCTATGCAGACAAATAACCTTGCATTGGAAAAAGAAAATGCTATTGATTTTTATAATTATTATTTAAAACAGGCAGGAGAAGGCTGGAAGTTTGAAGAAAAAGATGATATGTCATTTTTCAAACTTATGGAAAATCCATTCAGGTTATGTGCTAAGATTGACTTTTCTGATGAGCAGCCTGATAGTTTCGATATAACTATTTACGGACAAGCCGGGGATGAAGTTATTAATTTTGATGAGATTTATGATACTATTCAAAGTGGTGAAAAATACGCACGTATCAGAAGCTTAGGTTTTGTAGAATACCCGTCGCAAAATATTTATTCAATGATGCGCTCGTTCAATTCTTTTGATGTATTCAGAAATCCGGATAACCGTTTTACTGTCAAAACCTATCGTGCAGGGCTTATTAATGAACTCAAAAACCTTGATGTTGATTTGATTTTAAGTGACAGGTTTAAAACCTTCTGGGAGCAGATGTCAACTTTCTCAACTGTAGAAGAATTAACTCTTCCGCAAGGTATTAATGCAGAGTTTCGAGAATATCAGTTAAAAGGTTTTGGCTGGCTTTGGTTTATGTACAAATACGGTCTAAATGGTATTCTAGCTGATGATATGGGGCTTGGTAAAACTTTGCAGGCGCTGACTGTATTGCAAAAAGCTAAAGAAGAGGACGGCCCGATGCCGACTCTTGTTATTGCGCCTACTACAGTTGTATTTAACTGGGAATCAGAAATTCAAAAGTTTGCACCGACTCTTTCTTGCCTCAAATTACAAGGCGGCGAAAGAAAACAGTTTTTTAAGAAAATTCCTGAATATGATGTTGTTATTACAAGTTATGCTCTGCTAAGACGTGATATTGATAAGCTGAAAGAGGTTAATTTCAGATACGTGATTCTTGACGAATCTCAAAATATCAAAAACGCAACATCTCAAACTGCACAGGCTGTAAAACAATTAACTTCACAGCACAAACTGGCGCTTTCAGGTACCCCGATAGAAAACAAATTAGAAGAACTCTGGTCTGTATTTGATTTTCTTATGCCGGGATTTCTGTTCTCTATGGCTGACTTTAATTCGCGTTATGTTAATCCGATTATGGAACGTCAGGATAAGATTGTTGAAAAACGTTTGAAACTCCAAATTTATCCGTTTATCCTCCGTCGTATGAAACGTGACGTTGCCAAAGATCTTCCGGATAAAGTTGAAAATATTGCATACTGTGAATTGACAGATGAACAAAGAGATTTCTATCTGCAAGTCTTAGACAGCACAAAAGAAGAACTGTTCAAGTCTATTGAACAAAACGGACTTGAAAAAAGCAGACTTTCTATATTCTCAGCGCTTCTTCGTATGCGTCAAATCTGTTGTCACCCTAGACTTTATGATAAAGATAATGTTAAAAATGTTATTTCATCAGGTAAGTTTGAAAAACTTAAAGTTATGCTTGAAGAAATTGTTTCAGAAGGTCACAGGATACTTCTATTCAGTCAATTTGTCGATATGCTTGAAATTGTTAAAACTTGGCTTGACAAGTCCGGTATTAAATATGAATACCTGACTGGTAAGACAAAAGACCGTCAAGGTGCAGTTGAAAGATTTAACAATGATCCGACAATACCGATATTCTTAATTTCGCTAAAAGCCGGAGGTACCGGTTTGAACCTTACAGGTGCGGATTACGTTATCCATTACGATCCTTGGTGGAACCCTGCAGTTGAAGATCAGGCAACCGACCGTGCTTATCGTATCGGGCAGACCAAGAAAGTATTTGTATATAGGCTTATTACAAAAAATACCGTTGAAGAAAAAATTCAAAAACTTAAAACTATTAAACGTAACCTTGTTGACAGCGTAATTTCAGTAGACCGAAATATTACTAAATCGCTTACAATGGACGATATTCGCGAAATCTTCTCTGTTGATTAAATAATTAATTGTAGTAACTTTTTTCACTTTGTAGTAATATAAAAATTATGGAAAAGAATACTTTATTTAGCGGAAAATCTATAGATATAGGGCCAAACAGCGGTTATGATAATTATATTATGGCAATAGAATCAAGTTGTGATGAAACGGCTTGTGCTATTGTAAAAAATGGGCGCGAAGTTGTTTCAAACATTGTTGCTTCTCAAATTAAGACACACGAAAAGTTTGGCGGTGTAATCCCTGAGATTGCGGCAAGAGAACACCTTGATTCTATTAATATTGTTGTTCAGGAGGCTTTTGATCAATCAGGGTTGAAGCCGGAGCAGATAACAGCTTTTGCCGGGACTGTCGGACCGGGGCTTGTCGGGTGTTTGCTTGTCGGGTTAAATGCTGCTAAAACGCTTGCACTTGTCCATGATAAGCCATTCATCGGGGTAAATCATTTGAATGCGCATCTTTGTGCTAATTATCTTGATACAGATTTAAAACCTCCGTTTATGGCACTGTTAGTCAGCGGCGGACATACTCAGATTATTGATGTCGAATCGTATTCAAAACAGATAATTATTGGTGAAACTATAGATGATGCTGTCGGAGAGGCTTATGACAAGGTTGCTAGGCTTATCGGACTGCCGTATCCAGGCGGACCAAGGCTTGATAAACTTGCTAAAGAAGGTAACCCGTATGCTTTTGAGCTTCCTGAAGGTAAAGTTGATGGGTATAATTTTAGTTTCAGCGGTTTAAAAACAGCTGTTTTAAGACTTGTGAAATCTTTTGACGGTAAAGAGCTTCCGGTAAATGATATTTGCGCTAGTTTTCAGGAATGTGTATCAAAAACTTTAGTCAAAAAATTGAAAAAGGCTGTAGAAGAAAAAGGGTATAACCAAGTTGTTATCGCAGGCGGGGTTGCAGCAAACTCTGAAATTCGTAAAAAAGTTTTTGATCTTGAAAAAGAAGGTTACAGGGTGAGTGCTCCTGCTATGAAATATTGCACGGATAATGCTTCGATGGTGGCATCTTGCGCTTATTTTAATACTAATACCTTTGATGATATTGATGTTGAAGTGTTTTCAAGAGCAAAATAGTTATATTTTAATCTATATTTCAGGGACTTATATACCAATTTCAACTAAATGAAAAAAGCACGTCACTGTTAGCGACAGCAAAGCAGCCCGGAAAATTTAAAATGATACTGGATTGCTTTGAAAATCATAGCTTTTCTCGCAATGACGATAGTGTTGGTGGAAACATGTATATAACTCCCAGTTTTCACTACTTGCACCATTTGTAAAATAAAAGTATAATAAGAATATGCAAATAAGAAGATTGACATATTTTGATTATCGCAAATTGAAACGACTTGTGTCTTATCTTTGCTGTGATGAAAATGACAAACTGGCAAAGTCTATTATGGAAGAGCCGCTCGGATTTGTAAATGCAATGCTGCCTCTTAGACTAAAATTCAAGTCAGAGTCTTTTATTCTTATAGATAATAAAGAAATTTTAGGGCTTATTACAACTGCAAGAACTCCGGGAAATCCTTATAAAATCAACATCACAAGATTA
This sequence comes from uncultured bacterium, assembly GCA_900551965.1. Lineage (GTDB taxonomy): Bacteria > Cyanobacteriota > Vampirovibrionia > Gastranaerophilales > Gastranaerophilaceae > Zag111. The sequence continues at coordinate 11,724 of URYF01000025.1, forward strand.
ATTTTTAAAGAAAACCTTTATGATGCGGGCGGGCAGCTTGTTGATTTTGTTATTCAAAAGTTTGGGGCAAAAGGGGCTGCTTCTTTTGCTGTGACTATTGATGAATGCCATGATGAACTGTTCAATCTTTTTATAAACGGCTGCGGCTTCAGGCAGTGTGCCTCAGAAACCCTCTGGAAATTAGAAAAGCCAACACCTGTCAAACCTGATTTTCGTTGGCGTTATGCTCAAAATTCTGATGCTAAAAAAATTGCAGAACTTTATAATTCAGAGCTTATAAATATCTATAAACCGTCTTTATCAAGGCACCCTCAAGAGTTTCAGGAACCTTTTTTTTCAGGTTTCAATGATTATTATAAAACCAGATATGTTTTTGAAGATGATAAACATTTGCTCGGGTATTTTTCGATTACAACAAGTGATAATCTAAATTATATTTTTGATATTACAACAAACAGCGGCTATGATTTTGAATATGGCAAGATTGTAAATGTTATGCTGTGCGAAATTGCCAGAAAAAAACGTGCTTTTTATCCGATAATTAAGCAAAAAAAATATACAAAAAATTCTGAAAAATTTGAAAACTTTTTAAAATCAAATAACTATTATCCTATTCAAACCCAGCAAATTTTGGTTAAAGACTATTATAAACCGGTTGCAGAAAATTCTACAAACTGGAATGTATTTATATTAGGCGAAAACCAGATTACAACAAATTAACATTTATATAAAATCTTCACTTTTCTTTTTGTGCTACAATAAAATGTGCAAATAGGGAATGAGAGGTATCTATGGATAATCTAAAAATCTATCTTGATAAAGATATTAATCAAGATTTAATTAAGTCTAAAAAAATAGCAATAATAGGTTTTGGCTCACAAGGTTACGGGCAGTCTATGAATTTGAAGGATTCCGGCTGTAATGTTGTTTTAGGGCTTCGACAAGGTGGAAAGTCAGATACCAAGGCGAAAAACTACGGTTTTACAACTATGGCAATAGAAGATGCCGTAAAGTGGGCGGATATTGTTCAGATACTTATTCCTGATGAATTGCAGGCTAAGGTTTATGAAGAGCAAATTAAGCCAAATATGCACTCAGGGCAATATTTAATGTTTTCTCACGGGTTTAATATTCACTATAAGAAAATTGTAGCTCCCGAGGATATCAATGTAATTATGGCAGCACCAAAGGGGCCGGGGCATACTGTAAGAAGCCAATATGAAGAAGGTAAAGGTGTTCCTTCTCTTATCGCGATATATCAAGACCCATCAGGAGATTCTAAAGAGATTGCATTATCGTATGCTTCGGCAATAGGAGCAGGCCGAGCAGGAATTATTGAAACTACATTCAAAGAAGAAACTGAAACGGATTTATTCGGCGAACAGGCTGTAATCTGCGGTGGAGTTTCAGCTCTTATGAAAGCCGGATTTGAAGTTCTTACAGAGGCTGGATATTCTCGCCATATGGCTTATTTTGAAGTGCTTCATGAAATGAAATTGATTATTGATCTGGTTAATCAGGGCGGTCTTGCTGATATGAGATATTCAATTTCAAATACTGCTGAATATGGTGATATGACCCGCGGTCCAAGAGTTATAGGTGAAGAAAGCAAAAATGCTATGCGCAAAATTTTAAAAGAAATTCAATCAGGTGCTTTTGCAGATGAGTTTACTGCAGAAATGTCTTCAGGCTGTCATAATTTTAATAAATTAAGAGAAGATAATGCCAGCCATCCTATTGAAAAGACAGGCGAAGAAATCCGTTCTTCTTTTGTTTGGGGGCAGGATAAAATTATTAACAGAGATAAAAACTAGGAAATTATAAGGATAAAAATATGTTTAATACAGAAGATTTATATGAGGTTGTGATATTTTCAATCGGAGATACAAAAGCCGGTACGAAGATGGGTAAACTGCAATTAAAAAATACTGTTGATGAAACTTTGCTTAATTGTATTTTATGGGAAGAAACTCTTAACCGCTTTGACAGCAAGATTTTTAGAACAGGCAATCTTGTTCGAATCGTCAGTGCAAGTTTTAATGAGAAATTTAACAACTGCTTGGTTTCAGCTTTGGAACTTGTGAAAGAAGCAAAACTAGGGCTTGAAGAAAAAGATATTGAAAAATATTATGCAAAATTACAATCTTATATTGCTAAAATTTCTGATGAAAAATTAAGAAATTTTGTATCTGAAATTTTTGCAAAATATGAAGATGATTTTAAAATTATGCCTGCAGCAAAGCTTATGCATCACAATTATATCGGCGGGCTTTTAGTTCATACGGTTGAATGTGCTGAGTTTGCGGAGCTTAATATGGAAAAATTTACTTATAAAGCTAATGAAGATGAGATTTATGCGGCTTGCTTACTGCACGATTTTGGTAAAATTTTCGAATATACAATTGATACCGAAACAGGTTTGATTGATTATGCTACAAACTTTAGAGAAGAGTGGATTTCACATTCTCAGTACGGTTTTTGTATCTGTATGAATGCCGGGTTCAAAACAGTTGCCAAAATGATTGCAGCGCACCACGGAAGGGCTGAATGGGGGGCAATTATTGATCTGGACCAAAAAGATTTGGAACCTGAGTTGTACCTAATTCACTTTATAGATAATTTATCGGCAAAATTTGGAAAAATTAGTACACGATTACTTGAAAATGCGTAAAATCAACGATTTATATCTAAATGTAAACAAAATAAAAAAAATTTACGTTGCGAAACATTTTGAGTCATAAAGCATGTTTTATGCTAAATTAAAGGTTATAGGATATATTTAAGGAATAGTTTTAGTAAGGAGATAATGAATGTCTGAATACTTGAGCAAGGAAGAGATTAAGCAATGGAGAAGCTCATTAGAAAAGATTACATTAGAGGAGTTCGCTGCCAGATTAGGGAAAAAGGTAGAAGAAAAAAAGGAAACCAACGATCTTATTGACATTGTTCTGCACGGCAAACCGGTGGTTTCTGAAGAGCCTGAATGGGGTAGTAAAAAGGTTGAAAGGCTTAGTGCCATCGCTGATAGAGCTTATGAGAAAGAAAAAGAAATTTATATTTCGCCGTTCTCTGCGCAAAATCTTAAAACAGATGATTTGAAATCTGTTGACAAGCCTGCTAAAAAAGTTGAATTGCCTAAAAAAGAATCAGTAAAAAAATCTGTTAAAGCTTCTAAACCTGCAGCCAAAAAGACTACAAAAGCTGTTGAAGCGGCAAAAAATATTATTGAGGATACAAATACTTCTGATTCTTTGAGAAACGAAGTTAGAGTAGTGTTTAAAAAAGCATTAACAGATAGAGAACAAAAAGTTTTCGATTATTTCGCATCTAACAGAAATAAAATTGTCTATGCGAAAGATTTGGCTACTTTGCTTGACCTGCCTAGAGATTATGTTTATAAATATATTAAAAATTTAAGAGCAAAAATAGATGGAGATGCTCTAAAAAATGCAGATAAAGGCGGTTTTGTTCTTTCTCTGTAATTTACAAATATTAAATACAAAAAACACCGATTTTTAAAATCGGTGTTTTTTGATATCATTACAATATTTTATTTAATCTCAACTTTTGCGCCTACGAACTCAAGTGCTTTTTTATTCATATCAGCTTCAGCTTCAGAAATATTAGACATCACAACAGAAGGAACTGTATCAACCATAGACTTTGCAGTGTTATAATCAAAACCTGTTATCTGTCTTAATGTTGCCATTACAGTTGCTTTGTTTGCGCCGGTATCAATGAGTACGATAGATTTATCGCCTGTTGCATTTCTTACTTGTTGTTCATTGTTTTTTTTTAAGCCGGATTTTAAATTTTTGATTTTATTCAAATCAATATTATCCATATCAAAATTATAGCGTTTTCTTAAAAATTCTCTAAGCAGTACAACAAACATAATAAACAGTGCTGCGTATAAATAAGTCATATTCATAGGTTTATAGCTCCTCTAACTTAACTGTTGTAAGTTTACCCAAATATAATATCATATTTTTTTTGAAAAATCAAACAGTGAATCCTTGTTTTAAACAAGAAAGAGCGGCTATTACTATGTAATAACCGCTCAATTTGAATATTTTCAAATATTGAAATCAAACTACTTGATTTCAACAACAGCGCCAGCTGCTTCAAGAGTTTTCTTGATAGCTTCAGCTTCGTCTTTTTTGATGTTTTCTTTAACTGCTTTAGGAGCTGCTTCAACTAAGTCTTTAGCTTCTTTCAAGCCTAAACCTGTCAAAGTTCTAACTTCTTTCAATACAGCGATTTTCTTATCAGCAGGAACAGAAGCTAATACAACTGAAACTTCAGCATCAGCATCTTCTGCTGCTGCAGCTGCTGGAGCTGCTGCTGCAACTGCTACTGGAGCTGCTGCAGATACGCCGAATTTTTCTTCCATAGCTTTTACTAATTCAGCTGCTTCTAATAATGTTAATTTTTCGATTGATTCTAAAATTGATTCTACACTCATTGTTTTTCTCCTTTATTGTTTTTTTGTTGTTATTTACTATACAAAATTTAAGCGCATTTGCTTAAATAAAAATTGCTGTTTAAGCAGCTTTTTGGTCGCGAACTGCTGCCATAGCTCTTGTAAGTTGAGACATAACTGCGTTGATAGAGTTTGCGATACCAGATGCCGGTGAATTGATAGATCCAAGCATTTTTGCAAAAAGTTCTTCTTTTGTAGGAAGTTCTGCCAAAGCTTTTGTTTCTGCTTCTGTTAATAATTTACCGTCTAATACAGCACCAACGATAGCACCTTTTTTAGATTCTTTGATAAATTTAGCAACAGCTTTTGCAGGGGTAACTGGATCTTCAAAACCGAAAGCTAAAGCGATAGGTCCTGTCAATTTTTCTGTTAAAGCTTCGTATTCAGTACCTTTAACTGCGATTTTAGCCAAAGTATTTTTGGTAACCATGTAGTCACCGCCGTTTTTTTGGATTTCACGTCTTAATTTTGTGATATCTTCAACAGTCAAACCTTGGTATTCTGTGATAATTGCGACCTGAGCTTTTTCGATTTTTGATTTTATAGCATCTATTTTTTCTGTTTTAAATGCTTTTGTTGCCATGTTTAGCTCCTTTAAATTTACTGCGATTGTAATTGATTACAATCATATTTGTTATCGACCTTACAAAAACTAAAAAAGATTTTGCTTTTCTAGTTTTTACCGCAAAATCTTACACTAAGTCAAATATACGCTATTTACTTTCTTTGTGTAACCTCGATTAGCTGAACTATCATTTAACCTTTTGGGTTTAATAAAAGTTTATTTTACCCAACCGGACTAATTGTCTGCGGCTATGTGTTCAATATATATTAAAAATAATAAAATTGCAAGCGATTAGTGTTGATTTATAGCTGATGGTAATAATTATTTACAAACCAAGGCAATTTTTGGCTTGATTCTGTTTTAATTAATATATGGTAGAACAGATAGATAATCCTGCAAATCGTAATATGCATTACGGCGATAGACCTGTAGTGGGTGTAATCGGCGCACCTGACAGGCTACCTAAAAAAACTTTGTATAGTCCACAAGAGGCAGACAAAGTTTATAATGAACTGCAATATGATCTATATCAAAGTGAAAAGCATACCAAACCTCCGAAAAAAGGTAGTTTCCCTCTTGTTTTAAAGATAATTTTTGGTGCCGGAGCATTGGCTTTCGGGATTGCATTTCGCAAAGACTTGTCAAAGTTTTTGAAAAAAATCTTTAAAAATTCGTTTAAAAAAACTAGTCCTTAATTTTAAATTCTCTTAATTGTGTATAAATTATTGGTGAAAAATCTTTTGTCGTTATAATATCAATAATTTTATAAGATTGAGGCACAGTCAGAAGCGACGGACTTGTTATATGATAAACTCCGTCTTTCATATTTTCCGCATTCATATGAAAATGACCTGAAATAATTGCAAGTACATTGTTGTGTTTGCTTAAAAGTTCTCTGTATTCTTCCACTTTGTAGGTTTTATTGGTTTTTGTTGTAGATTCTGCACCAGTTGGGTATTCGACAGGAAAATGTTGTAAAATTACAGTATCAAGTTTATCATTCTTTGTAAGTTCTTTATCAACCCATTTTAATGTATCTGTTCTATAATATCCTGCAGAGCCAGGTATTATTTCTTTTGCACCGTCAACAATTAAGAATAGAAAACCGTTTTTTTTGAATGCATAATTTGGCTTTCTTTGCGGAAAAAGCAGGTTATTTTGACGTATGATTTCAAAATATCTGACTTTTGACAGACCGCCTGATTTATAAACATCGTGGTTTCCAAGTGCAATATAATATGGAACATTTAATTTGTCTGCAATCTTTAAAAATTCTTTTAAATTAGCTTCTTTAGGGTTATTTATGTTATCACCAGTAAAAACAACAAAAGCTATACCTTGCTGGTTGTTTATATCTTCAACCGCACTTTTTAAAACATTCATTGAATATTCAGAACCTGCAGATACGTGAGCATCTGTGATTTGGACAAACTTAATATTTTCAGCTATGGCTTTTGCAGGCATTAATAAAAATGATATAAATAAGCCAAACATTATTAAAAGAATCTTTTTCATAAAAATACATAATCTCCCTTATAAAAGAGTATATCATGAAATTTAAATATGTGCTAAAATGATGACTATGAGATTAGATAAATTTTTAAAAGTATCAAGGTTGATAAAGCGAAGGACTGTTGCAAACGAAGTTTCCGATATGGGGAGAGTTCTGGTAAACGGAAATTCTGCAAAGCCTGCAAAACAAATTAAACAGAATGATGTAATAACAATAGAATATGCTAATCGTACGGTTAAAGCTAAGGTTCTGAAAGTTCCGACAGGTAATGTCAGTGTTCAGGAAGCCCCATTTTTGTACGAGTTGTTGGCTAATTAGTGGTATATATTACAGAATGTAACAAAACTTCTTAACTCTGAAATAATGACTTTTGAAAATACTTTATTAAAGTATAGAGAGTACAACAACGGAGATAAGAAGATGGTTGACGGTATTAATTTTAACGGTAAAATCGGACAGATAAATAATATTAATGGTGCAAAGGCTGCAAATATCGGTGCTAATGAGCCTAAGGTCGGAACTTTTGGCTATGGTTTTAAATCCGGCGGTGTTGGTTTTGAAAGAAATGTTGTACCGCAGTATTTAACAGATAAGTTTGCAGATGTAGAGTCTCCAAAATATCACAAAAATATCGCACAGCTGCAGATAGCGGATAAAGATTATATTCCGGATAAGGCTTTTGAAGAACAGGCTTTGTGCGAAGTTTAATAAATAATATAAAATAAATAGTATAAAAAAGAACCTGACTT
>URYF01000026.1 GCA_900551965.1 uncultured bacterium
ATAGAGCGTTTGGCTACGGACCAAAAGGTCGGGAGTTCGAATCTCTTCGAGCGTAATAAAAAAGTCTTTGAAATAATCAAAGACTTTTTTTAATATTTGTTAAGCTGATATTATAAATCTGCCAGGGAAGAAAATATTTCAGGGCACAATTACCCCAGCAAGGATCTTGCAAATTCTATAGACTGTTCATTAATCGCACCACCTGCAAGCTCAGCAATTGCTTTAACCTTGTTATCACCTGTTAGAACAAACACCTCAACTTTTGTCTGATCTTCCTGAGATTTTCGTACATAGAAGTGTTTATTTGACTTAGAAGCAATTATAGCCTGGTGAGTAATAACAATAATCTGATGGGATTTACTTAATTCAACCATCTCATCAGCAACAGACTGAGTTGCCTTGCCTGAAATTCCGGTATCAATTTCATCAAAAATTACTGTATCAATATCATCATTTTGCGCAAATATTGATTTTATAGCAAGCATGACTCTTGAGATTTCACCGCCTGAAGCAACCTTAGCAAGAGGTTTTAAAGACTCGGATACATTTGTTGATATCATAAACTCAACAGAATCCATACCATTTGATGACAAATCTTTTGGAGTAATTCTAATTTCAAATTTAGCCTTAGGCAGCTCAAGTACTGCAAGCTTATCTTGAATTAAAACTGAAAGCACCTGCGCGTAGTTTTGCCTATGCTCAGTTATTTGATGAGCAAGTTCCGTTAACTCTGATTTTGATGCTGTAATTTCAACTTCAAGCTTTTCAATATTTTGGGTTGAAAACTCAATAGTTGAAAGTTCTGATGAAAAATCTTCAAAGTTTTTCAGCACAGTTTCAAGAGTTCCGCCATATTTATGTTTCAATTTATCAAGCAAATATAAGCGTTCTTGAATTTCATCAAGTCTTTGGGTGTCATTATCAAGACTTTGACTATAATCCCGCAGAATAGATGAAATATCTTTTAGGTTTTCAAAGGTATCTAAAAATTGCCTGTTTACATCTTCCAATGAACTATCAAAATCAGCAGCTTTTGACAAGTCAGCCTTAATTTTTGCAAGAGCTTCCACAATTGAGCCGTCATCACCATTTATTGCCCAATATGAGCCGCCCGTTAACTCTTTAAGTTTTTCTGCGTTTTCAAGGACTTCAAGCTCCTGGTTTAACTCCTCATCTTCTGTAATACTTTGGATATTTGCTTCTTCAATCTCATTTATTTGAAATTTTAGAAAATCTATCTGTGATTCTGTCGCATTTGCACAAGATTTAGCTGTTTCTAGTGCTAAAACAAGCTCTTCATAACGTTTATATCGAGATTTGTAATCTTCAAGCACCCTTCCATAAACATCTTTTGCATACGAATCAAGTAAATTTATATGATATTGCGGCTGTAAAAATGTATAAGTCTGATGCTGAGAATGGATATCAACAAAAAGAGTTCGCAAATTCTTCAAAAGTTCTTGGTTTACCAGTGTGCCGTTAATTCTTGAACGCACAGAACTTTGTGTAATTTCTTTTGTTATAACAATTTCACTGCCCAGATCATCAATACCGTTTTCCTCAAACAACTCAGACAGATTATGTTTGGTGTTTTCAAGTGTAATCTCGATTACAGCTTTGTCACATCCTGTTTTTATAACATCTTTTGACACACGTGAAGAAAACACCAGATCAATAGCATTCAATATAATACTTTTGCCGGCACCTGTTTCACCGGTAATAATATTCAACCGGTTGTCAAAATTAGCGCACAGCTCATCTATTAATATGTAATCCTTTAACTTAATCTGTTTAATCATTGTTTTCTATTTTAATATATTATACAGCAGCTCCACAGCATTTTTTGTATTTTTTACCGCTGCCGCAAGGACATGGATCATTTCTGCCGATTTTCTGATTAGTATCAATCTGCGGTTTGCTTTCGTTATCTTCTATAATTCCAAGAGTGCTTGAGAAAGCATTTGAACGGTATAATACCGTTGTTGAAGATATAATTTTATTGTTAACATATCTGCGTTTGTACGTTTTTAACAGCTCCTCAAGAGTATAATTTTTAGCAAGTACAGCATTAACAATTTCCATAAAGTTTTTATGTTTTGAAGCAACCAGGCGAATAAGATTTGCTGAATACTTATCATTTTGAAGAAAATATTTAATACAAGCATCGTAGTTAACAATTTTTGTATAATCCTTAACTTCAAATATCTTGTTAAACGTACCATAAAACGGAATAGCATACAAACCAAGTTCTTCATCATAAATAATACCTACATCATAGGTTTCCTTGTGAGAAGAAAAACCGCCAAGCGAATTTTCAAGGAAATTATCATAAGAATTGTTAAATTCACTAACATTAAAGAACTTATACTCATCAGGTTCCACAACAAGCTCTTTATAATCGGCTTTGGTACCGTCTTCAGCATAGTCATTAAAAATCCCAATTAAATCATCAGCGTGTTTGTTGGTTGTAATAACCTCGGTTGTACCGAAAAATTCCATAAACTTTTTATAGATATCAGCAACATCTTCTTCTATCTCTTTTTGCTTTTCAGGATTGTCTAGATAAACCAATTCAGGATTTTGAATAATCTTGGCAACAGCATAACGATACGCATCGTCTTTTTTGGTAGAAGCTAAAACCCCTGAAATTTCAAGAAGATAATAATCACCGTTGATATTAACAATTCGTGCAATAATATAATCACCTGAACCTAATCCTCTGAAAGCAGTCATTTTCATCAACGAAATAATCATATATTTGCGCTCGTTAACGATATTTAACAGTTCAAAGCCTGTTTTAGTAACTTTTTTAATCTCAAACACTGATGATATAGACTCATCAATAGCTTCTACAATAGCTTTTGTATCTTTATCAAGTCCTTTAGTATTTTCTAAATATAATTGCGGAATACTACGTAAGTCTTCACCTAAATTTCTTTCAAGAATATAGCTAAAACACGCAGTTTGAAGCGGAATACCGTTTTTGGCATTAGCGCCAATAGTTTTAAGGTACTCATTAAAATCACCTTTAATCTCATCATTTGTCTGAATAAATTCTGCTATACTTTTGATTACGCTATTAATACTGTCCATGCGTTCTTGTATATTCATGTTGTCTCCCCTTATCTAATAAATTCTTATATCAGAATATTATATTTTGTACTAAAACTCAATATATTAAGATTTTACGGCTAATTGTTAAAATTTTACAACTAGTCAGTAAGTTTAAAATCTCCGTTTTTCTTAATATGTTCAACAAGCCCGCCGTCTTTCAAAAGCTTTATCATAACAGGCGGAAGCGGCTCTATTTGAATAATAGACCCATTAGTCAGGTTGGTAATAACACCTTTTTCAATATCAAGTTCTAACTCATCACCGTCATCTATTGAATCTGTATCACATTCAATAGCCAAAAGTCCTATATTGATAGCGTTTCTATAAAAAATTCTAGCAAATGATTTTGCTAAAACAGCACCAACTCCTGCTATTTTCATAATAAGCGGGGCATGTTCGCGGGAAGAGCCCAGTCCAAAATTTGAACCGGCAACAACAAAATCGCCTTTATTCATTCTCGAAGCAAAAGTCTCATCAGCATCTTCCAAAACGTGCTTTGCAAACTCAGGCAGATTAGAACGCAAGTGGTACAATCTCCCCGGCGCTATATGATCTGTTGAAATATTATCTCCAAATTTAAATGCTTTTCCCTTCATGAGTCCCTCCTTTTTTTCTATACTACCGCAAAAACAAAATCTGTGCTATAATAATATAGAGGTTGAGATTATGTATTTTAATAGAAAATGTAAAATAACTTTTGTTTGCCACGGAGCAACAATATATTCAGAAGAAGGCAGATTATCAGATGCCGAGAATTACCCGCCGTTATCAGAGCTTGGGGTTGAAGAAATGGAAAATTTGACAAAATACTTTAAAGCCCGCGGGGTCAAAAACGATGTAATCTATACTTCTCCATCAATCAGAACGGTACAATCCGCAATGATGGTTGCTAAAGTTTTTAAAAAGGACTATGTTATTGTAGACGAACTTAAAACCCGTGAATGCGGGAAATGGAACGGATTAACCTACGATCAAATAGAAAAAGAATATCCTGGCGGTTTTTATAAAATATTATCGGATCCAAATGACAAAACCGCAGCTGGCGCAGAAAGTTCTATAGAATTTATTGAAAGAATCAAAAAAGTTATAAATGAAATAGTCGAACAAAACACCGGAAACAGAATTATTATAGTTACTCACCCTGAAGTTATTCAGGCAGCAATCTGTGCAGCACTTGAAATTGCTCCGGAAAAAATGCCTAAAATATTTATAAGAACCGGCAGCGCAACACAAATCAGTTATTTTGACAACTGGGCAAGTCTTGTATATTCCGGCTATGTACCGCTTTAGCCGTTAACCAATCGTTGACTTTCAGTAATAAGGAATTCTTTACCGGGATTTATATCTATAAAATCCCAAGGAAACGATTTTTCGTAATCGTAGTTATTCAGTGCATAATAATCAGTATTTATACCAAGTACCTTTGCAGCTTTCTTAAACGCACCAAGCTTGCCGCCAAGCGCATAAACTTTGATTATATAGTCAGTTAGCGAAGAATCACCGCGCGAAAGTACAGCCTGATAATAGTCCCATTTAACACTTGAAATACTTGCTTGTATGCCTAATTTATGTAGCTCTTTTCTTATGTAATTAGCTTTTGTTTCAAGGGATTTTTCACTATTTCTGCCAAACCACTGAAACGGAGTATTCGCCTTAGGTACAAAAGTAGAAAAGCCAAAAGAAATATCAAACCCTTTGTATTTTTCTCTCAACCGCTTTGATAAATTAACTATTTCTTCAATATCCTCCTGCGTTTCGGTTGGCAGACCAATCATACCGTAAAATTTAACCCCTTTTAATCCGCACTGAATAGCAACATCAATTGCATCATAGATTTGAGCCTCTGTTAAATTCTTATTTATAACACGCCTCAAACGTTCGCTGCCGGCCTCTATTGCCAATGTCAAATTCTTTTGTCCTGCTTTTACAAGAGTATTAACAACCTCGGGAATAAAGGAATCAACACGCAGCGAAGATACACTCATTTCGATCTCTTCGCCATTGTCAATTCGTCTTTCGATATATTTACAAACATCCTTAAACCTCGGGTGTGCCGTAATTTGAGCTCCTAATAACGCTATTTTATTTGTATGTTTAAGCCCAAGTTCAACAGATTCAACAATTTTGTCATAATCCACAAAACGAATAGGCAGATTCATATAAGATGCCAGACAAAAGCCGCATCTATTAGCACAGCCGCGCTCAACTTCCATAATAAACGTATTTGGGAAAAACGCTGCACTACTTAAAACCGGAGTATAAACACATTCTGACAACTTTTTTGTAATCTTTTTTACAGATTTTTGGTTTAGTGAGGGAACATAAACACCTTCAATTTCACTTAAAATACGAAGAATCTCTGCTTTTGACTTATCATTATTCTCAGAACAAATCCTAACAGCTTCAAAATTAGCATCTTCTCCATCACCAATTATCATGAAATCAAATATTTCACTGTATGGCTCGGGGTTTGACGTAATAACAGGACCGCCGGCAAAAATTAATGGTGAGTTTTCATCTCTGTCTTTTGCTTTGAATGCATAATTATTTTTCTCTAAAAATTTAAAAATAGCCAAAAAATCCGTATCAAAGGTAAAAGAAACCCCGATTAGATTAATTTTATCACGCATCAAAACTGTAGTTTTTGTATCGGTATAATATCTTTCAATATTGATACCATCAAGTAAATCAATAGCTCTAAACAGCCACAAATACCCCAGCGAAGACATTGCAAACGATTCCGGTCCCGGAAAAAAGAACCACATATTGTAATCATAATCTTTTTTGATCTTTCGATCATATAAAAAGGTTTCATGGCATTCGTTATTCAATATCCGTACCTGCCTCTTTCTCATTTATCGGAGTTAAATACAACTCATCAACTAATACACAAAAAGTTGCAGCAATAGCAGGAGAAAGGATTACTCCCCAGACTCCGAGGAACTCCTCAGCTACAAACAGAGCAACCATAATATTTATAGGGTGAAGTTTCATAAACTTTCCAAACAAAAACGGTCTTATCATGTAGTTTGAAATTTGTTGAATAGCAAGGAAAAGCACAATCGCAAGAACAATCTTAACCCACCCGAGCGGGAATGCCACAGCAATCATAACCGCAATTGCTATAGTTGGTCCTAATATCGGTATGATTTCACAGATACCTGCGATTAAACCTAACAATACCGGGTACTCAATACCTAACAACGCAACTTCAATTGTTACCATTACACCGACAGTAATCATTGATAAAACCTGTGCTCTGACATAATTACCGACTTTTGTTGTTATATTATATAATATGCAGCCAGCTTTTTTCTTTAAATCTTGAGGGAAAAATTCAATAAACTTATCTCTTAAATACTGTTTATCAACTAGAATATAATAAATGAACATCATCAATGCCAATGTTACAAAAAGCATTTGAGCGGCTGACATTGTAATATTTACAGACTGATTAAAAACATTTTGCGCAAGTCCTGTTGATGCATTTGCAAGATTATCAAACGGAATCATTTCAGAAAGAGTTTTCCCGTATAACTTTGTATGGGTTATAAAGTTATACAAGTTAGCCGCCTTCTGAGGCATAATCGAAATAAATAACTCAACTTCTTTGTAACACATAACAATAATAGGCAAAATTAATGCAAAAACTGTTACAATCGCTGTTAATACAATAATTGAAGCCGATAATGCCCGATTTTTTAATTTTTCCTGTAGTTTATTAACAAAAGGGTTTAATGCAGCAGCAAGCACAAAAGATCCGAACAATATCATCAATAACCCTGTAATTTTTGGCAGCGAAAACAGTAACAATATAACAAATATCGCAAATATGATAATTTTTGTATTAAAGATCTTTTTAAGCATGGTACCTTCTCCCTATCAACTAACCGAATATCATATCATAATATAAAAAAGTAAAACAAATTTCAATACCCAAAATATAGGTGTACATTCCTATAGATACTTCATTATATAAAAAGTATATACTTTAATATTTATATTAATTGTTACATTACTTAACAAAAATCGATAAAAAACGCAATTATGCGAAAAACAAATACTTTATATAATTACGAGGACACTAACACAAGGATACTAGAAAAATGGGTTTCTTATTAGGAGCATTTGGAAAATTAGCAGCTGGCAGACGCGTAAGAAGTCTGCAAGCCCAAATGATGCGCATCCAGTCTAGAGCTAGACGTGCAACCCGCGATGTTGCTAATATGGAAAAATCCTTGCAGCGTCAAGAACAATATGCATTAAATGCTCTTAAAACGAACGGTCAAGCTGCATTAATGCAGGCAAAAAGTGTATTCCAATCTCCAGAGCTTATTGCATTGCAAAATAAAGCAATGGGCGGTACTGAATTATCCGCAAAAGAACGAGATCAATTAAATTCATTAACTTCAAAATATACAAACGGCACAACTCAGGTATCCGCGATTTATGAGCAAAGAATTGCGCAAAGTCAACAAGAAATTCAAGATTATTTTGAATATCTCAGGGAAGCTCAACTTGAACCATTAAAAAACGAAGAAGAAATGCTTCAAACAGAAAAAGATTCATTGGAATCTCAAATCCAAATTGCACAAGCAGACTACGAAGCCTGCAAGAAAATGGAACAGGCAGATGCCAAGAACCTCGCTCCAAACTACACCGGTCAAGGTTAAGAATAAAAAATATAATAAATCAAAGCTCTCAAGAAAACTTGAGAGCTTTTTCGATTTAGACTCAAATTATTAATTTCTGTTAATCAATTTACAAAAATCAAATTCTAATGTACAATCGAATTATGGAAAATATGAGTTTAAATGAGAAGATTAACGAATTAGTCGTTAAGATGGCAAAAGAGCCAAACAATATTGAGAATTATCATCTATTATCAGAATTGTATATGCAAGAACAAAATTATGACAAAGTTATGTCTGTTCTTGACAGTTTACTTGCAATTAAGCCTGACGATGTGCAAGCACTTGTCGGTATGGGGACAATGTGGTTTTATGAACGAGATTTCAGAAAATCCTTGTCTTATTACAACAGAGCATTAGAAGTTAACCCTAAAAACTTCTTGATTTATTATAATATCGGGAACGTTTTTGCAGAATGGAAAAACTTTTCAAAAGCACTGTTCTACTATAACCGCGCAATTGATTTAAACTCTTCAAACCCTGAAATTTACAACGCAATTGCGTTATTATATCAAGACATTGAGGATTATGTTGAAGCAAAAGCATACTACGAAAAAGCATTGTCCCTTGATCCTGAAAATGTTAATGCATTGATTGATATGGGTAATGTTTGTTTCAAATTGTTTGATTACGAAACAGCATTGAAACTATTCAAAAAAGTTTTTGTTTTAAATCCTGAAAACGAATTAATAGCAGTTTGTATTGCAAACGCGCTTACTCTTATGAAAGACCAAAAACAAGCTTATGCTTATTATGACAAAGCTCTTTCTATGACAGAAGACAAATACAAAATTTATATTTGTTATGCAATTTCTTTAACAGAATTCAAAGAATTTGAAGCCGCAGAAGCAATGTATAAAAAAGCAATTGAATTCAACCCAAAAGCTGCTAATGCTTATGTTCTGCTCGCTAATTTGTATTCAAGTGCTAACAAAATTAAAGAAGCTGTTAACCTGTACAAAAAAGCATTACAAGTTGAACCTAATAACGCTGAAACGTACATGCTTTTAGGCAATGCCCACTATCTTGATAATGATATTGAACAAGCCATATCATCATACAAAGCTTCAATAAGTCTTTCCCCTGAAAATGATGAGTATAGACTTATATACAGCCAGGTAGTCGATGATTATGTGAAGTCTGCACGCGGAGAAAACTAATGCAAAAACTCACTGCCGGAATTTTTGACAGATTGGTATCATCTGTTTCGTACATTACTGCCGGCTGGGGTGGTTTGATTGTCATGATTATTTTATATTTCAGGAGAAAAAACCCGTCAAGATTTGTAAGGTTTAACGTATTTCAATCAATTTTTATATCATTATTATACTTTGTTTTGGCAATGGGCTTTGGATTGATAATGAAGTTTTTATCATATATCCCATTTATTAACTATCTTGTTGCTCAAATCGGATTCTTTTTTAACCGGCCAATACTGTTGGAATACTCACTAATCCAGGTTTTTACAATTGGATTGATTTTATATATGGCACTGACTTCTTTATTTGGCAAATACCCGAGAATATATTGGGTTTCCAGAATCATTGACCATAATGTTTAAATTGGTAAGCTAACATAAAACTAACAAAATTTCAGTATGCTGATAGCATTGTAAATTTACAATAAGGTTTCCGCACACTAAATCTTAATATACAGTTGACAAACGGCTTTGGTTGATGTTTTATAGTAGATGATACAGGCCGAAATTTTCGTGCTGGATTTGACGGTCAGTACAAAAAGTAAAAGCAGGGACGCGAAGCCCAAGCTCCCAATAACGCTTAGGCAGGGCAAATTTGGTAAAATTAAAAGGAGAAATTATGCCAACTATTAACCAGCTTGTACGTTCAGAACGTAAAAAGCTTCAATTCAAAACAAAATCTCCGGCTTTGATGAATTGTCCTCAAAGACGCGGTGTTTGTACAAGGGTTTACACTACAACCCCTAAAAAACCAAACTCAGCACTTAGAAAAGTTGCAAGGGTAAGATTAACTAACGGATTTGAAGTAACTTCATATATTCCGGGTATCGGTCACAACTTACAAGAACACAGTGTTGTTCTAATAAGAGGTGGTCGTGTTAAGGATTTACCTGGTGTACGTTACCACATCGTCCGCGGTACTTTAGATACTGCAGGTGTTGCTAACAGAGCTCAAAGCAGATCTAAATACGGTGCTAAAAAAGATGCAAAGGGAAAAGGAGGTAAGAAGTAATGTCAAGACGTTCTAAACCTGCAAGAAGAATACCTTTAGCAGATCCGGTTTATAATAGCGTTGATATCTCTAAATTCATTAACAGAATTATGAGACGCGGTAAAAAATCATTAGCAGAAAAGATTTTCTACGCTACAATGGAAAGAATTAAAGAAAGAACTAATGAAAATCCTATCGAAATTTTCCAAAAAGCGATGACAAATGCAACTCCTTTATTAGAAGTTAAAGCTCGTCGTATCGGTGGTTCTACTTATCAGGTTCCTATCGAAGTTAAAGCTGACAGAGGCTTTGCTCTTTCTTCATCTTGGTTGATTGAATCAGCTAAGAAAAGAGGCGGAAAATCATTTATTGATAAATTAACTAATGAATTAATTGATGCTTCAAACGGTCAGGGTTCAGCTTGCAAAAAACGTGAAGATACCCATAAAATGGCTGAAGCTAACAAAGCATTCGCTCACTATAGATACTAATTCATTATTAGTCAATATATTGATAAAAGCACTCAAGTTATTGAGTGCTTTTATTTTGTCTAATCTTTGCTAAATCTTCATTCACTTTAGAAGTTGTCTGAAGCCCGTATTTGGAAGTAAATGTATCAAAGACCGATGGATTAACCAATGTTGGCGGACATTTAATCATATAAATATTTTTAGCATCAAGTGTCTTGAGAGTAATTATACTTGATATAGTCATAACGTCACACGTTGTAAAGAAGAATACAACACGATTATCTGAAATCGGGAATTTATTAAATAACTTATGTAAAATATTCGCCGCAAGCGGTACATAGTTGCCTATATTTATTGTTAAGACATTATCTTTATCACTTTCATAAGAAAAACTCAATACAAATTCATCATCTTTTAGTTTATCAAAAAGGTCGTTAAAATATTCTTTTTGTACCTCTAAATGAGCATCAATACCAACAATATAAAGCTTGTTTACTTTACCTGAATTTAAATTTTCTACAAGGTCATCAAGCTGAGAATCAATTTCTGACTCGTCATACCCCAGATTTGATTCTTCTTTATTTTTTCCTTTTGAAAACCCTTTTGCCTTTAAAGTAGTTTCAATCAGTTCGGTATAATCATCATTTTCAATTTTGATAACCCCGTTTGGAACAATATAATCGTTTGAAAACAATCTGCCGCGGTAAAGGTATTCGGTATTATTACGCGAATTTTTAGTAAGCAGAATTGAACCGGGAAAAGTTGCAAAATCAAGAATGCAGTTTTCTGTGTTATCACCATAATGACCTCTAAAATTCTCATATTCATTGAATTTACGAAGCGCATGGGTAATCAAAAGATTTGAATGGGTATAAATGTCAATATCTTTATCTCGGGTTTCATCAAGAATTTTTAACAGATCAAAAAAGTTATTCCCGGAAACCAATATAGCTTTCCCTTTCCTGCTGGAGTGCGAAACTTTGACTTTTGAAATCCCGCCAAAAGACTTTAACAACAAAGAACTAATACGTAACTGGAGTGTGTTATCCATTTGTGCAAGTTCAGAAATTGAATGAGAAATCTGCGGCAATGTAATCTTTTTGTGATTAAATAAGTCTAAAGTTTTTAAAATTTCATTGTATATATCATCATCAAACTCTTCAAAATCAGAAAGCTTGATTAAATTCAGACTTACGCTCTTTATTATAATTTGCAGAAGATTTACCAAATTTTTCTGTCCAGATGATCTTTTTTTATATTTATCAAGAAAAATTTTTTCACCTATTGAAATAGCTTGAGAAATAGGAGTAGATGATGAAAAATCATAACAACTCTTTAGTTCTTTTGGGCGTGAATTTAGCTTTTTACAAAGCGACAAATATGTTTTTTTAGCTTCATTTAGCATAAAATATTCTTTTAAAATTATTGAATACAGCTGATTTTCACTAAATTCATTGATAGAAACAAGACTTGCCAGAACATTTATGATTTCATATCTGATTTTACTGTTGCTTGCTCCAAATTCTTTAAGCTTTAATATGTAATATGCAAGATACTGTAACATACTCAAAGATAATTCTTCTAAAGCCGCAATTGTTGGAGAAACAGAGCAAGCACCCCTTGAGGTGCATTCATTTATATCTAAATAATTTGATTTATATTCATTGTTATACTGCATAATTCTTTCCGTTCAAATTTTTAAGGTATTTTATAATTTCATCAGACTCATAGATCTTATCGTTCGTATCTTCGTTATATAGAAAAGGAACCTGATCCACTCCCCCCAGAGAAAGAAGTCTTAGTACATTATCATTGTTATCTGTATCAAATTTTTGATACATAATCCCATTATTATCCATATAATCCATTACTTTAATACAATACGGACATGTTTCAAGTATAAACAGGTCAAGCATAAATTTTACCTCCTACGTGTACATAATAAAAACTCCCGTTATAAAATAAATTAGACAGTTGTTTATAATTGAAATGCATTTAGTTACATTGCAAATTTATAATTTTTATACTAAACTACAGCTATGAATAAGAAGAATATATTATTTGTTTTCGGAACAAGACCGGAAGTTATAAAATTGGCACCGGTAATTTTAGAACTTAGAAAATACCCAGAAAAATACAGGGTAATTGTTTGCAACACAGAACAGCAAAAAGAATTATCAAACCAAACATTGGCATATTTTGGTCTGCAGGCAGATATAAATCTTGATTGCATGCGTGAAAATCAAACCCTTGTTGAAATCCAATCACGAATTTTAACATCGCTTGATAAAGTATTCTCGGATAATAAAATAGATGCCACAGTTGTTCAAGGTGACACAATGACTGTACTATGTGGAGCATTAACAAGTTTCTACCGTAAGATTCCGGTATTTCACGTTGAAGCAGGACTTCGTTCGTATGATATTTATGAACCCTTTCCGGAAGAGGTTATGCGTCAAATGACCTCAAGAGTTGCCGAGTTAAACTTTGCACCTACCGAAAAAAATAAAAAAGCTTTATTAAAAGAGGATATTTCAGAAACAAAAATTCATGTTACAGGTAACACTGTTATTGACGCGCTTTTCTGCCTATCTAAAAAAACTATGCAGCAAGCTCAAGAGTTTTTCAACGCTCAAGAAATACCAATTGATGATAAACTTGTACTTATAACTGTACATCGCCGAGAAAATCATGGTGAAAGAATAGACAGGATTCTTGATGCTATAGAATATTTAATTAAGACATATCCTGAGCATAGATTTATACTACCGGTTCACCCGAACCCGAATGTAAAGTGTAAAATATACTCAAGATTAGGTGAATATGAAAATGTTCATTTACTAAAACCTCTTGATTATCCGTATTTAGTTTATTTAATGAAAAACGCTAAACTAATTCTAACTGACTCAGGCGGAATCCAAGAAGAAGCACCGTCTTTTGGCTGCCCAACGCTTGTTATGAGATATGAAACCGAACGTCAGGAAGGTATTGATGCAGGTGTATCAGTTTTGGTCGGGGCAGAATACGATAAAATCACAAATTTCAGTTCTGAAATTTTATCAAAGCCAAGATCCCAAACCCGCCTAAAAGCTTTAAATCCGTACGGCAAAGGTGATTCTGCTGTTACAATTGAGCATCTGATTAGTAAATATTTTGAAAAATAACAAATACCCTCTCAATATAGAGAGGGTTTTAAGTATAAACTTATCCAAATAAAAAGCAAGTTTTTTCAAACTTGCCAGACATAAAATGTTTTAGGGATATATTTAAGTTTTTGAGGTTTAATCTCTTATTTAATTACTGTTGTAAGTCTTTCATCAATTTTCCTGTCAATTTTTTTGAGCATTTTTCTCATTCTCAAATCACTGCTGTGCTCAATTACAGGAGTTGTAAACATTTCACTTCGATATTTTTTATACATCTGAATTTCACGATCTCTAATATCCTTTTTAATAAGAACTTTTTCATCATCTTCTGCGATATCTTTTGAGATTTTGAATATAACAGCAAACATCGCAAGGACAAAGGTAATCCACAGAACCTTATCTAACGGAACGGTTTCCCCTACAATTGTAGTTTCCCCGGAGATTGGCTCAATCATAACTGTGGAATTTTTTATATTCTCCGCTGAAATATGTATCCTTAACTTGTTAGGCGCGGTATTTTCAATAACCAAGCCTTCAATATCATGGGTACCTTTATACAAAGCGTTAACAGTTTCAGATGAAGTTATTCCGCTCAAGTCCATAACTAACTCGTTTTCTGCAGGTGTTTTCTTAACTACTTTTGCAATTTTATCAGAACCGAGTATTATATTGTATCCTGTGTTGTTTTTTTCTAATGTAATTGTGTGTAAATGATTTTCGGCAGCAGATACTGACGAAATAGAAAAAGCAAATGCAATTAAGAATGTGAATATTAAAAATAATCTTTTCAATTTCTTTCCCTCCCTAATCTACACATCTATACTACAACTCTTTTTGAGCATGTACATCAATCGATAGGTTTAGATAGCTAATCCTAAAGTTTTAACTTTTTGATTAAGAATTGTAACGAAAAATATCCATGCTGAAATAAGGACTTTTTTAAAACCTTTATATAAGTGTAAAGAATATGAGATATTAGGAGAGTAAAATGATATTATTATTCGGAAACAAAGCAGCAAAGGCATCTACAACAAACAAAAACTCAAATGTTAAAAACAATCCTGTAGAAAATTCAGGAATTTTAGCAATGGGTGCCAGCGAAGCTAAAAGCTTATTGACCATTGGCGAATATGATACATATATTTCTTCTAATCCTTCTGTAATCAATTATGCAATGTATTCAGACTATGAATTTTCAAGTGATTCTGATACTTCAGGATTTATGGGTGAATTTTCAGCAGCCGTTGCAGTTTTAGGTGATTGCGGATTTTCAGCTGGCGGATTTGATTGCGGCGGAGCATCTTCATATTCAGGAAGCTCAAGCACCTCTTTTGCTTCAGTTTGTTAATATAAAATTATATAGATGGATGATAATTCTAAGGGCAGATTTGATATCTGCTCTTTTTTTATTTTGAAATAAAAAATTATAATTGTAACGAAAACTTAACAAATACCCTTAAAATATTAAAGTTTATAGGGAAAATGCCGATTTATAGTATAAGAAAAGTTTCAAGGAAATCGAAAGGACAAAGCTTACTATGGGAATGGCAGCATCACAAGCTAGATTATTAACTATCACAGCTCGTTTGGCTGATAATGAGTTGAGATCTCAAACCATTAACAATGCAAAAATGCGTTTGGCAACTCAAAGTTCTCAAGCAAGCGAAAATTATGTTAATGCGCTTAATAATGCAACAATGAAATTCACAAACTATGATGCAACAGGCGCTTCTCAAATTCAACCGTTAACTTATAATGCATTAACTGCATACAGTTCATACAATACTCAATACGGACTTGTAAATTCTTCAGGTCAGATTTTAGTGAGCGAAAGTGAAGCTGCATTATTCCAAAAAGCAGGCGGAAACCTCAACTCTTACCTTCAATACCACGGACTTGAATATACCACAACATATTTTGAAGAATTGGGCGGCCTAAAAAATGAACTATATCCTGCTCCGTTTAATAACATAAGTGTCGAAGAATTAAAAGGCTACTATGAAGGCTACAACAGTTATGAAAATTCTGTTGAAGTTGAAGCCTACGAAAAAAATTATGCTGAATATTTAAAAGCATCTTCAGCTCTAGGAGTGGCTTCCCAACTTATATTAGATAAATATTTATTAAATGGACCATCATCTAAAATTAACAAGGTAGATGAAGCAATTACAATGGATTTTGGCATTAATAGAGGTATGTCAAATTTATTGAATTACTTTAAAAGCCAGTTCTTGGGCAATAATAGCCAAACATACAATCTGGAAAATCTTAAAAATAGTAAATTAATTTCTGACTCTCTATACGAAAGTTTGAAAAACGAAATTAATTCATATGAATACGGAAAAGTTTCTCAAACAGCTGCAGGTGGTACTGTCAGCCAAAAAGATGCAATAAAATACACTGATACCAGAACTATTACTAAAGCTGCCGTAGCTAACGAAGATGGATCATATAACTATACTTTATCTGACGGAATCACTGTAACTGTTGGTACAGACGGATTAGTTAGTGCGATAGATACTCAAATATTTGATGATCATTATGCTACAGCAACAGATGCATCAGGCGTTGTTAACTATCCTAAAAAATCAGATGGTACTATCGAAAACACCTTGTCATTAGAACAATTCATAGATCAAATGTCTTATACTTTATCAGGGACAAATGAAGATGGTTCAACTTGGTCTATGGATCACTATTATGACTTAACAACAGATGCTGAAGGCAAACAAATATTAAATAGTTATGCTTACATTACTGATGAAACCGAAGTAAAAACAGCTTTAAATGAAGCAACAGAATCAATAATTGACCAACTTATACAAAACATCAATTATGAAAACTTTGCTAAATGGGTAACAACTCAAAATCCGAACGTTTTACAAACCACATACGGTATTGATATTAACCAGGAAATAAAAAGCTTGAGTGGTAAAACAGTTCAAGAAGTTTTACAAGAATACCTTGACGCTAAAAATCAGTTCTTAAATAATATTTTTAGCACTGAAGTTATTCCAGACTCAAACCCGGCTAAAAAATATACAGACCAAGTAAATCAAGACCTAATAGACAATTACACATTCACCATAACTAACGAAAATGGCGAAGAAGAAACCTTGGTGGTTACAGCTGAAAATCTTACTGATATAGATTTCGTTTTAAAATACTTGCAAAATAGAAACTTAAAACAATCTGAAAGCTTTAATACAGTAATTAAAGAATACTTAATTGACGAAATGATTGCTGTAAACGGTGAGCCAAAATACGCTTGGGTTGATGAAAACGATACAAGCAATACCGGCAACGCAGATGCAAAAGCTCAATGGTACACTAACCTGTTCAAAAGAATGCAGGAAGGCTATAAAGCTCTTGAGAACGGACTAGCATCATCTTCAGAGTGGATGGAATTTGCATTGGAAAGCGGCATTGTAACACTTGAACAAGTAGACAAATCATTCAAATGGAATGGTCTTGATTACAAAACTTGTACAATGATTACCGAAGAAACAGATGATGCTGCAGTAACAAAAGCTGAAGCTGAATACAACAGAGCAATGAATGATATTGAAGCTAAAGACAATATCTATGACCTTGAATTAAAAAACATTGACACAGAACACACATCACTTCAAACAGAATATGATTCTATCAAAGGTGTAATTTCTAAAAACATTGAAAGAACCTTTAAATTTAACCAAAGTGCATAGGGGTAAAAAAACTTACCAATAGCCTTTTTACCCCTTGTATTTTCTACTTGATTATATACAATATGATTATAAGGTTAATTCGTATTACAGGAAGGGATATTAGGGATTTCAATGATTAGGTTTGACTATAGAAACGCGGATTCAAAAATTGTAGGTCAGGAAAACGGGTTAAATTTAGCTGAAGAATTTGCAGCATATAAAAACCAGATAGCCGAAATTATTACCGACTTAAATAAAAGAAAAGATAAACCAGGGCAATGGCTTCAATGGATGAACTTAGGCTATAATGAAGAAACTTTATGGTATGTAAAAGAATACGCTTCTATGGTTAGAGGCCGCTTTGATAATATATTAGTTCTAGGAATAGGTGGTTCAGCTCTGGGCGGACTAGCAGTAACCGAAGCGTTGCTAAAACCATACTGGAACTTGTTAACCCCAGAACAAAGAGACAATTTCCCAAGAATCTTTTTCTTAGATAATATTGATCCTGACTCTATGAACGGACTTTTGGACATTTTGGATTTAAAAAAGACTTTAGTTAATGTCATAACAAAATCCGGTTCAACCGCAGAAACAATGTCACAATTTATGATTATCAAAGACCGTTTACAAAAAGAACTGGAAGACGAATACAGAAAAAATATCGTAGCAACAACCGATAAACAAACAGGAGTACTAAGGCAAATCGCAGAACAAGAAGGTTACAAAACATTTGTTGTACCAGATGATGTCGGCGGAAGATTTTCTGTATTTTCTGCTGTAGGATTATTACCATTCGCTCTTGTCGGAATAGATATTGACGAAATCATGAACGGCATAAAAGATATGGATTTAGCATTAAAAAACACAGATATTAATGAAAATATCGCAGCACAAAATGCTTTAATTCAATACCTTATGGACACTAAAAAAGATAAAAACATTTCAGTTATGATGCCATATTCCAGCAGATTGAAATACGTATCAGACTGGTACGTACAGCTTTGGGCCGAATCCTTAGGGAAAGAAGAAGATCTACAGGGAAATCATAA
>URYF01000027.1 GCA_900551965.1 uncultured bacterium
TTTTGAGATTTCTCAAAAGCGCTTTTTCAGTTTTTATAAAACTTTGTTCAAAGACTATTTGCCGTTAACAACAGTTTTGAATTTTTTACCAGCTGAGAATGCAGGAACTGTTTTTGCAGGAATTTTTAATTCTTTACCAGTTTGAGGGTTTCTGCCAGTTCTAGCAGCTCTTTTGCGAGGTTCAAATGTACCGAAACCTACTAAAGTAACTTTTTTACCTTTAGCAACTGTTTTTTGGATAGTATCAACTAATGAAGATAAAACTTCAGCTGCTTCTTTTTGTGTAACGTTAGCTTTTTTAGAAATTTCTTGTACTAATTCTTCTTTGTTCATTGTAAAACTCCTTCTTCTTGTGTACTTCACCATTATATAAAAAATTCATTTTCATGCAAATATTTTAACGAATTTTAACACTTTTTAACGGAAAAAACATCTTTTTGGCTGATATTGTAGTTAGATTTTTTTCAAAATGCAGTATGAAACAGCAATAATAACAGATGCGATAAATGCGTTCAAAACGTTTGTCAGCCTGTATTGCGGGATTATATATGCAATGCCGTAGAGTATGCCGAAGTTTATCACAAGATTGAATAAACCGCATGTTAATAAATTAATCGGAAAGGCTAATATTTTTATGATTGGTTTGATAAAAATGTTAACAAGTGTTAATATTGCCGCGATTAACATCGCAAATTCAAAGCCTTCGACTTTAATTCCGGGCAGATAGCATGTTCCCATGATTACTAATGCAAAAATTATCCATTTTATTATTAATTTAATCATTTGTTTTAGAACCCTTGAATTCTAATTTTACCGTTTTCATCTTTTATGAATTGCATATTATTTGAGCCCGGTCTTGAACCTTGCAGATTAAATTGAGTTTGAACGCTTGGTGGAATATCAACCTTACCTGATTGATAGTCTAAAAACTTTTCTTTTTTTTCTCTTTTTTCTTTGTATTGCTCAGGGGTATTTATAAAATCCAAGGTTTCCTCTTTTTCAAACTGATGCTGCATAAGTGTTGAAAAATTTCTGTTACCTTCATTTGGCGCAGCTAAATATCCGTATCCTGCATTTGCAGCATGGCAGGTTGTTAACGTAAAAGCTCCCAGTATCGCAGTTGTTAATAATACTTTTTTCATACCTAACTCCTTATCCTTAATGATTATATATTATCATGTAACATTTTTAAAAATCAATTATTCAATACTTTTAGCTAATATTTCGTAATGATTGATTGATATTTCAGCTAATGAAACGGTATTTAAAACCGCTTATTATAAAAATGTAAATCCTCAACTCTTCTGATTGCTCAGCTTGCCCTTCTTATTTTGGAAGGGCTTTTCTTTTCTTAACATTATGCCCTGTATGATAAATTGTTGTATAATCACATTATATTATTATATTTTGAAAGGTCAAAGATGAGAGAATTAGTTGTTGAAAATCAGGAAATATTGATGATTCCGCAGAATTTTAAGTTTGCAAACCGAGGAAAAGTGACTGCTGTCAGAGCAGGTGATTTTACACTTGAACTTGATTATGAGCCGGATGGAGTTTTGGAAAATACATATTGTGAATTTTATACCCAGACAAGTCATGGCAAACTTTATTTTGATTCTTACGCAAAAGAAATCAATGGTAAAACTTTGGTTATTGCAAGTCCTGCAAAACATAAATTCCTTCAAAGACGTCAATATACCCGTATTAAGTATATGAATGAGCTGGAATTGCATTTGGATGGTAATTCTTATAAAATTTCGACACTTGATATTTCAGCAGGCGGTATGAAGCTTAAAACTAACGAAAATATCAATATTGAAGGTTCTTATGATGTTAAAATTCCGTTGTCAGATGAAACCTATATAGGTTGTAAATTTCAGCCTATTCGTGTTGAAAAACGCTCTGAAGGCGGATATACAATCTCCGGTCAGTTTGTATATAACTCAAGCCATGACAAGATGATTCTGACTCAATTTTGTGCTAAACGCAGTGTAGAGATAAAAAATAAATAGGTTAGTCATGAGTTTAGTTCGTTTGTTGAGTGAAAAACCTGAAAAAATGATGTTTACAACCCCATCTCATGGGCAGAAGTTTTTCGTTTTTGAACCGCTGAAAGAGATGTATAAAATTGATTACTCCGAAACTGACTGCCAGGATCCTCAGGAGGCTTTGAGACTTGCTCAGTGTCAGGCTCGGGCTATTTATCGTACTTATTCTACAACCTTTTTAACAAATGGCTCTACAAGCGGTATAATTGCAGCTGTATTATCTTGTACCCAGGTTGGAGATAAGGTTTTAATTGCTTCTAATTCACATCCATCTCATTTTAATGCTGTAAGATTAGCCGGTGCCAGAGCGCTGACTTATGATCTTGAAATTGATAAAGAATGGGGTGTCCCGCTAGAGGTTAAACCTGAGGTTATTGATTATTATTTGAGCAGATATAATATCAGGACTGTAATAATCACATCTCCGTCTTACGAGGGGATTATTTCTGATATTGAAGAGATAAAGGCAATTTGTGAAAAGCACGGAGCTTTTTTAATTGTTGATGAAGCGCATGGTGCTTTGTATCCGTTTTCCGAGTTGCTGCCTTTATCTGCTGTTAATGTTGCGGATTTTACGGTTCAATCGCTTCATAAAACCGCGGGGGGGCTGAATCCGACGGCGCTTTTGCATTGTAATTGCGAAATAGATGTTATGCCGGCTTTGAATATGTTTTCTACAACTTCACCGTCTTATCCTCTGTTAGCCTCAATTGAAGCTAATATTAATTATTTGGATTCAAGAAACGGCAGAAAAGATATAGATAATCTTGTTTCTCGTCTTGATAAAATAAGAGAAAAGTGTAAAGGTTGTGAATTTTTTGGAGATGACCCGACAAAAGTTTTAATCAGGGTTCCGGGGGTTTCCGGGCATGAATTATCTGAGATGTTGTACGAAGATTTTAATATCGAAGATGAACGTACAAATGATAAATCTACAATGCTGTTATGTGGACTTGGAACTGATAATAGAAAACTTGATAGATTGCAGCAAGTGTTAGCTAAATTATAAATAATTAGACAAAATATTTTTAACGTAGTTTTGAGTTTCTTTATATGGCGGAACTCCGTCATATTTGTCCACAGCCCCGGGACCTGCATTATATGCAGCCAGTGCTAGAATCACATTTCCGTTGTATTTATTAAGCATAGATTTTAAATATCTGACCCCGCCATCAACATTTTGAACAGCATTATACGGGTCATTTACCCCTAATTCCTTAGCGGTTGCCGGCATCAATTGCATTAGTCCCATTGCGCCTGTTCTTGAAGTTGCTTTCGGATTAAATCCGGATTCTTGTTTTATCACAGCTTGAACAAGTTTTTCATCTAATCCGTGCTTTTGAGCAACTTGATTTATCATACTTAATAATTGCGATTTATTAGCGTTTTGCGGATTATAAATTCTTGTAGCATCGTTAACTTCATTTATAGCCCGTCTTAGAGTGGCATTTGTTATGCTGTCAGTGTTTATATCTTGATTATAAATATCTCCGGAAACATTTAATGATTTTGGGTTCAATAATAAAGAACCGAAATCTGTCTTGGTAGTATTGGCTAAAACTTTTTCAAATGATTGAACGTTATTGGCGCCGGGCGGGTAAATTGCATCAAGAGAATTTGCCATGCTCTGTTGATGATTAATTTGTCTATCCGTGCTTCTGGCAAGTTGTGCCGCTCGCTGCATTGCTGCAGTTTTACCGCCTGAATTTAATAATCCTTGTATCATTTCAGAGAACATGCTCTTATACTACCTCCCGTACATTATTATTCTACTCAATATTAGAAATTAATGTATCCACCACTTGATTTAATAATTTCTTTTAAAAAGTCAATATGAATAATAATCCGGGCTATTTTATAAACATGCAATCTCCATAGCTGAAAAATCTGTATTCTTTTTCTACAGCTTGCCTGTAGGCTTCAAAAATAAAGTCTTTACCGGCTAAAGCACTGACAAGCATCAAAAGTGTTGATTTTGGTAAATGCAGATTTGTTAAAAGGCTGTCTACCACTTTAAACTCATAAGGCGGATAAATAAATAACTCAGAATGATTGTTGCATGCCTGAATACAGCCGTATTTTTGATATGCTGTTTCCAGGGTTCTGACGGTTGTTGTCCCAACTGCTACAAGTTTTTTACCAGCAGCTTTGGCCTTGTTGATCCTATCTGCAGCCTCTTGTGTTATTTCAAAAGTTTCAGAGTGCATTTTGTGATCAAGAACATTCTCACATTTAACAGGTCTGAAAGTTCCGATTCCGACATTTAAAGTAATATATACGATTTCAACCCCTTTAGCTTTTAATCTTTCAAGTATTTCTTCCGTAAAATGCAGTCCTGCTGTCGGAGCCGCGACAGAGCTTTCGTCTTTAGCGTAGACTGTTTGGTATCTTTGGCAGTCGAATTGTCTTAATTCTTCGGTTTGGGTTTTTCTTTCAATATATGGCGGAAGCGGAATATTACCTACCTTGTGCAAAATTTCAAATAAATCCCCTTCGTAGATAAGTTCAACAAGCCATTCTCCATAGTCTTCAAGCCTTTTAACCGGACGGGCTTTTAATTCTTCAGATATTGTAATTATAGAATCAGGTTTTACACGTTTAGATGGTTTTATAAGTGCAGACCAGAATTTGTCATTTCCATCTTCTACAGTTTGTTTTTCGAGTAGAAATACTTCTATTTTTGCACCGGTTTCTTTTGTCCCGAAAAGACGTGCCGGTAAAACTTTTGTATTGTTTAAAACAAGTATTGAATTTTCATCGATTAAATCAACGATATCAAAAAAATGTTTATGTTCGATTTTTTGATTTGTTTTATCAAGAATCATCATTTTTGAGTTTTCGCGTTTATCCGCAGGCATTTGAGCTATTAAATTTTTTGGAAGTTCATAATCGAAATCTGAAATATTCATACTTTTTACCTTTATAAATAAAACAACTCCAACCTATGATTGGAGTTGCTTCTCGTGTTTATTTAATTACTTTTCATCAACTTTTTTAGCGTTTTTAAGTTCGCTGTCACTTACAGATTCTTTTTTCTTAGCTTCTTCATTGTCAATTTGTTTGTTAATAATAACAGTTTGAGCGATTTGGATAATGTTACTTGTGATTAAGTATAACAATACCCCTGCCGGAATAGGGATTACAACAAATGTTGCGATAATCATAAGCGGCATAAATGTACCCATTGATTTTTGAAGAGCCTGCTGGGTCGGATCAGCTGAATCTGTTTTATTCATAGACATCATTATTTTT
The DNA here is from genome assembly GCA_900551965.1 of uncultured bacterium. Lineage (GTDB taxonomy): Bacteria > Cyanobacteriota > Vampirovibrionia > Gastranaerophilales > Gastranaerophilaceae > Zag111. Next base: position 5,301 of record URYF01000027.1, read on the forward strand.
TGAGAAATAATCATTGTGATTGCAAATAAAGCAATTAGCAGAAGCACATCCCAGTGAAGAGTTTTATTAACCGCAACTGTCGGAACTGTAGCTTTTAAAACTCCGCCATCTCTTGTGAAGGTTATAGTTTCATTTTCTCTTATGTTGCTGTTGGTCACTGTGATATCAGCTTTTTCTATTTTATCCTGCTGGCTGAATTTTAATTTGATATGGTCAAGGCTTACCGCTAAGTCCACATCTTCTCCTGGAACTAAATCGCCTTGGACTTCAACACCTTGAGCCGGGTCTTGAATTTTTACGTTTTTGATAGTTTCGCCCGGAAGGTAAACTGTTGCGGTGTTGCCCAGGATAAATTTATCACCTTTTGCTGCGCCGATAATTCCGTTTTCAGAAATTCCGGCGGTTGCTCTCATTGTTGTCGCTAAGCTTTTAATGAATAAAAAGTGTTGATCGCCTGCAACCTGAATAAATTGAGGGCTGATTAATGCGGAATATAATAAAATGAAAATCGGCATTTGGATAAGCAACGGTAGGCAGCCGCCCATCGGGTTAAACTTATGTTCTTTGTAAAATTCCATCATTTTTTGCTGCATAACCTGCGGATTGCTTTGGTACCTGTCCTGGATAGCTTTCATTTTTGGCTGAAGTGATTGCATCATTTTCATAGAGCGTTGCTGCTGAACATTCAAATGCCACATTGCACCTCTGACAATGATTGTCAGTAAAATAATTGCTAATCCGTAGTTACCTACAAACTTTGCCAATAAGCTTAAAAACTGTATGGTTAAAGATATAAAATCCACTTTTCTAATCCCTCATCTAAAATAATTTAACGTATTTGTCCAAATTCAATCCTAACATGAGCAAACTCATTAAGCAAGGGGGGAAAGGTATTGTTTATTTGTGAGGCTTTCTTCCATGTTAGAATTCCTTGTTAATAAAAAAGGCTTCTAGAAATTTTCTAAAAGCCTTTATTTATAAATGGTCGGGATGACATGATTCGAACATGCGACCCCCTCGTCCCAAGCGAGGTGCGCTACCAAGCTGCGCCACATCCCGGAGGAGTTTTATGGGGAAACATTTATATCGCTATTTTATTTCCGCCACGCTTTTTATTCTATTTCAAACAAATTTCAATGTCAAGAGGTCAATTAATCTAAACTCATTAAATCCCTTATTCCTCGCAGATTATTAAATGTAATGCAAAATATCATAATATCCGGCTTGTAATCTGTTATTTTACCATTGTATCTTTTATAGAACTTATAGGTGTCATCTCCTTTTACATTTTTTACGTTGTTTAACCTTAGATATAGAGTTTCAGAAAATGTTGCAGCTAAAAATGGCTGTAAATTTTCATTCATACTTGTTCCGCTGATTAGTACTCTGTAGTTGTTTTTTGCTTTATTGTATTTGGTTGTTTTGATTTTTTATCGCCATTTATAGATTCTTTAATATCTGCAGCGTTTTTGTAGGTATAATAGTTATATTTTGTATTAAGTAAATTTCTGGTTAATTTATCAGGCAATCCAAGGCTGATGTACGTTGTCCCTGAGTTGTAACGCCTAAAAAAATCCCCGCGAATTTTGTTATTTTGTGATATATCAAAATCTGCTATCGTTACAGGTGTTATATTTGTCATTTCATTTATCAGTATTTTGTAAGCTGTAAATGCTCCGAAATCACTCCAGTGATGTTCTGCTTTAAAATACGTGTAATCTTTGTTTGATGCTTCTATGAGCTCTTTGTATGGATAAATTAGTTTATATGACAATTTTTTATTAATTTTTTCGATTGTATTCTTTTCAAATTCAAGATGCTTTGCTGCGTTATAGTAATCCTGCATTTTGTCTGTATATATTGCTGATTTTGTTGGTACTACAAGAACGTATAGTTTTATATTATTTTCTAAACAATAGTTTTTTAGTTTTTCAAAGTTTGAGGCGATATCATCAATATTTTTATTAGTGAAAGTTATCTTTTTAGCTTCACCGGGCGTGAATCCCAAGTTTGATTGTTTATTTATAATATAGCCATTTTGGTTATAATATTTAGAACTTATTTTAAACCTGAGTTTTGCAAATGAGGAAAGGATAGCTTTTCTGCCAAAAAATCTATCAGAGTACCAGGCATCAAAATCTTTCCCAAAATCATAGTTAAACTTGCGTTGGCTATTTATTAGCGGTTTAAATTCTGCAAGATTTCGGTTTTCTTTTTTTGAAATTTTATCGTTGCTTATGTGAAGCATTGGTATAAACAGACATATAAAAAATACTGCAAGAAATATGATTTCTACTCTTGACTCGTTTTTTATTGTCTTAAAATATGCAAGATAAGTTACTGTTTTCAGGCTAACCATATATCCTAAAATCAATATTATTAGAAACGGATATAGTTCAAAATCCTCAATGTTTGGCAGCCATATCTTTTGGCATAAACAAATCAAGCATGTTGTTATTCCTGCGGCTATAAAGTATCTTCTTTTCATAATCCCCCAATTGAATATAATCTATAGACTAAAGTCAATAGATTATATTCAATATAATTTAAAATGTAAAAATATGCAAGATGAAGATACTTCAATTCAACAACTGAGAAAAAAGATGCTGTTAACAGCTCTTGGCAATTTAGTGCATAATTGCAGGCATAAGCAGGGTAAGGGTATTAATACGTTTTCTTATGAATATGATATCGGGAATGGTCTTTTATCAAGATTGGAAAAAGGTAATATTGATACTAAGGTTTCTACGTTGTGGAAACTTGCGAATGCTTTTGGGTACAAGTGTTCGGACTTTGTAAAGTTAATAGAAGATCAGCTGCCGGAAGATTTTGATTTCTATGGAATATAATAAAATTTTTTACAAATTTAAATAATTTAGCTTTTAGCCGTATGTGTGTTACAATTAACTTATTATGGTTAGATTATTTAATAAAAAGAATATAAAACAAGTTAAGGATTTGGTATATTCTATTATGCATATTCAGGAATATTTCACGTACATTGTTGAAATTAATAATCCTGAAATTACTCCTTGTATTTATGTCATGTGGCATGAAAATCAGTTTTGTGTATATGGTATTCAGGATAAAGCTAATTTGAATATTCTAATCAGCAATTCTTTTGATGGTGAAATTATTACCCATGTTGTTGAAAAAATGGGCTTTAAAACCTGCAGAGGATCTTCTAATCGTAAGGGGTCTGTTTCCGGAACTTTAAAAATGATTTCTAAATTGAAAAATGGGGAAAATATTGCGATAATGGTTGACGGTCCAAGAGGTCCTGTACATAAAGTTAAATCCGGGGCTATTGTATTAGCTCGTGAAGCAGGTGTTCCTATTGTTCCTGTACATTGGTATTCGCCTGATTTAACTTTTGTGAGATTCCCGTCTTGGGATAAAATGTCCTCACCGATTGGTCCTTGCAGGCTTATAAATTTATACGGTGCTCCTATTTCTACCGAGGGGAAAACAGATGAGCAAGTTGCTCAGGAAATTAAGGATTCTTTGTTTAATCTTGAAAATATTGCTCCTGAAAAATATAAAGAGGCTAAAAAACAAAAATTATGGCGCAAAAAAAAGTAAACATATCATTGCTTCAAATGTCTTCTGTTATTGGTGATGTAGAAGCAAATATATCTAAAGTTGAAAAACTTATGCAAGGCGGTGAGCTTGATAAGTCGGATGTCCTTGTGTTGCCGGAAGTTTGGACTGTGGGCTGGTCGTGTTCTCATTTTCATGAAACTGCGCAGGAATTAACAAAAGGTTCTATTTTTGATTTTTTATCTGAATCTGCTAAAAAGCATAATATAAATATTATCGGCGGAAGTTATATAACAAAGTCAGGAGATAATTATTATAACACTTGTCCTGTATTTAACAGGCTGGGAAATTTTATTACATCTTATTCTAAAAATCATTTATATTCTTATTACGGTTGTGATGAAGGCAAATATATTACCTGTGGAGATTTTCCGGTTATGGTAAACCTTGATGGTGTATCTTACGGGCTGACTATTTGCTATGATATCAGATTTCCGGAAATCTACAGGGCTTATGCTAAAGCAGGTGCTGATGTATTGATAAATTGTGCCGCCTGGGGTTCAAAAAAGCCTGTTCCGTGGGAGGTTATGACAAAGTCAAGAGCTGTTGAAAATCAATGTTATATGGCTGCCTTAACCCAGTGCGGATATATTGAAAATGGTGAATATAATCTTGGAGAATCAAGAATTATCGATTTCAAAGGGGAAGAACTTGCTTCAATCAATACTGTAGAAGGTATTGTCAGTGCTGATTTAGATATTGATTTGATGTATAAAATAAGAAGTAAATCCCCAACCTTAAAAGATATAAAAGACAATTATGAGGTGAAAATATTATGCGAAAGATAATTGCTTTACTTGGAATTATGCTGCTGACAGCTTCTTCTGTTACGGCAGAATCAATAAATAAAACCCTTGCTAAGCTAGGTGTTAATAAAAGTGCAGTTTCTGTTTTGATAAAAGATGCTCAATCTGGTTCTGTCGTTTATTCATTGAATGAAAAAATGCCTATGACTCCGGCATCAACTCTTAAACTAATCACAACCTCTGCTGCAGTTGATACTTTAGGACTTGATTATAAATATTTAACAACTCTGTATAAAAGTACAAATAATGATTTATATTTGAAACTTTCAGGTGATCCGTTGCTGACTTCATCTGATTTGGATAAGCTTGTCAGTGCTGCAGCGGCTAAAGAAATTGCTCCAAAAACTTTTTATGTAGATGATTCTGCATTTGATAAGAGTGAATGGGGTGAAGGCTGGCAGTGGGATGATGAACTTAATCCATTAATGCCAAAGTTCAGTGTGTATAATATCAATAATAATTTATTAAAAATTGAGGTGGCGCCAACTGTAAATAAAGCTCCTGCTAAGCTTGCAGTAAAACCGTTTTATCCGGTTACTTTTATGAATTTGGTTACAACTGATTTTTCGAGTACAACGGCTTTGAATATTGAAAAAAACAATGCTGTTGCTCCTAACATGCTGGATATTACAGGTTCTGTTGCAAAGTTATCTTATATGACCCTGCCGGTTTTAAATCCTAAAATAAATTTTATGCTGAGATTAGAGGATTCGATAAGAAGCGCGAAACTTGATTACTTTGCGCCTGTTAAAACTGCAAAATTGCCATCGGATAAGGTTTATAAAGTAGAAGAAATTGAACATGAAATAGAGCCGATACTTCCTCTTATTTTCAAAAATAGTAACAACCTGATGGCAGAAACCATATTTAAAACAGCCGGTTCTGTCTGGTCAAAATCTCAAGGGGCTACATCTAACTCTTTGGCTATGCTTGATAATTATTTTAATAAGCTTAACTTGAATTCTGAAGATATAAAAGTTGTTGATGGAAGCGGTGTTTCTAAAAATAATTTGATGACAGCAGAATTTATGGTTGATTTTTTGAGAGTTAAGGCTGCGGAAGATGATTTTGAAACCTTTAAAACAGGGCTGCCGACACCGGGTGAAGGTACTTTAAAAAACAGAATGCTTTATTTTAAAGATAATTTGTACGCAAAAACCGGGACTCTTGCAGATACAAGTTCAATTGCCGGCTACTTGACTTCAAGACGCGGAAAGCTTTATGTTTTTGATATTATGATAAATGATGCGAAAACATCGCCCGCTGATAAAAAAAATATAGAAGAGCAGATTCTTCGTAATGTATATGTAAATTACTAATATAAGGATTATAGATATGTACGAACCGGAAGTGACCGTAATTACACCAACTTCAAATATTGTTGATAAAAACCAGGCAGATGATTTCACCTTGCTTGTAAATCTTTTGGATAAACAGACTTATCCGTATGTAGAGCATTTGATTATTGACAATGACTCAAAAGACGGTACCGAAGTATTGTTAAAAGAGTACAAGAATGCCGGTTTTTTGAGCTTTTACTCCGAGCCGGACCGCGGTAAGTTTGATGCAATGAATAAAGGCTTGCTGCGTGCTAAGGGGAAATATGTTTCGTTTATCAGTTGTGATGATTTTTATCATGATATTACCGCAATTGCAGATATTGTCGGAGTTATGGAAGAAGAGGATGCTGATTTTTGCTTTTTCCCGTCATATTGCTGCCACCCGGAAGGTTATGCTTTTCAATTTATTCCGGCAATGCTTAACGCCTTTCAGGTTGTACCTTGTCCCAGACAGGCTATGTTTTTTAAAAAATCTGTATTAAGTGAAGTCCGTGCTTTTGATACGAAGTTCCAATTGTTAGCTGATTACGATCTAATTATAAGACTTTTACTTGCAGGATATAAGGGTGTATTGTTTGACGGTAATGTTATAACCTGTAAACTGGGTGATCAGGTTGCAAAACATACAACTCAGGTTGAAGCTGAATGTAATCATATATTTTATAAGAATTATAAGCCGTTGTATCCTTTGTCTAATGAAGCGTTGGAACGTATGGTTAAAATCTCTGAGATTCCAAGACCTTTGTTGGATAAACTTGCAACAAAGTTCCCATCAGAAGACAGGGATTTATTCTATGAAAAATATCAGCAGATGTATGAACTTAGAGTAGAAGCTGTTAGAAATCTAAGAGATCAGCAAAGGCACGGATAGTTTGTAAGTAATCTTAAAGTATTTGCAAAATATCTTTTAAAGTTTATAATTATAAAAAGACTAGTTTAATTTAAGAAAGTTAGGGAAATATGGTGGAACAAAAAATAGCTGTGTTAGGTTGCGGCCTGTGGGGAAGGAATATTGTTCGTAATTTTTACAACTTGAATGCCTTAGGTATGGTGTGTGACTTGGATGATGAGAATCTTTCAAAAGTTAAGGAGCAGTATCCTGATGTAAAAACTACAAAAGATTTTCATGATATATTAAACAGTTCTGAAATTACCGGGGTTGTTGTTGTAACCCCTAGTCATACTCATTTTAAGTTTGTAAAAGCAATGCTTGAAGCAGGCAAAAATGTTTATGTAGAAAAACCTATTTCAACTGTTGCGCAGGAAGCACGTGATTTGACCGATTTGGCAGATAAAAAAGGCCTTGTTTTGATGGTTGGTCACCTTCTTTTATACCATCCTGCAGTAAACAGATTGAAAATGCTTGTTGAAGAAGGCGCTTTAGGTGATATTGTTTATGCCCAAAGTGACAGGTTAAATATTAACTACTTCAAAAATGACAGAAGTGTAATGTGGGATTTGGCACCGCATGATGTATCAATGATTAGTTATGTGCTGGGTAAAAATCCTAAACGTGTAATTTCTGCAATTGGCTCATCTTCTGATGGCAATGATATTATGGATATTACTCATATCGGTATTCAGATGGAAGGCGGGGCAATTGCTCATATTTCAGACAGCTGGATTACCCCAAGAAAGCATGTACAGCTTTTGGTTCGCGGAACTCAAAAAACCGCAATTCTTGATGATACGGTTGCAGAACATAAGTTAACAATTTATGATAACTTTAAAGCCGGTGCAGGTGAAAATATTCAGCTTGATTACCTTGAAATTGAACCTTTGAAACTTGAGTGCCAGCACTTTATCAGTTGTTGCGAAACAGGTAAAAAAGCTCGTTCAGATGGTGAGAACGGATTTATTGTCACGGAGGTTTTGGAAGAAGCTGAAAAGATTATGCTTGGTGATAGGGCTAAAAATCTTGATAATTTTGATTTTGCACTTTCAAGATCTAAAAAATTATAGTTTACGGTAAAAGAGGTTATTATGGCAAATTTTATATCAATTTTTAGAATATTTGTTGCGCTTTTGGCAGTGTACTTGTTATTTGTACCTTCTACTATTGCGTATGCAATAGCATTTGTTTTGACAATTATTGCATTTGCTCTTGACGGGGTTGATGGTTATGTGGCTAGAAAATTGCACGAAGAATCGGAATTAGGTTCAGTTTTGGATATTATGGGTGATAGAATTGTAGAGGCTTCATTTTGGATTGCTTTTGCGATTTTAGGTTATTTGGCGGGAGATAATCTTGCGTTGAATGCTATGTTCCCTATTGTTTGTATTGCAAGAGCTTTTACAACAGACAGTATCAGAAGTGTTGCTTTATCTAAAGGTTATACAGCATTTGGTGAGAAAACTATGCAGTCCTCTGCTATCGGAAGATTTATTTGTGCTTCAAGATTTATGAGAATATCTTATGCTGTAGCTAAAGTTATGGCATTTATTATTTTAATTCTTGCAAATACTCCGGGTATGGAAGTTTATTCTTTTACTCCGGCTCTTAATACTACAGGTATTGTACTGGCATGGCTTGCTATTATTTTCTGTGTTGTCAGAGGGTTGCCGGTAGTTATGGAATGTAAGACTATTTTTGATAAGTAGGGTTTTTGATAATGACAAAATTGAATATTGTATTATATGAACCTGAGATTCCGCAGAATACCGGTAATATAGCAAGGTTATGTGCTTGCTGCGGGGCAAGCTTGTATCTTGTTGGCAAACTGGGGTTTTCTCTATCCAGTAAATATACAAAGCGTGCAGGGCTTGATTATTGGGAAAGTGTAGAACTTCATAAACTGGAGTCTATGGACGAGTTGTATAATGAATTTCCTGACGGAACATTTTATTATTTAACAACTAAGGCTGATAAATTATATACTGATATTGAGTTTAAAGATGGAGATTTTATTGTCTTTGGTCCAGAAACAAGAGGTCTGCCGGAAAAATACGTAAAAGATTCTCATGCCAGAACTATTCCAATGAAAGAAGGACAAAGGAGCCTTAATTTATCAAATTCAGTAGCGATTGTGGCTTACGAGGCAATAAGGCAAAATGGATTATAAACTTCCTAAAAGGATAGAAAACTCAAATAAAGCAACTTATGGCAGAGTTCTGAATATTGCAGGTTCTGATTATATGCCGGGTGCGGCTTATTTATCAAGTGTTTCAGCGCTTATGGTTGGCTGCGGGTATTGCTTTTTAGCTTCAACTGAAAGAGTTATTAATGCAGTTGCAGCCCAAACTCAAAATATCGTATTTTTACCATTGTCTGATATTGTTGATAATTTGCAAATCGCAGATGTTGTTGAATTTGGCTGCGGCTTATCTCAAGATAAAACAGCTGTTGATATTTTTGATAACGTAATTGAAAATATTCCTCAGCATACTCCGTTTATAATTGATGCAGATGGATTAAATATTCTTTCTAAAAATTCCGGAACTTTTAAAAATAGGGAATTTTCAAATGTGATATTAACTCCGCACCCAAAGGAAGCTTCTCGGCTTTTAGGTTGTTCGTTAGATGATGTCTTGGCTGATATTGAGGGGGCTGCATTTAATATCTGTGAAAAATATCATTGTGTTACTGTTTTAAAATCTCATAAAACTTTTGTTGCTTCTTATGATGGACAGTCTTACTTAAATAATACCGGGAATAATTCCATGGCAAAGGCCGGTTCAGGTGATGTTTTAGCCGGTATGATATCCGGTTTTGCAGCTCAGGGGATGGCGCTGTTTGAAGCTGCTGTATTGGGAGTTTATTTACATGGTCTTGCCGGTGATTTGGCAAAAAATGACCTGACCGAATACAGCGTTATGGCGGCTGATTTGATCAGGTACATTCCACGTTCTATTTTAACTTTAGCTGATTAACCAAAAAAGTTGATACGTTTAGAAGCTTCTTCTGCAACTTGTTGCGGTTTGCCATGAGCAACGGCATAAGAATAATTATCAGCTACAGCTTGAGCTTTCAATGTTGTACCTGTTTTGGCAGTAATAGCAAATGGGCTTGAATACAACTCAGCTGCCTTTGAAGAGAAGCAGTCTTCTAATAAAGTGTTCAATCTTAGCGCTGCTGATTCTTTTTCCATATTATCAGCTATAGCTTTTGGATATATTTTACCGGCGCTGACGTATTCGTGTACTTTACTTGCACCTTTTTCAAGTCCTTTTGTCAGCATTGTTTCTCTGCCGGTAAATGTAATTTTGTTAATCATGATTTCTCCTTTTCGTTTCCGTTTGTAAGTTTTTGTTGGATTAATTTATTAAACTACTTCATTTTTTTATATAAATAGCCTGACTAGATAAATTTGGCTCTCTAGTCAGGCTATAAAACGTAAAAAATCTATGTATAATTTAAATTCGGTTTTTATTATGGTGTTAGTTTTCGATTTGTTCCATAATTTCAAAAGGTTTTTCTAGGACTTTCATTGTGTCTTTAGAAAGAATACCTCTTTTCAGTTCAGTAAAGCTTGCTCTTTTTGAACTGAATTTATTTTTTAAGAACTCATAAGCAACTTTAGGGTCGCATTTTGAGCCGCATGTGAATAGGTCTACTGCCGCATAACCTAATTCCGGCCAAGTATGGATTGCAAGGTGGCTTTCTGCAATAATTACAACACCTGAAACTCCATACGGACTAAACATATGAAAACATTTTTGTACAATTGTTGCTCCGCATTCTAATGCTGAATCAACCATGTATTTCTCAACTTTATCCAAACTGTTAAGTGTGTTTGGGTCACATTCAAAAAATTCTGCCAGTACGTGTTGACCAAGGTGTACTTCATCAACGCTGGATTCTTGGAACATATTTAAAGTCGCATTTGTCAATTTATTCGTCTCCTTATGTATAATAAATGTATATTTTCACACTATTAAATAATATACTAAAAAACTTTTTTTTGTTAAATTTTTTGTAATTTGCTAATATTGAAAAAATGAATAAATGTCATAAAAACACTTGTAGATTACCTTTTAGTTATTTTTAATTGTTAAGATTTATTAATCGTATTTTAAAAACCTCTCATTTGTATTAGAATTCAGGTATGAATAATAAGATATTAGTTGTAGATGATGATATTGCAATAAATGAATTGATAAAGGTTAATCTTGAATTAGCCGGGTATAGTGTTGTGCAAGCTTATGACGGAGTTAAAGGTTTTGCGTTTGCAAAGCAGGAAATACCCTCCCTTGTAGTTTTAGATGTCATGATGCCTGATGTTGACGGGTTTACTGTTGCTAAAAGAATACGCCAGAATGAAGAAACTAAAAATATACCAATTATTATGTTAACAGCATTATCTCAACTTAATGATAAAGTGAATGGTTTTAATATTGGGGTAGATGATTATCTTGTTAAGCCGTTTGAGGTTGAAGAATTGTTGGTTCGTGTCAGGGCGTTGTTAAAGCGCACTAACCAGATACCAGTATCAGCGTCAACAAGAGATTTGCTTACGCTGGGTGAGATAACCTTGCTTCCTGAGATGTATAGTGTAAAAATTGGAGAAAAACAGGTTAAATTGACTCCTATTGAGTTTGATATTTTTAATTTACTGTTTCAAAATCATGGGAATATGGTTTCGTCTGCAAAATTGTTAAAAGATATTTGGGGATATTCTCCTGATGATGATATTGAAACAATCAGGGTTCATATCAGACATCTGAGAAGCAAAATTGATAAGATTTCTAACGGGAAAAAATATATAGAAACTATTTATGGCGGCGGTTATAAGCTTAATGTTTAAATTTGGGAGAAGAACAGATTGGGTTTAAGTTTAAAGTTCAAGGGAAAGTGGAGAGCTTACCAACAGAGAGTTTTGGATAGTCTTTCGTTTCATTTGGCGGATGAAAAGCTTCATGTTGTAGCCGCACCGGGGGCAGGCAAGACAACTCTTGGAATTGAAGTTATATCAAGAATCAATACTCCTGCTTTAGTTCTATGTCCTACAAATACTATTAAAAACCAGTGGAAAGAGCGGATTTGTACATCTTTTTTAGACGAAGCCGATTGGGGGATTGTTTCAACAGATATTCGAAATCCCGGTAAACTTACTATAATTACTTATCAGGCGTTATTAGCTGCTTTTTGCGGACGTTTTGATGATGATGGTATTGCAGATGATATAACAGATACTATTACTGATATCTTTGATTTTGCAGAGGAATCAATCACATCTTCAAGGCGGTTTAGTCAAAATAAAGCTGATGAAATTATAGAAGTATTAAAGAAGGCTAACATATCTCTGTTAGTTTTTGATGAAGCCCATCATTTGCGTAAAGAGTGGTGGAAGGCTCTGACTTATCTTGTAGATAATCTGGAACCTCGGCAAACTGCGGCGTTCACTGCGACTCCGCCTTATGATGTTGATTATTCCGAGTGGGAAAGATATGAGGAGCTTTGCGGCTCTATTGATGAGGCAATTTCGATTCCTGAGTTGATAAAAAACGGAGATTTGTGTCCGCATCAGGATTTTATTTATTTTTCCAGGTTAAGAAAAGGAGAATCTGCGGTTGTAAAGAAACAAAATCAGGCGGTTGCGCAGTTTCTTGAGAAAATTTTATCGGATAATACTTTGTATGCTTATATTCAGGCTATGCAATTTTTAAATCCGTCAGATTCTGATGTTGAAAAGATTTTTGATGATTCTGATTTTTATGTATCAGTTGCAGCTTTAATCAACACAAAAGGTGGGGTTGTTCCAAAAGCCTTTTTGCAGCTTTTTGATATTAAAAAATCTGAGCTTCCGAGATTTAATTTACAACAGGCAAAGTTTTTTTCTAATGGATTTCTATTTAAACATGTTGAAGAGTTTGCAGAACTTGAAGAAAAAATTGCAGAATATACAAATTTTGCGCGTAAACTCGGGCTTATCCAAAATAAGAAAATTGTGCTAAA
>URYF01000028.1 GCA_900551965.1 uncultured bacterium
CTTATTTATATTATCAATTTCAGTATTAAGATTTTTTATTTGAACTTCCAATTGAGTGCGTTCATCTATCACGGTATTAAATGCTTTTTCAAGGGTTTTAATTTTTGCTTCTAAAACTTCGACTCTTGAAGCATTGTTCATGCCAGAAATAGAGGTTTTCTCAAGTTCTCTTTGGTATGCTTTAACTTTATCTTTTTGGGCAGATAAAAACATATATACTGTACCTGCACCGACAAAAATACCGGAAATAAGTGTTAGGAATGTGTATGTTGAAACTCGGATTGCCTTACAAAAATATCCGCCCTGTTCGCTCAAACCTGCTTTGTTTTGTGTATCAAGAAGATTACTGTACATAAGATTTATATCTGTATAATTATTAAAGTTTAAAATTATAAAATAAACTACGGTCAGTAATATTACTATGCTTAAAAATAAATAGATTTTTCTCATATTAGACTCTCCTGTTTCGATAATAGGTTAGAACTTTTGATAATTTTTCATCGGGTTTTATCTCAAGTTCAATTATCTCTGCTGAAAAAGGTTTTGCAAATCTCAAGTAGTACGATTGCAAAACTTGTTCATCTGTTTTTATTTTGCTTGTTCCTGCTCCGTACAGGGTGTCATTAAATACGGGGTGGTTTTTATAACTTGTATGAACTCTTATTTGGTGGGTTCTGCCGGTTACAAGAGTTAGCTCAACGTATGTAGCCTCTTTAAATCTTTCCAGGACTTTTAATATAGTTGTGCTTGGTTTTCCGTCATGCGAAACACACATTTTATGAGGCTGTGTTTTGTGTCTGGCTATCGGCTCTTCTATAATTTCGTTATCTAAAGGGTAGTCGCCTTTTAGAATTGCGTGGTATTTTTTTATCATATTATGGTTTTTAATAATATCAGCCAGATATTCGTGAGTTTTGTTGTTTTTTGCAATCATTAAAAGCCCTGATGTGTTTCTGTCAAGACGATGAACGATTCCGCGGCGAAATTCGCCGTTAAGGTCTGATAAATTTTCTCCATATTTATTTAATAACGCATTTACCAAAGTTCCGGAAGTTTCAAGTGGTGTCGGATGGGTAAGCATTCCGGAGGGCTTATTTATAACCGCCATGTTTTCATCTTCCCAGATTATTTCAAGCGGAATATTTTCAGGCAGAATTTCAAGAAATTTATCTTCAATAAGGCTTTCAAACTCTACTATATCTCCGAATTTTAAAATATAAGAAGGTTTCTTAACGGTATTATTAACGGTGACTTTACCTGATTTTACAGCGGTTTGAATTTTTGAGCGTGAAATCCCCTCATACAAATCCGATAGATAGACATCAAGTCTTGTATCTTCATTGTTTTCATCAATAAGCAGGTGCATTTTAGCGTCCTTTGTAGCAAAGCAGGATTATAACAAGAGCGATAACCCCAATTGTTATAAATATATCTGCAACGTTAAATATCGGAAAATTTATAAAATTAAGCTGGATATAATCTCTGACATAGCCAAGAACGATTCTTTCGTGGCAGTTGCTCATAATACCGGCACTTAATAATGCAATAAATGAAACTGAGATTAGGTGAATGTTTCTTATATGGTTGTGAACATATAAAAATAAAAAAGTTACAGCAACGATAGAAACTATGATTAGAAACTCTCTTGCATTCTGAAGCAGACTGAATGCCGCACCGGAATTTTTCAGGTAATGAAGATTAAACACTGCATTAGAATAATGATGACCTGATGTAAGGTTATCAACTATAAGTTTTGACGAAAACAGTGCCAAAAACAGCCAAAATGTAAAACAGCATATTAAAAATAAATATTTACCAACTGAAGTGTTCATTTTAATCCTCTAATTTTATAAAATTATTTTTTGGAATAACATTTACGCGTTTCATTACGCAGGCTAAACCCGATAAGTATATTCTGTAATTTTCATCTCCGAGTTCTTTGACTTTTGAAATTGCCATAGATGCAACGGCATACTCGTTAAGATTGTCGGTATTTGCTTTGATAAGTCTTTCAAGGGTTTGAGTTTGAGGCAATGCCCGCAACTCACTTTTTGGAGTGGTTGTCGGATAGGTGACAGGATCATGCTCTATTGAACCAACAATAAAAGTATTTTTATCGGCATCGGCTTTTAGTGTGATTGTATAAGTTTCGCCTGATGCTACCTGATCAGGTGCTTGAATTTCTATATTCATAAACCTTGCATCACCGTATAGTAATGATGATTCATCGGTTATAGCAGTTTCCCCGCTAATGTACCAATTTTCATTAATTTTTGTCAGGTGGTAAATACCTTTTGATTTTGAATGAATTTCCCCTGCGACAGATATTGAATCAATAGTTTCAATAACGGTTCCGTTTGCGGTTTCTTCAACGTTAACACTTGCATAATCTCCGTTTATGTTTATTGAAAAAATTTTTGTAGAATATGTTAGATCATTGCAAGCTTCCCAGGTTGTTTCAATACTTTTGAAGTAGGCTTTTTTATCAAAACCGTCGTTATTCATATAGTTATCAGCGTATAACGGTGCAAGATTTTTTGTATCATGCTTGTTAGCGTAGCTGTTATGAATTTTAAAAAGTTCTTTGATTTGTTTTATATCTTGCTTAATTTCCTGACGCTGTTCGGCGCGATAGCTTCTGTCTGATATAATAGATGCTTCTGCCTGTGCGTTAAATGCAGGGAGAATTAAAGATATCAATAATAATGTAAATACAATTTTTCTCATAAGTTAAGTATAGTTGAAAATCACAAAAATTTTAATAGTATAAACAATGTAGATTAATAAAATTTGTTAATAAAACTTAAAAGAATGTAATTTTTACAATTAAAACGGGTATATAGATTATAAGTGAATGCTTGTAAGTTATGTTTTTGAAAGGATATGGTTATATGGAAATTACCCTGAAACAGAATACTTCTGTCGATTTAATAAGCAAAATAAAAGCTGTAAGTGATATGTGCCGTATATCAAAAGTTGAAAAATTGCTTTCTGACTGCCTTGAGAGTATGCCTGATAACAGTTCTATAAATTATATTGGAGAATTAAATAGAAACGATATTATGCATTAATTTTTATAAAATTTGAATTTTATGTGAAAAATATTGCAAAAATAACGTAAAATTATTTAAAAAATTGTCGAATCCTGCGTTTTCATGCTATCATAATACTGTTATAGTAAAGGAAGTAAAAATGAGTTTAACAGTATATTTAGGGATAGACGTAGGTTCAGTTACAACAAAATTAGCACTTGTTGATGAAACAGGCAAATATGTAGACAGCGTAATGCTTAAAACAGCCGGTAAACCTGTAATGGCAGTTCAGACAGGTTTGAATAAGCTGTATGAAAAAAGAATAACGGATTATGATGTAAAAGGTGTTGGAACAACCGGTTCAGGACGTGCATTGGCAGGTTCTTTAGTCGGTGCTGATATTGTTAAAAACGAAATTACAGCACATGCTGTTGCGGCTAGTACAAATGTTCCCGGCGTACAAACTATTTTGGAAATCGGCGGACAGGATAGTAAAATTATTATTTTGCGAGATGGTATTGTTACCGATTTTGCGATGAATACTGTTTGTGCCGCAGGCACAGGAAGTTTCCTTGACCACCAGGCACAGCGTTTGAATGTTCCGATTGAAGAGTTTGGCGAAACTGCACTTCGTTCAACAAATCCTGCAAGAATTGCCGGAAGATGCGGAGTTTTTGCAGAAAGTGACCTTATCCATAAACAACAGCTGGGTTATCCTGTAGAGGATTTATTATATGGGCTTTGTCAGGCTCTTGTTAGAAACTACTTAAGTAACCTTGCATTGGGTAAAGAGCTTTTGCCGACTGTTTCTTTCCAGGGTGGTGTAGCTACAAATACAGGCATGGTTAAAGCTTTTGAAGAAGCATTGAATACAAAAGTTGTTGTTCCCGAAAATCACCAAACAATGGGTGCGATCGGAGCTGCGCTTCTTGCTATGGAAAATCACCAATATACAGAAGTTCCGACAAAATTCAAGGGTTGGAATGTTGCAGATATGCACTTTTCATCAATCACCTGTGCTTGTACAGGCTGCTCTAATAACTGCGAAGTTATTACGATTGTTGAAGGTGTTAATGAAGTTCAGCATGTTGAAAAAATCAAAGATGTTAAAGGTAACATCATCGCTCGTTGGGGCGGAACCTGCGGTCGTTGGGATATAAGTTAGGATAATAATTTATGCAAAATTTTGGGCAAGGTCCTCAAAGAACTTCTATATTAAAGGAGTTGTCCGGCGGTAATGTCGAACTTGGGGAGGCTTTTGCCCTTATTCTTAATGATATGGTTGTTCAAAGTGGAATTACAAATCCAAAAGCTGAACCTTTTGATGTTGTACCTGATACGTGGCGAAAACTTGCAGGAAAGCCTGATAAAACACCGGAAGAGATAAAAGCGCTAGATTCTTCATTTAAAGAAGAGATACAGTCTCTTGCGGAATCTTATCTTTTGTTTATTGCACGTGAAGTTCGTAACCTCACAGGTAAAATTGATTATGCCCAGTATGAATCGTATATGTTGAAATATCGCTTCGGGCATTATGATGTTATGAATAAGCCGGAATACCTTGCAAAGGTAAAGGTGCAGATAAAAAACGCGTTTGCAAAATTATCAGCTCATGGTGAAGATTCAGGCGATAACTTAATTGATAAAGTTGATATGGCGGCTTTTATTTATGCACTTTCAACTAAATCAAAGCGTGATGAGAACAATAATTTCTTAGGGTTTGAGATTAATGGATTAATTAAGCCTGAGGATTATGCCGTTAGTGAAGCGCAGTTGTTTATGCCGGGTGACAATCTGTTTTCGATTAAGTTAAGAGTTGCTTATAATATGTTAAATGATAAATAGGGGTATTTTATGAAAAAGTTTTTACTTTCTTTAATAGTGTTGTCAGTGTTTGGCTTTACTCAAGGCTGTTTTGCGGTTGAAGATATTATTAGTCTTGATGATGTTGCACAAATTGAGCAGGTTCAGCCAGAAGAAGTTAAACCTGTTGAACTTCAAGTAACATTTGACTGGGTTGATGTTTCTCAGGTTCAGCGTGATGAATATATAGAAAAATATAAAAAACTTTTATTTGATGAAAATTCAAGCAGAATTTATTTTACTAAAGATGAATTTAAATCACAATTTTCAAAGTATTATAAAGATAAAGACTTTAAATACCATTATATGTTGACAAATAATGGTGTAACAGAAGACGAGGATGCAAAATACTGTGCGTTTTATTACAAAAAAAATACTCTTGTAATGTATGCAATTATGTATAAAAATAATCCAAATAACGCATTTTATTATTCAGCTTTCGGGAAACTTCACTATACCGATGTTATGTCAAAAGAGTATCCGAATTTCCCTTATACATCAATGCAGTATGACAGAAAAGGCCAATTAAAAAGTGCAATATACTTCCTGTCAAAGGATTTTCAGTATATGTTCGGACCTGATAAGCAGCTGCAAGGTGTTTGGTATAAAGACAAAATGTATGATAAAAACGGAAAACAAACGCTTACCCGCACAAATTGGTAGGGGTAAATTAGGCAAAGTATATGTAATTACGTGCTGACTTGTCGGCATCCTGCAAAAGAGCATGATGCTGTGATTGCGACGGTCGTTGTACTCCCTCGCAATCACAGAAAAAAGGTTTGTCATTCTGAGCACAAGCGAAGAATTTCAGTGTTGTGCGCATAGGACAATTTTGTGATTGTAACTTACTTGGTAACTATTGATAGTATATAATTATCTGTAAAATATTTATTGGCTACTTCAATAATATCTGCATCTGTTATGCTATTTATGAGTTTTTCATATTGGTCTTTGAACTCATAACCTCTGGTTGTGGTTTCGTACCAGCCGATATTGGAAGCTTTATCAAGATTTGTTTCCAGTCCGATTACATAATTACCTAAGAGTTTTTCTTTTGCATCAGCAAGCTCTTTATCACTTACAAATTCAGTTTTTAGCTTTTTAATTTCTTCAAACAAACCTGCTTTAGCTTTATCCAGGGTTTGCGGGTTTGTGCCGATATAGAGCATAAAACTTCCGCGAAGAACATTTGGAGAGTATCCTGAGCCAAGCTGATATGCCAGACCTTCCTGTTCTCTTAGGTCCTTGAATAATCTTGAACTCATACCTGTCCCAAGGATTGAATCAATAATTTGTAGAGCTGCATAATCTTTTTCGCATAAAACTCCGTCAACCTGCCAGCCGAGAAGTATCCAGGCTGTTTCGGTATCTGCCATTTTCAGCGTATTTGTTCTTGGCGAAGCCGGTTTTGTTATTTTGGTATTATATGTTTGATAATCAAATATTTCAGGGTTATCTTTTGGTGCGAAAATTTTATTTAGTTCCTGAACGGTTTTATCTTTATCAATATTTCCGTTGATTGATATAACAATATTTTCAGGGGTGAAAATTGAGTTATAATATTCAACAATATCTGTTTTTTTGATATTTGGAATATTTTTTTCAAGAACTTTAGATGAAATAGAATATGGAGTGTTTTGATAAATTAAATCTCTGTATTCTTCAATTGCCTGTTGTAGCGGTACATCTTTGTTGCGTTTTATTGTATTTAATTTGTCAGATTTAACTTTTTCAACTTCAAAATCATCAAATGTTGCGTTATTTACAATTTCATTTAAAAGTTCAAGGGTTTTGTCGTACTCATCTTTAGTTGTTAATACCGTTACTGAAAAAGCATCAGCGTTTACTGACGGAGCTATTTTTATACCATTATCTTCCAGAACTTGTGATAATTCTAATGAGGTGTAATTTTTTGTACCTTTCATCATTGTAGCTGCTGTTAAATTCGCAGTACCCGCAACCTTATCTTTTAGCTGCCCGCCTTTAGCATTTATACTTATTGCAATAATATCGTTTGAGGTGTTTGGAGTGTATAAAAGAACTGCACCGTTTGAAAGTTTGTATTTTTGAGTATCTTTATTTTGGCTTATAAGTTCTGCAGACCCTGTATTTTGGGTTATATTTGCAACCGGAATGTTTTTAGACTCTTCCGGTAAAATTATTGAAACTGCACTTTTATTGACTCCAAGATATTTATTTGCTGCTTTTTTTACGGCTTCTTTTGTCACAGTTTTGATATCTTCAAGATAGTTGTCGTAAAATTTGATATCATTTGTCAGAGCCATTGTATAACCGATTTCAGTAGCAATATTTGTGATTGACTCTCTTGAATAGTAGGTATTTCTTTCAATAATATTTTTTGCAAGATTTAGTTGTTCATCTGTAATCCCTTTTTCTTGAATTTTTTTTATTTCTTCAAAAATTGTATCTTGAACTTGTTTGCATTTTTCCGGTTCAAAATTTGCGCTTATATAAAAAATTCCGTCATCTCTGAATGTGGAGTTCCCAGCATCAACCGAAAAAGCCAGACGCTTTTTCTCTTTTAATACCTGGTTCAGAACTGAGGATCTGCCATCTCCCAGAATTGTTGCTAAAACATCAAGTGCATATGAATCGTTATCATCAATAGGTGTTCCTCTAAATCCTATTACAATATATCCTGATTCTGTTTTAATGTAATCAACTTTTTTTTGTTGTTTTTCAAGTTGTGCTTCTTTTGGATAAATTATTTTAGATTGTTTTTTATATTCTGCGTTAAATACTTCTTTAATTCTTTCAAGTGCGTAATTTGTATCAACATCACCAATAACAATAGTAATCATATTTGATGGAGAATAATGTTCGTTATAGAAGTTCAAAATCTGATCTCTTGTAATGGTTTCAATAACATCGCTTCTGCCGATAACTTTTCTTTTGTAAGGGTGCGATGTGTACATCATAGAATTAAGGTTTTCTTGCAAAATTCTTGAAGGTGATTTCAAGTCTTTATTAATTTCTTCTAAAACGACTTTGCGCTCCCTTTCCATTTCGTTTCTCGGGATAAGGGGATTCATCATCATATCAGCGTGAAGTTCCATTGCAAGGTTAAAGTCTTTAGATGGAATTGTTACATAGTAGTGGGTGAAATCTTTGCTTGTAGCGGCATTAGTGATGGCGCCTTTTGTTTCTAATATTTTGTCAAACTCGCCGGGTTCATGATTTTTCGTACCTTTGAAGAATAAATGTTCTAAAAAGTGGGCTGCACCGTTATTAGAATCATCTTCATCAATTGAACCTGTTTTAATCCAGGTGTCAATTATTACAATCGGATTGTTGCGAACTTCTTGAATTACAACGGTTTGTCCGTTATCAAGCTTGAACATTTTAGCATCTGCGGCAAAAACACTGTTTGCACAAATCATGATTGCTGCTATTATTGCGAATTTTTTCATTGTAAACCATCCTTTTTTAAATGATTATATAAATATCTTATTTAAAATAACATAACCTGCCAAGGTTATATTATTTGTTATGCCACAGGCATTTCTTGTAAAATGTTTGTAGATTTGAATTTTTTTGGAGATTTCAGCATAATATATTCTTTTAAAGTTTCAAAAGTAACCGTACATACTTTTTCATTAGCTTTGGTTTCGTATATCCCTTTTTCATCAAAATCATTAATAGACATTTGCTTGAAGAAATCTCTTAACTTATGCGGGAGCTGCTTTTTATTATAAGGAACTGATTTTGCACAATCAGCACAGACAACTCCGCCAAGATTTGGGATAAAATACATTGTTTCATCTTCAATATCGTGGTGACAGCAAAGGCATTTTTCAAATTCTATTGAAAAACCTGATTCTATCATCATCTTTAATTGGAACTTTATAACGGCAATTAATATATCAATCTTATTTTGAGCGGTAGAAATTGTATTTAATGTTTTATAAAGCAGGTTATAAATAATTTCAGAACAAGGGTCTTCTTCAATTCCAAAATTATGTACGACTTCTGTCACATACATAGAATAGCATATTTTATCAATATCTTGCCTGGTTTTATAAAAAGAATTAACAACTTCTGCCTGGCAGATTGTATCTAAATTTCTGCCTTTGTGAAGCATAAGTGTATTTGCAACAAGCAAGTCCATACGGGCACCAAGCTTACTTTTAGGTTTCTTAACCCCTTTTGCTACCCCCCTGATTAGTCCTTTATCTTTTGAATACATCACAATAATCTTGTCTGATTCGCTCAAGTTGTAGGACTTTAAATTAATTGCGTCTGTTACAAAACTGTTTTGCATTATCGTTATTATTATTTATTTTAATATTATGTTTGAGCACTTGTACCGTGGTAAATACCTCTCATTAATTGTTCAAGTTCTGATTTATTATCAGAGTATGTAAGAGCAATTTCTTCAGATATTTTGCCATCTTTAAACAATCTGAACAATGACATATTCATAGTTGTCATGTTGTTGAAAGAACCTTTTTTAACGAGTTCATAAATTTGTTCAAGTTCATCTTTTTGAATAAAGTCTTTAACTGTTGGTGTAACTACAAGGATTTCTGTTGCAGGGACGCGGGATCCGCCTTCTGATGTAGGTATAAGTTTTTGGGATATTGTACCGCGCAGGGTGTTTGCAATCTGGCTTCTTACAAACGGACGTTCGTTCGGGTCAAACAAGTTGATAATTCTTGCAACTGTTTGAACAGAGTCGTTTGTGTGGATTGTAGATACAACAAGGTGACCTGTTTCAGCAGCTTTCAGTGCAGATTCGACAGTTTCTCTGTCACGAATTTCACCGATAAAGATAACGTCAGGGTCTTGTCTTAATGCGTATTTAACACCATCTGAGAACGACGGGGTATCAATCAATAACTGACGTTGTGAAACAATAGATTTTTTATTTGAGAAAATAAATTCGACAGGGTCTTCAATTGTAACAATGTGCTTAGAAGTTGTCGCATTTATATAGTCAATCAAAGATGCAATAGTGGTTGATTTCCCGGAACCTGTCGGACCGGTTACCAGAACAAGTCCGTTGTTAAAAGCTGCAAATTCTTCAAGTGTTTCTGGCAGGAATAACTCTTTAAACGATTTAATATAGTATGGGATTGAACGGATAACCATTGCGGTTTTTCCTAATTGGCGGCTCATGTTAACACGAAATCTTGAACAGCCTGGGATTTCGTAAGAAAAGTCAATGTCAAAGAATCTTGTAATTCTGTCTTTCAAGTGTTGAGGAGCAACTGTTCTGATTACAAATTCCATATCTTCTGCAGTCAAAGGAGGTAAATTGATTCTCATAATTTGTCCGGAGACTCTGATTGCCGGTCTTTCACCTTCGCAAATATGGGCATCAGATGCACCTACAGACACTGCCTGACGTAAAAAATCTTCAATATAGAAATCGTTGCTGCTCATAATTCTCTCTTTCTCCCCTTACAATATATCATATTTTTCAGTTTTACACAACTATTTTTATATGGTATCATTCAAATGTTGGAATTATGTTAGATAAAGAACAGTTTAGGGATATTATTCAAAACAAGAATTTTGTGATGTTTTTTGCATCTGTTACTTTTATGTGCGGTATTTTAGCTTGTTTTTACGGTTTTGGGGTTTTATTCGGTGCTGTTATTACGGCATTGTTGATAGTGTTATTGTATAGCAGACTGTTATCAATAAAGAAAATTTTTGTATTTATCCTTATTTTTTATTTTGGATTTTTCTTAACATTTTGTAAAATTAAGAATCACGATGATTTATTGCCAATGGCGCCTGTCGATACTAGTTTAACGGGAAGGATTGTAAGTATTCCGTCATCACCTGACGGTTCAAAGATTAAATTTTTCATTGAGGTTGAGACGGTTGGAAATAAAGAAGTAAAGGCTAAAACTTTTTTAACGGTTTCACATGCTCAAGATATTGCTGGACGGTTAAATATTGGGGAGAAAATCTCTGTAAAAGGACGTTTGAGGAAACCATTTAACGCGACAAATCCTTCACAGTTTGATTATAGTGCATATTTAAGAAATTTTAATACTTTTACAGCGACCTATGCAGATGCTGATGATATTATTTTTATAGATGATAATCCCGGGTTTAGGTGGAAGTTTCTGCAAAAATTGAATAACACACGTAACAGGATATTAAGTGTTCATGGAAAATATTTGGAAAGTCCTAATTTAGAAATTTTAGGCGGAATTGTATTTGGAGATGATGCGGTAGCTGTGCCTGAATATATTAAGACATCTTTTATTAACTCGGGGCTTTTGCATATTTTAGCAGCATCAGGCATGAATGTGGCGTTTATTTTTTCGTTTTGGTTTATTATATTGAAGTATTTAAAAGTTCCATATAAACCTCGTGTTTTTACAGGAATGCTGCTTATTGTTTTATATACATTTATGACAGGCCTCGGGCCATCGGTTGTTAGAGCTGCGTTGATGCTGCTGTTTGTTCTTGCCGGAAAACTTATTGATAGAGATACTCATAGTGTTTCTTTGCTTGCTTTTGTTGCGGTATTAATGCTTGTTTACAATCCGGCTTATATAAATGATGTAAGTTTTCAATTATCTTTTCTTGTAACTTTTGGGCTTTTGACAACTGCAAATATATTTTCTTCAAAACTTGTTAAGATTCCTGATTGGATAAAAATACCCGTGTTGATTCCGATTGTGGCGCAGATTTGGGTAGCGCCTATTCAGATGTTTTATTTTAATACTTTTAGTTTGTATTCGGTTTTTGCAAATATATTAACCGTAAGTTTGTTAAGTGTTATAAGTTTTGGTGGGTTTGTAAGTTCAGCGCTTGCAATATTTCCACCTGTAGCGGATATAGTTTGTAAGATTTTTGATTTCTTTTTGGTCTACCTGTTGAATTTATTAGTTTTTATTTCGGATTTCTTTGCAAATTTGAAGTATTGTCTTTTGCAGACAACTCACCCAAATATATTCCAGCTTCTTTTGTATTACCTGATGCTGCTGTTGGCTACTATTTTGGTTAAATATGATAAATTGAAACATGCTTTTATTTCAATAGCTATAATATCTTTTGTAATATTTGGCACTACAATAAAACCGGTTTCTCACAATCTTGAAATCATTGCATTTGATGTTGGAAATGCTGATTCGTTCCTATTAAAAACTCCAGAGAATAAGTATTTTATGATAGATACCGGAAAAGCTCCGTTTGAAAGCGGTAATTCCCAGGCAAAAATTATTATGCTTAAATACTTAAAAGATCGCGGGATTAAAAATTTGGAAGGAGTTATAGTAACTCACTTTGATAATGACCACTCAGGCGGTGCTCCGGATATTATTTCAAATACAAAAACAAAAATGCTTTATCTTAATTCAAAAAGTATAGATACCCAGACAGGTTTTAAAATTTTAAAATCAATAAAAGAAAATAATCAGAAATATAAAATTGTAAAAAATAATGAAAAGATTTACGAGGAGCCTGATTTTACGATTAAAACTTATAAGGCTGAAATAAAAGGGAAGGACTCAAGTAATGATTGTTCGATAATAACACTTGTTTCGTATAAAGATTTTGACATGCTTTTTATGGGAGATGCCGGTATTGAAGCGTTTAATCAAGTGAAGAAAGATATAGCGCATAATGTTGAAGTTTTAAAAGTTGGTCACCATGGCGGGCCTAGGGTTGTTGATGAGGGCATGCTCAAACATTTGAATAATAAAGTTTCGCTTATTTCTACCGGAATAAATTATTTTGGGCATCCTAATAAAGGAACTATTGATACCCTTAGAAATACTGAAATTCTAAGAACAGATTTGTCAAATTCAATAAAATTTTCGACCGATGGAAAATCTTATAAAATTTACTCGTACGATCCCCATGATAAAAATTACAAATTAAAGGAAAATTTCGTGGCTGAATAGTTGGGAAATTTATGTTGATATTGACAAAATTATCGTAGATTTTACACTAAATGTTAAGTGGTTAAAACCCCCTTAAATATGGGGTTTTAGCTGGGGTGAATTTTACGGATTTGATTAAAGGGGTTGAAATTTTAAATTTTTGTAATATTATGATTGTATAAACACATTCGAAAAAGACGAAAATCTTATCAAAAAGTAGGAACAAAAAAGTAGTTTTTGGAGAATTTTCAATTTACAACTAGAGGATTACATTTTGAAAAAATTGTTACTATTCACTATTGCACTAGTGTTCATTTTGTGTGCACCTGTGCAGGCAGCCAATGTAAGTACAGTCAAGGCAGCGATAGTAAAACGTTCTATCGAAATGGGCGTAGATCCGGCAATTACGCTAAGTATCGCCAAATCAGAATCAGGATTTAGACACGAAACAAGGAGCCCAAGAGGTGCTGTTGGTGTCTTCCAACTTATGCCCTCAACCGCCAGAAGAATGGGATTAAACCCATATTTGCTTGACGATAATATCAAGGGCGGTATTATGTATTACAAGTCTATGTACAAAATGTTTGGGTCAATGGAATTAGCTTTAGCCGCTTACAATGCAGGACCTGGCAATGTTAAAAAATACCGTGCAGTTCCTCCGTTTAGCGAAACAAAAAGATATGTAGCACGAATTATGACTGACTACAGGCATCTAAAGGCTCATCCGGATCCGGCTATGATTGCAGCTAAAAACGGTACTAATGCCGCAACTGCGGCAAAAGTCGCATCAACTCCGGCAGCGCGTCCGGCAATCGCAGGTACTGTAAAAGTTCTGGCACAAACTCCGGGAAAACCGGCACCGCTGCCAACTGTTAGTATTGAGCAAGCAAGACATCTGAATGTTGAATTATTAAAAGAAATTCCAATGGAAGTCGATGTCAAATCTCAATCAGTTGCAATATAAGATAAAATTGGTATCTAAATGAAGAACGATAAAGGGAATTTCCTTTATCGTTTTTTATAATACATAATATTTATTATAAATTATCTTAATTAAATTGTTCGCACTCCTTGTAGCGAACAATAAATGTTATGCGAAACAATGTCAAAAATGAGCATGTTTGAACGGGCAAAGTTTTCAGATTCTGAAACAAGTTCAGAATGACCTCAGTGAGTTTGCTCATTTTATAGTTGAGCATTTACAATTTATTAGTGAGCGAAAAGATGTGCGAGAGTTTCTTTGTTCCACGTTTCTTTGCGGTCAAAGAAATGTGGAATAAAAGCATACTTTAACAAATTATAATATTGTCTCCGACGGGTCTTCCAGACAGGGAAGCTTTTGATGGCAAAAGCTTCGCAAAACCAGCACCCGTGCATCGTTCACTAATCAATTGTAATCGTTCGACTTAAACGGGCACAACTCACTTACGTTCAAACAAGTGCCCGTTTGTCATTGTCTCACGAACATTGATTGTTCACTATTGTAAGGGTGCAATTTGTTATTTTAAATTATTTTTAAGTTACTTATAAAAAGTATTATGCATTATTACTTAATTATTAATTTTTCCTTAACTTTTCACTATATTTGCAAAATCCGTTATATAAATATATTGTAAAGAGAAAATCAAGAATTGAATTTTTAAATAGGTTCAGAATAAATAGTGAGAAAAAAGGAGAGTAAATCATGATTAAACCGTTAGGCGAAAGAATTGTTATTAAGGTTATAGAAGAAACCGAACAAACTACAGGCGGAATTTTTATTCCAGACAGTGCTAAAGAAAAACCTCAAAGAGGAGAAGTCGTAGCTGTAGGTCTTGGAAAAATGAATGACAAAGGCGAAAGAGAACCAATGGATGTTAAAGTAGGCGATACTATCCTTTATGCTAAATATTCAGGAACAGACGTTAAATTCGACGGCGCTGAATATAAAATTCTTTCAATCAAAGATGCATTAGCTATTATTGAATAGGGAAATAATTTATAAAAAGGAGAAATAAAATGGCAAAACGTATTATTTTTGACGAAGAGGCTAGAAAGTCCCTTCTAAAAGGAATTGATGCAGTTGCAGACGCTGTAAAAATTACACTTGGACCAAAAGGCAGAAACGTAATTTTAACAAAAAAATTCGGTGCACCACAAATCGTTAACGATGGTGTGACAATTGCAAAAGAAATTGAATTAAAAGACGCTTTGGAAAATTCCGGCGCTCAATTATTAAAAGAAGTTTCAGCAAAAACAAATGATGTTGCAGGTGACGGTACAACAACCGCATCAGTACTTGCTCAAGCAATCGTTCGTGAAGGCTTGAAGAACTTAACAGCAGGTGCTAACCCAATGTCTATGAAACGCGGTATTGATAAGGCTGTTGATGCATCAGTTGCAAAAATCAAATCAATGTCAAGACCTGTTAACACTAAAGAAGAAATCGCACAAGTTGCTGCAATTTCAGCAGGTAACAACAAAGAAATCGGCGAACTTATTGCAGAAGCAATGGAAAAAGTTGGTCACGACGGCGTTATCACCGTTGAAGAATCAAAATCTTTCGGTACAAACTTGAAAGTCGTTGAAGGTATGCAATTTGATAAAGGTTACATTTCACCATACTTTGTTACAGATCCTGAAAGAATGGAAGCAGTTCTTGAAGATGCTTATGTATTCTGCTGCAACAAAAAAATCAACTTAATCTCTGACCTTGTTCCGCTACTTGAACAAGTTGCGCGTGATGGCAAATCATTGTTATTAATCGCTGAAGATATTGAAGGCGAAGCTTTAGCAACATTAGTTGTTAACACAATGAGAAAAGTTCTAAGAGCAGTTGCCGTTAAAGCTCCTGGATTTGGCGACAGAAGAAAAGCTATGCTTGAAGATATAGCAATCCTGACAGGCGGCGAAATGTTCACAGAAGAACTTGGTATCAAATTAGAAAACGTTACAACTCAAATGCTCGGTAAAGCAAAACGTGTTACTGTAACTAAAGATGAAACTACAATCGTTGTAGGCGACGAAACAAAAGCTGCAGTTGCAGAAAGAGTCAGACTTATCAAAAAACAAATCGAAGCATCTGATTCTGAATATGATAAAGAAAAATTGAACGAACGAGTTGCAAAACTTTCAGGCGGAGTTGCCTTGATTGAAGTCGGTGCAGCTTCAGAAGTTGAATTAAAAGAAAGAAAATTAAGAATTGAAGACGCTCTAAACGCAACAAGAGCAGCAAATGAAGAAGGTATCGTTCCAGGCGGCGGTGTTGCATTATTAAGAGTTCAACAAGAATTAAATTCTAAACTTGAATCTGTCGACTTTGAATCAGATGATGAAAAAGTTGGCTACAAAATCTTAACAGCAGCACTTGACGTACCTTTAAGAGCTATTGCCCGCAACGCAGGTGCTAAAGCTGATGTTGTTGTTGATTGCGTATTAGAAAAAGACGGTGCATACGGCTATGATGCCCTAAACAGCAAATATGTTGATATGTTCCAAGCAGGTATCGTTGACCCTGCAAAAGTTACACGTTCAGCTCTAATCAACGCAGCATCTGTAGGCTCAATGTTATTAACTACAGAAGCAGCTGTTGTCGATATTCCGGAAGAAAAATCTTCAACCCCTGATATGTCAGCAATGGCAGGTATGGGCGGAATGGGCGGTATGATGTAAGGTTCATTCTTGTTCTTACAAAACATTAAATTCAAACGGCGGCGGAAATATTAATTTCCGCCGCCGTTAATTTATAATCTTTATTTACCAGAAATTAAACTTCTGTATTTACCTTGGCTTTAGTATCCTGAGAAACTTCAGCAGCTTCTTTATTCCCGGTTAACATACAACCTGCTAATGTACCTAACCCTAGTACAGCAGCCCCGATTGCGCCATAAATACCTGCTGTTTTTAGCTTGACACTATCGGCAGCCTTTTTAATTCCAGCACCAATACCTTCTTCACAGTCTACAAAAACTTTCTTACTGCTGTCCCAGAACTGTTCAAATAAGTTTGTCATTCCTTTTTTAGCAGCAGCTTCCGCTTCTAGTTTGCTCATTGCTTTTATTTCATCTAAAGTTTTTCCGGCATACTCCGCATCAAATTTATCAGCAAATAATTTCATAACATCATCTAGAGATTCTACAGAGTCTATAGCCTTTCTATCAATAAATTTTATGCCGGCATTTTCAGCCATTTCACAACTCATATTTAATGCACCTTTGATCTCTTCCAAATTTTCGAATTGCCCATATACATCTTTAATTTGGTTTAATTGAAACGTTTTCAATTCATCAACTGATTTAACATCTTTTAATTGCTCAGCCTGAGCGTTTACTTGAGCTACAAAGTCTTTAATAAGTGGTTCTTCTTGAAGATTATCTACAATTTTTCTGATAAAAGTATCAGTCGGTGCACCATCTTTCAAAAATGGCTTTGATAAATAACCATAAGCACCACCGCCAACACCACCAGCTAAAGCTGCGCCACCAGCTGCATAAGCTATCGTATTGTTTGAATTGTTAACCCCATCTACAGACATAAGTCTATTCCTTTCTTGTTTTTACCTACAAAGATATAAAAACGTCAACAAATCAAAAGTTGCCATGCCCGCATCATATCATATCATATCATATAGGGCATTATAACCGGGTTTGAGGCTATTTGGAATTTGAATTAATATTTCGTTACAATTGCAAAATTAGACACATTTTATTCTCGGCATTCGAAAGCTTTAGCCGAAGAATCTCATTACTTTTCTATTATGAGCTTCTT
Organism: uncultured bacterium; assembly: GCA_900551965.1. Lineage (GTDB taxonomy): Bacteria > Cyanobacteriota > Vampirovibrionia > Gastranaerophilales > Gastranaerophilaceae > Zag111. The sequence goes on from URYF01000028.1 coordinate 17,510, forward strand.
CGCTTTCGCTCATAATGACGTTTCGATTTGGTTTGCAGAGAATTACTACGGCACTTCGTGCCTCGTAATGACATGTTTGCTTTTCTCCTTCGCCCACAAAGAACGATGGATAGGGGGAG
>URYF01000029.1 GCA_900551965.1 uncultured bacterium
TAATGTTTCATCTGGTTTTATTTTAAATCTTTTTGTACATTCATTTTGAATTTCTGCCAAATTAAATAATAATGGTGGATTTTCCTTTTGTTTGCTCTTTTTTACTTCTTTTATAATTGCTTCTTTTTCTTTTAGTGCTAAAAAGAAATATTTTATATTTTTGAAAATGTTGCTCATAAAATGATTATAGGCTTAAAATTATAACTTGCCGCCCTCTAAATATATGAAAAAAGAGGACAAGTTTTAATTGCCCTCTTTAATTTGTTTTGAAAATTTATATTAACCGTTGCATAAAATATAATGCAGTAGAGTTCTTACTCCGACTCCTGTTGCGCCTTTGCAGAATTCTTTATTTGGAGAATCTAAAAATGCGGTGCCTGCAACATCTAAGTGTGCCCATTTTACATTGTCCGTTACGAATTCTTTCAAGAACATACCGGCAGCTGAAGCTCCGCCATATCTGGTTCCTGTATTTTTCATATCAGCAACATCGCTGTTCATATTGTCGCGGTATTCCTGCCACATCGGCATTTGCCAGAATTTTTCCCCTGCGTATTTCCCAACGTTTATAATATCTTTGATAAATTCTTCATCATTGCCCATAATACCTGATGCGACATTTCCCAAAGCTACCATACAAGCTCCAGTTAAAGTTGCGATATCAATAACTTCGTCAACTCCAAGTTCACAAGCATAGCAAAGTGCATCAGCCAAAGTTAAACGGCCTTCGGCATCTGTATTATCTACCTCAATTGTTTTGCCGTTTTTTGCTGTTACGATATCGCCGGGTTTATAAGAAGATCCTGACGGCATATTTTCGCAAGCTGCGATAATCCCGTGGACTTCAACTTCCGGGTGAATTTTGTTTATAACTTTCATAATACCTAAAACACAAGCGGCACCTGACATATCATCTTTCATATTAAGCATTGACGCTGCCGGCTTTAAGTCAAGTCCGCCGCTGTCAAAGCATAAACCTTTTCCGATAAGCGCAATACGTTTTTTCGGGTTTTCAGGGAGGTATTTCATGTGGATGAATTTAGGCGGCTGACAACTTCCTTTTGCAACTGCTAAGTATGCTCCCATACCCATTTCCCTGATTTTATCTTCCTCATAGACTTCGGTTACAATTCCTTCAAAACTTTGTGCTATTTCAGCAAGTTTAGAAGGTGTTGCAAATTCAGCAGGTTCATTAGCAAGGTTTCTGGCAAGTTTCATTGCTTCTGAAACTTGTTGTGCCATTTCTATGTCATTTGAAACTTTTGAAATATAAATTTCAGATATTCGATGACCTTTTTTTGTTTTATATTTGTCAAAATGATAATTTGAAATAGAGGTTCCAATAATCGTCGGAACTCCAAATGCGTAGTTTGCATCAATGTCAAAGGCAATAACTTTTGCTTTTAATTCAATACATTTTTTTACGGCTTTTGCAATACTGCTTCTTATAACGTTGTTATCAAGTTTTTGTTCTTCTCCAAAACCTACTGCCATAATATAAGTTGACAGGTACTCTTTTTGAGTGTGAATAACAAAAATCTCTCCGGCTTTACCGGTAAAGCTGTCCGGCGCAAATCTGTTTACAAGCGAATTTGACGTTAATTCGCCTTCAAACTTGTTGATAATTAATACGTCACATGAAACTTCTTTTGTATTATCTACAATTTTTATATCCATAATAAATCTCTCCTTTGGCTTAATTATAGCACCAATTCTAATTTTATAAATAGTTTCAACAGTTGAGATTTTATTTTAATTGTTTTTTTGATTGCTCGGCATTCATTGATTTTATTGCATAAGAGCGCAAATCGTAAGCTTGTGTGTTATTTGGATTCATTCTTATTACTGTATTCAAGTCATCAATAGCTGCAAGATATAAATTTAATTTGCAAAAAATAATCGCTCTTGTTAAATATTTTTCAGAATCCTTATCATCAAGTTCGATAGCTTTGTTTAAGTCTTGTTCTGCTTTTTTTAAATCCCCTTCGGTTTTGCTTATTAAAGCACCTCTTGCTGCATAATAGTCCGAGTTTTCAGGGTTTAGTTCAATTGCTTTTGTAAAGTCCTCAATAGCTGAAGTATAATGATCTAATTTTGATTCGCAAATGGCTCTTTCATAATATGCTAAATCGTTTTTTGAGTTAACTTCAAGTTCTTTTGTAAAATCTAAAATGGATTCTTCATATTTTTGAATACCCATTTTGGCAATTCCGCGATTGTAATATACTTTTTGAAAATTTTTATCTAATTCAATAACTTTAGAATAATCTGCGATAGCGCCGCTGTAATCTTTTAAGTAGAATTTAGCAGCTCCGCGGTTGTTATATGCATCTACATTATTTTCATCTAATTCAATAACTTTAGAGTAATCTTTGATAGCACCGCTATAGTCGCCGTTGCTGCGTTTTGCAAGACCGCGGTTGTAGTAAGCCAGTTCGTTTGTTTCATCAAGTTCAATAACTTTGGTAAAATCATCTACCGCTTCTTTGTATTGCTTCATTAAAACTCTTGTTGTGCCGCGGTTTAGGTAAGCATTTACATTTTCGGGGTTTATTTCGAGTTCTTTTGTGTAATCTTCTACAACTTCACCGTAAGCTTTAAGATTTGATTTTGCAATCCCGCGATTGTAATAAATATTCTCACGGCGCGGATCCAGTTCAATAGCTTTTGTGTAATCTTTAACCGCCGCTTTATAGTGACCGGATAAGAAACTTGCGTTTCCTCGTTTGGCATAAGATTCTGCATTGTAAGGATTAATGCTTATTGCTTTTGTATAATATTCAATTGCAAGGTCAAACTGTTTGTCATTAAAACTTGCAAGAGCAGCATCAAGCAAAATTTGTTCTTTTTTTTGTTTGCGAGTGAGTTTTGCCGCGTAAACCTCCGGTACAAAACACATTGTTTGTCCCGTCAGAAGCCCGATTAATATTGCAGTTGTAAAAATTTTCTTTTTCATAACCATAATTCCAACTTGTAATAAATTATCACAAGTATTAACAGGATATTACAAACACGCCAAAAAGTCAAAAATGACGAGTAGTGTAAAATTCGGTCTTGAAAATTTAATGTAACATTTTGTAAATATGCATTAAATAATCCCCGGAATAACTAAAGTTTTAACCAAAAAATCCGACAATAAAAGAGTATAATCAAAAGGATTAAGGAAACATGGCTTCAGATAGATATATATTCCGAATACTTCGAAAAGAATTAGGCATGTATAGTACTGCCGGTATTACTCTTGATGAACAGTATGCTAAGAATTATAGTGAAAAAATTATCGAAAGAGCTAAAGAATTAAAAGCAAAGAACCAAGCCAATGGTAAAAATTTCTCAGATGAGTTTTATCTTGACTATGCAAAAAGTTTGAATTTACAGGATATGATTGGTGGATTTAAAGAAACTCATAAAAATAATATTGTGGGTTTAGAAATCCAGGATAAGGATTGGGCAGGATATTCTTATGAAGAAATCATTGAAATGGAAAACAACGGATATAAAATTCCGGAAGAAGTTTTGCAATGGGCTCATGCACAGCAAGAAGCTGATGTTACAGATTATGTGATTGTTTCTGACGGGTCTTCTAATGGGGATACTGAAACTGCAGATTCTGCAACAGGTAAAGATGATTTAAGCAAGCTTAGAGCAAAAGCAAAACAAAATATTACAAAAGCTGAAAATGCCCAAAAAGAAACCGAGCAAAAACTTGAGCAGTATGAACTTACCGCAGATAAAGCAAGAGAAATCAAAAATGATAAACAAGATTCTTACAAAGAATCAATAAATGAAATTACAAATCTTACAAATGAGTGGAAAAAACTTGATACAAAGAAAAATAGCGGGGCTTTGTCAGAACTTGAAAAGAAAAGATATGCTGATTTAGCAAAACAATTAAACGGTTCTGATGGCAGCCTGATGAGAGAAATTAAAGCTGATAATAGAGATTTAGACGAGTTTCTAACTACTCTTGACGGACTTAATAATGATATTAATATTAATATTCAATTAGCTAAAGATACAGTAAAATCCGGTTTGGATTTGAGTAATTTTGAGAAGAATTATTTCCAAGGTCAGCTGCCGCATGTTACTACCGGTATCAGGATAACCGATGAAGGGTTATTAAGCGATACAACCTATGGTGTACAAGGGGCAAAAATGGCAGACCTTGCGATTGAAAAAGGTACTGAATTGGAATCTTTTTCTAATAATATTACCTCTGAGCTTAATGATGGTCAGAATGCCGAACTTAATCAATTTGCATCTGAATATTCTGCTGCGGCTTCTCAAACAGAAGAAAATACTAAAAATGCCATGGGCGAAGAGTTCGATAAATCCGCTGATGAAACTCAGGATAAAAAATCACAACAGCAAGAATCAGCTACTAAACAATATGGTGTTGATATCTCATTTACTGCTCATAATGCCATGAAAGCTGCTGCAACAACCGTACAATCAACTACTGATCTTACTTCAAAACAAACAGGGGTTCATAATTCAAACAAATCTCTTAAAAAAGAATTGAAAAAAACTCAAAATGATGTTGTAAAACTTGCAAAAGAGTCAGCGGAAGCAGGTCAAAAACACGAAGAAAATCTTCAACGTGAAGAAGAATTCCTTGTACAGCTTGAAGATTTGCAAGGTAAAGCTCAAACAGGTTCTACAGAATCAAAAGTTCAGGAAGTTGTTGATTCTGAAGAAAAACAAAATGAAGTTGAACAGCAGCAAGAAGATACAAAGGCAGTTCAAGGAGAAAATAATCTTCAGGCTGAACAGCCAAAAGATAATAAAGAAAATGAAAAACAAACCATTGTTGATAATATTCTGGCAATCAATGGCGAAGACCAAAAACTTAAAGATAAGGTTAAGAAGTCACTTTCAAAAGGGCTGTTATCAAATGTAAAAAGCCAAAAGGTTTCAAAAACATTAACAGCACAAAGCAGTGAATTAACCCAAAGAAACAATAATGCTCAAGATGTTGCCCAAAAAACTTTGTTTGTCGGAATGGGTACATTTGCAAAAAGTTTCTTAACAACTGCTGTCGGAAATTCTATGTTCTCAACAGGCGTAGGTTTAATGACCAGTCCGTTTACTTATGCCAGCGGGCTTGCTATGACAATCGCCGGTCAATTATTGCAAAATCAAGGTCTTAAAGAGTTTAAATTCGGAGCTGCTGCTGCCGGTACAGGTACTGTGGGTTTAGTTGCTTCAGCTGTTGCATCTGAAGTAAATTCTGATGCCAAAACTTCTTTGAAATCAGCAGCAAGAATGTTTAAAGCTAATAATCAGGTATTTAAAGAATCTGCTAAAAGTGTTGGAGATAATACGGAAGTTAATGCTACTGAAAATACTACAGACAGCAGTTCTTCTGCAGGTAATACAGATACTGAAAACCAAAATCAAGTACAAGAAACAATTACAAATACTGATTCTGCAGTAAATTCAGAGCAGACAGTTGAAAATACTGTTGAAAGCGAAGATACAGCTTCTGTTGCCGGTGCAGAAGAGAATACCGCAAATCAACCGGTTGAACCTGAAACTGTAACCGAAACTGATGATAAAACAGAAAATGAACCAGTAACAACTCCGGAATCTCAGGACGGACAAGTTCAACAGAATCCTGAAAGCAATGCTGCCGATGACAATACTGCAACTAACGGTACTGATAACGGAAATTCTGCGAATAAACAAGATGATAAACAGAAAGACAGCGGGTATTCAGTATCCTCAGAGTTTACAACAGTAAATTCATTGAAAGCTGCGGCTACAACCATTCAGGCTTCTAAAAACTTGGAAAATAATAAAGCTGAAATTGACGGGCTTAATAATTCACTAATTGCAGAAACTAAAAAAAGTAAAAATTTAGTAAAAAATATTGAAAAAGAATCCGCAATTGCAAAAAATCTTCATCAGAATAAGCAGGCTATTACCCAATCAATAACTCAACAGATGGATAATTACAAAAACACCTTGCAAAATGCACAAACTCCTGAGGAAGCAGAGTCTGCACAATCAAAAATGGATACTCTTTCTACAGAATTAGATACAACAATTGCATCTGATGAACAAACAACAACAGTTGTAAATAAAACTCTTGCAAGCAGCATTCAGCAGCTTGGTAAATTTAAGAAAAATACTTCTGATTTAAATAAAGGTATTTCATCATTCAAGAATAATATTTCAAATCAGTCAGATGTTTCATTAAAGACTATAACTGTAGGTATCGGGACTTCTACCGTTGGTTTAATTGATTCAAATATTGGTACCGGCATGATGATTTCAGGGCTCAGTTTAATGAGTAATCCGTTTACCTTCTCAGTTGGTGCGGCTCAGCTTGCACTGGGTGAGATGACACTTGCAAAAGGTATTCTTGAAATGTCTTCAGGAGCTTTTGCAACAGCAACTGGTACTGCGGGATTAATTGTTAATGCTGCAGCAAGTGATTCTTCAAATGAATCTGAATCTACGGTAAAATCTGCTCTTTCCGCTCATAAAGAAGCCGATAAAGATGTTCAAGATACAGACAAAGAGATTAAAGAATCTGAAAAAGAAGATATTGATAATACTCAGGAAAATAATGCAGAACCTGAAGTTGAGCCTCAAAATCAAGAAACAGAAGAAAACGAAGAAGTTGATATTACAAATATGTCAGCCTCAGCAGCAGTTAATGCTAATTTGAATAATACAACTACAACAGATGATAAAGCTGACAGAAAGCTTTCAAGATTTAATATGGATAGTATAATCGAATCTAAAAAGAAAAAGAAAAAAGTTATGGCTGTATCAGCTTCGTCAAGTGGAAGAACAAGATAAAAGAAAAATGGCCGGTTTTGTATCCGGTCATTTTTTATGATATTTTAGGGGTGAGAAGATGAAAGGAGTTTTGAATGAAAGTTTTATTATTTAACGGTTCTCCGCGCCAAAAAGGCTGTACTAATGCCGCATTGGAAGAAATCACAAAAGTTTTAAATCAAGAAGGTATTGAAAGTGAGATTTTTTATGCAGGAACAGAGCCTATTGTGCCGTGCAAGGCTTGTGGCGCTTGTGTTAAACTTGGTAGATGTGTTATTAATGATAAAGTCAATGAATTTGTTGAAAAAGCAAAAGAAGCCGATGGAATTATTTTAGGTTCTCCTGTTCATTACGCATCAGCAAGCGGTATTGCCGCATTATTTTTGGACAGAGCTTTTTATGCCGGTTCAAAACAGGGTGTGTTCAGACATAAGCCGGGTGCTGCAATTGTTAGTGCAAGGCGAGCAGGTACTACTGCAACACTTGATCAATTAAATAAATATTTTATGATAAATGAAATGCCTGTTGTTTCTTCCAGATATTGGAACATGGTTCACGGAAATACTCCGGAAGAAATAAAAGAAGATAAAGAAGGGATGCAGATTATGCAAATTTTAGCTAAAAATATGGCATGGCTTTTGAAATGTCAGCAAGCTGCAAAAGATGCAGGTATCCAAGCTCCGGAAAAAGAAGAAGTTCAACGTACTAATTTTATAAGGTAGCGTTCTTTTGAGTGGATTTATAAACAAAAAACAGACGATATTTCTATCGTCTGTTTTTATTTTATATCAAAATTAGATTATTTTGATTTTTTAGCTGCCGGGTAGTAATCTCTTACAACACCTTCAAATGCATCAAGATAGATTTGTTTGATGTCTGTCATTAGAGGGTATGCAGGGTTAGCACCTGTGCATTGGTCGTCAAATGCCAATTCAACCATTTCATCTAACTTAGCGTTGAAATCTTCTTCAGATACGCCGAAGTCTTTGATTGAATTTGGAAGATTAACTGCTTTCATTAATCTATCGATTTCAGCAATCAACAATTCAACTTTTTCGTCGTCAGTTTTTCCGCCCAAGCCTAATTCGTCTGCAATTTGACCATATTTAGCTTTTGCATTAGGGAATTTGTATTGAGGGAAGATTGCTTGTTTTTTAGGGCAATCAACTGCGTTGTATTTGATAACCTGTCTGATAAGTAATGCGTTAGCAACACCGTGAGGTACGTGGAACATAGCACCCAATTTGTGAGCCATTGAGTGGCATAATCCTAAGAATGAGTTAGCAAAAGCCATACCTGCGATAGTTGCAGCATAGTGCATTTTTTCTCTTGCCATAGGATCGTTAGCACCTTCTTTGTAAGATCTTTCAAGATATCTGAATACTAACTTAGTTGCTTCTAAAGCATTTGAGTTAGTGAAGTTTGTAGCCATGCAAGATACATAAGCTTCAAGTGCGTGAACGAGAGCATCAATACCAGAAGCTGAAGTCAAGCCTTTTGGCATACCATCAACGAAGTTAGGGTCAACGATTGCCATATTTGGAGTTAGTGCATAATCAGCGATTGCATATTTTACGTGAGTTTCGTCATCTGTAATAATTGCAAACGGTGTAACTTCTGAACCTGTACCTGAAGTTGTAGGGATAGCAACCATAGTAGCTTTTTTACCCAATTCAGGAATTGAACAAATTCTTTTTCTGATATCCATGAATCTCATAGCGATATCTTCAAAGTTTGTATCAGGTTGTTCATACAATAACCACATAATCTTAGCAGCATCCATTGGAGAACCGCCGCCTAATGAAATGATTACATCCGGTTCGTAAGGTCTGATCATTTCCATAGCTTGGTTAATTGTAGATAGAGTCGGATCCGGTTTAACATCAAAGAAGATTTGATAATCAATACCGATTTCGTCTAATACGTTAGTAATATTATAAACAGCACCTGAATTGAATAAGAATCTGTCTGTTACGATAAATGCACGTTTTTTACCTTGTAATTCACGTAAAGCTAAGTCAATAGCACCACGTTTAAAGTAGATTTTTTGAGGAACTTTAAACCATAACATGTTTTCTCTCCTTTCAGCAACTGTTTTGTAGTTCAATAAGTTTTCAACACCGATGTTACCGGAAACAGCGTTTTTACCCCAAGAACCGCAGCCAAGTGATAATGATGGTTCTAGTTTGAAGTTAAATAAGTCACCGATACCGCCTTGAGCTGATGGTGAGTTGATTAAAACACGGCAAGCAGGCATTCTTTCCGCAAACTTGTCTACTCTTTCCTGACTTCTTGTATCTGTGTAAAGGTCTGCAGAGTGACCTGCTCCGCCTTTTGATACTAATTCATAAGTCATTTCAGTTGCTTCTTCAAAATCTTTAGCTCTGTACATTGTTAACACCGGAGATAATTTTTCTCTTGAGAATGGATCGTTCCAATCTACAGAAGGTCTTTCTGCTAATAAGATTTTTGCAGTTTCAGGAACTTTAAATCCGGATAATTCTGCAATTCTGTGAGCGCTTTGACCAACGATGTCAGGGTGAGCTGTACCACGTTTAGGGTCGATGAACGGAAGATCGATCATTTTCTTTTCTTCAGCTTCATTAATTAAGTAAGCGCCTCTGTAGACGAATTCTTTTTTAACTTCTTCATATATGCTGTCAACAACAACAACTGATTGTTCTGAAGCACAAATCATGCCGTTATCAAAAGTTTTTGACATAAGGATTGAAGAAACAGCCATTTTAATATCTGCAGTTTCGTCAATAACTGCTGCAGCGTTACCGGGACCAACACCTAAAGCCGGGTTGCCTGAAGAGTATGCAGCTTTAACCATACCAGGACCGCCTGTAGCCAAGATACAATCAATGTTAGGGTGTTTCATCAAAGCGCTTGAAAGTTCAATAGATGGAACGTCAATCCAGCCGATAATATCTTCCGGAGCACCTGCTGCAACTGCTGCTTCTAAAACGATTTTAGCAGCTTCAATAGTACATTTTGTTGCTCTAGGGTGTGGTGAGAAGATGATAGCGTTTCTTGTTTTTAACGCGATTAAAGATTTGAAAATTGCAGTTGAAGTTGGGTTAGTTGTAGGTACGATACCTGCCAAAATACCAAGAGGTTCTGCAACTGTTTTAATACCGTTAGCTTTATCTTCATTGATAATGCCGCAAGTTTTAGCATCTTTGTGTTTGTTGTAAATGTATTCTGATGCAAAGTGGTTTTTGATGATTTTATCTTCTAAAACACCCATGCCTGTTTCTTCAACAGCCATTCTTGCAAGAGGAATACGAGCTTTGTCAGCAGCTGTAGCAGCCGCTTTAAAGATTCTGTCAACTTGTTCTTGGCTAAAATCTGCATAAAGTTTTTGAGCTTTTTTAACTCTTTCAATTAGAAATTCTAATTGTTCTGCGTTGTCAACAATGGTAGACTTGTTTAGAGTCTTTTCCAAGTTTTCAACAGTCTTTTTGCTTTTTGTTGTCATATTTTTTCTCCTTTTTATAACACAGCATCTTAATTATTATATTATAGATTTGCTTGATTATATAATTTGTGAAATAAATCACAATTACATTATATTGTAAAGATTACATGAAATCAAGTGTATATTTTACAATCTTTATAATTTCTTTATGTTTTATTTGAGCATGTTGTTTTTTATTGTTTGCATCCTCAAGAGAGGCTCAGGTCGTCTGATCCCTCACCCCAGCCCTCTCCCATAGGGCGAGGGAGAAAGACCAAAATAATCCAAAACTCAAGGTAATTGGTGGCATGATGCCCCGTCCGGCCGAGGACAAAGAAAAGAGCCTCTGGGAGGCTCGTTGGAATTAAGAATAGCTGGAAGTATGAAAAAGATTTTCTATATTAGTTATTAAACGTGATTTGTACAATTATAGCAATTAGCCACCTTGGTAATAATATAGTCCGGATGGGGGATTTTAAATTTGTTCGGAAACCAATTCTAAAGAATTAATTACTAAGGACATAGCAGCTGAAATATAGTAATAAGTGTACTTTTAGCACTTTATCCTCAAGGTATTGTTAAATCTGGATTTGAGCCTGCTTAATAAATGTTTACAATAGGGGTTGACAAAATTATTTTTATAGTTTATAGTGAAAGTGTTAAATGAAGTGTTAAACGAACACTTAATCCAAAAGGAGGTAACACGATGTTAACAATAAATCCTGTAAGAGTTAATACTTATAATAAAAAATATATATCTTTTGGCGAAAGTCAATTAAACAACTTAAATTCAAAAGTAGGCGTTATGTCTTTAGATAAAAAACCTAACTCAAGAATTAATTTTGAAAAAGATTTACACGAAACCAGAAAAGCTGATATGGTTCAATCAAATCCTATCAAAGCTATCGGATATAATATTGCAAAGGCTTATAATATACTATGTACGCCTAAAAGACGTGCAGCCCAAACCGAATCAACATATATTCACTTACCTTATATGGCATAGTGAAATCATTTGAAAGACTTAACTCTTTTCATTTACCCCAAAATAACTGATGCGATTACCCCAAATTGCGGAGGTTGAAATCTTAAATTAATAATATCCTTTCTTTGTTAAAAAGAAAGGATAAATTTTTATGAATGAAAAAATTAAACAAACTCGCTTAAATACTGTAGAGGCTCAGGATTATTTTATTGAAAAGCTTGCATATACGCTTGGTCCGGTTGAACTTAAAAACTTTATGGAAAAGGGTGGAGTCAGAGTTGTTGATGTCAGGACGGCTGCAGATTATGAGATTGCTCATATTCCCGGTGCGATTTCCATACCGAAAGATGAAATCGATGCAAACCTTGATAAACTTTCGAAAGATGAGATTACTATAGTGTATTGTTACAATCAGCAGTGCCATTTAGGGGATAATGCTTGTTTGAATATTGCGCAGTATGGTTATCCGGTTATGCTTATGGAAGGTGGTTTTGATGTTTGGGTAAAAGATTTTCGTTTTGCTACGGTGTCAGAGGTTCAATAGATTGAGTGTAAAAGTTACATTTATTAAAGCCGGGAAGGAATTCTTTTCGGCTTTTTGTTTATAATTCAGTGTGTTATGCTTAATATTACTTTTTGTAAAAATTTATCCGATTGAAATTGGTGGTTAAGTAAACTTATATTTGGGTTTTTGGGTATTAGGTTTGTATATAATTTTTTGTTGCCAAATGGACTCATTTTGAGTTATTATATATGTAATAATATGGGGTTATAGCGGTTGAGTTTTCAGAAGCTGTAATTAGGAAAATGAAGGATGAAGATGAAAAGAGAGATTTGTGTAAATAAAAATATATTAAGATTAGCTTTAACGTGTGCAGTTGTAGCAGGGAGTATATCATTTGCAAACAGTGCAAAAGCTATTGATATTAGTGATTCCGCCGGTCTGCAAAATAGCTCGAACTACACAGACGGTGCAGTATTGAATATAGTTAGCGATATTGAAATGAGTAGTAACCTGCCTGCTATTTCAAATGCAATTGGTGTTGAAATGTCAGGTGATAATCATTTGAATAAGCATTTGATTAATGGAGGAGATCATCAGGGATACCAATTTTCTAATAGGGCAAATTTTAGTATTAGCAATCTGACTTTTGATAATTTTCAGGCTTCTGAAATTAAAATATTTGCGACAGACACTACTGCCGGTAGTGTTTTATTCCTTACTGACTCAACTGCTGTTTTAAATAACGTGAATATAAAAAATTCTGAATCTACTATTTCGCCACTTATTTTTGCTACTGGAAACAGCCATGGTGGAGCAATAGCTAATTTAAATGGTACTCTAACTATTGTAGGCAGTTCAATTGCATCCAATACTGCAAATGTTAATCGGGGCTTGGGGACTTCCGGTAATGCCTTAGGTGGAGCGATTTATAATACTGGGACATTGAATATTAAAGATTCGGATCTGACTGGCAATAAAACGGTTTCTGCTGCAGGAAATGCTTATGGTGGAGCGATATATAATGCAGGTACCATAAATATAAGCGGAACAAGCTTTTCTGGCAACACTCAAGGGTCTGAAGCTAATGATATTTATTTTGCGCAAAACAGTGTAATGAATGTTGAGCAAGGTAATGCTGTAACAATTGGAAGCGGGATTGCATCTGCAGATACTTCAGCTAACATAAATATTAAAGACGGCGGAAATCTTGTTATGGCTGATATCAATAGTTCCGGTTATTCAGGAAATGTTAATGTTGGATCTAACGGGGTATTAACTTACAAGGGTGATGCGCCTTCTCTCAATCAGAGTGTTGTTCAAATAGCCGGTGATTTGGGCGGGGTTGAATATGATTTAAATAATGATTTTAATTTTACTCCGACAAGTATCAATACTAAAGGCTATTCTGCAAGAATTATCAAATCCGGTACAAATACAATGAATCTTAATGGTGATTATTCTTCTTTGACCGGTGAAATTATTGCAAATTCAGGTGCTATAAAATATAGTGCGGATGATATTAATGATAAATTTTTAACAAATTCCACTATTATTTTAAATAATAATTCTCAAATAATGTTTGATATTTCATCAGCAGCAGGGGATTCTCAATCTGCCGGTAATGTTAAATCAAATTCAACTTCTGCGCAGTTTATTAAAACAGGTGATGGAAATCTTAATCTGGTTGGAGATAATTCAGGTTTTAGCGGAAATGTACAGATTAATCAGGGAACTCTCACATTTAATGAAGATTCTACAGATATTTTCTTTTCTTCTGATACTTCAGTAGATATTAACAACAGTGAACTTGTTTATCATGCTAAAGATGGGGCTAAATCACTTGGCAGTGGCAGTTTTTCAAATTTAGCTTTACAAAATGGCGGGACATTTAACTATAATGCCGGTGCAGGTGAAACTTCTATAGACGGCGGATTTATGCAATCTGACGGAACCGGTAATACGTTAGTGTTTAGCGGAAACCAAGCTTCTTCATATATTTTAAACACTGATTTTTCAACTTTCAACCCGAGTGATACCATAAATTTTGCCAATACTGTAATAAAACCAGGCAGCACATCTCATTTCAAAAATAATATAGTACTTGATAATACTACTTTGAATTTGATGGATGCTGTTAAAAATTCTTATACTTTTGATAATTTGACATTGAATAATGCAAAATTATCTCTGGATGTTTCTTTAGGGGAAACTCCGTCCGGTGATATTTTAAATATAGTTAACGGAAACGGTACGATTAATCTTACTGCTCTTTCTATTCTTGAGGATAACGGTATGTTCCCTGAAGGTACAAATAAAAAGACTGTACAAGTAATTAAAAATACAAACGGCAGTGTAGGTTTAAGTGTTGCAGATCCGGATGATTTAACACTCGCTGCCTGGTCTACAAATGTTTATGAATATGATATTAAAGCAGGTATGACTGCAGGTTCATCTGTTTATGATGCTATAGATTTTGTTGGAAAACAGGCGGCTGATGCTAATTCGTTAAAGAAAATGAATAATTATACTGCGGCTTTAGATAGAGGATTTTCAATTGTTGATGGAGCTTCTGTATATTATATAGATAAAGATTTAGAAAAGACTGAAAAAGGATCACTGACAGTAAAAGGTATTTCTGCTGATGAAAGTATAATTTCAGGTCTGCGCAACGGTGTTGGTGATGAAAAAGGTTCGTTTTTTGAGTTAACAGATGCTGAATCTACGACTTTAAATCTTTCTGATGTTACTATTCAAGATGCAGATAGAGTTCAGGCTACAAGAGGAGGGTCTGTTATTTATGCAAATAGTGCTAATGCCTTTATAAATGTTGATAATGTTAATATCAGAGACAGCCATTCTGTTGGAAACGGCGGAGCTTTCGATATTGAAAATGCCCAATCTGTAATAATAGAAGATGCTGATTTTAGCGGAAACTCTTCAGATTCTTTAGGCGGTGCTATTTATACAAATTCATATATCGGTATTATTAATTCAAATTTTGAAGATAATAAAAATCAGGATATTGCAAATGATATTTATATAACTGAAAACGGCAATATTAATTTTACAACGGGAAGCAGCGGCAACACTATTTCAAGTGGTTTGGCAGGAAAAGGTGTTTTTGCTAAAAGCGGTACGGGAGCTTTGAATTTAAGCGGAGTCAATAAAGATTTTGAAGGCTCAATGCTGATAAATGACGGGATTGTAAATTATGTACAATCAAATGGCGGAAGTTTTGTCGGTGGAAGTGTGAAGTTAGCCGGTAATACTGAGCTTAATATCGAAAACAGTTCTTCTGATAATATTCGTAATCTGTCTTCTGAGGATAATTCTTCAGTTATTAACAAAACCGGTAACGGTATTTTAAATTCTACCGGTGATAATTCCGGCTATACAGGTACTGTTAATGTCTCTGATGGAGAATTGAGCTATACTGCAGAAGATGAATATTCCAGATTTTTCAGTCCTCAGGCTAAAATTAATCTTTCTGACGGTACTAAACTTACTGTTGATACAAATTCTCAAGCAGGGCAGAAGGGTGGAAATATTTCGTCTGAAACAAATAATGCTCAGTTTGATAAAATTGGTGCCGGGGATTTTGCCCTATCCGGTACGAATGACTCTTTTACAGGTGATTTAAACATAAAACAAGGTTCTTTAACTTTCACTAAAAAAGGAACAACTTCTTTTGTTAACGGTAATACAAATATTTCTAATGGTGCCGCTTTAAATTATATTGCGGAATCTGGGGGTTCTATAAATAACCTAACAAATGCCGGTACATTGGCAAAATTAGGCGACAGTACATTAACTATTGAAGATTATAATTTCAATGGCGGGGTGGCTGAAATTTATGAGGGAACTCTAAAGGTTCTTAGCAAGAGTGCAAATGCAAAGGATTTTGATTTTAAATCAAATATTTATGAGAATGCTGTGTTGGATTATGTTGCTCGCGGTGGTTCCGGCTTAACTCTTGATGCTTCAAATTCTAATTTGAACTTTGTGAATGCAAATTCGAATGCCACTGCAATGATTTCTAATGCGGATATTCTGCTTGGAATTTTAAATAATTCTGAAGGTAACAATATTATTTTGAATAATTCATCAATTACACCTTCTGTCGGAGTTACAGATTTTTCAGGAGCAAAATATACTTTCAAAAATTCTGAATTTAAACTGATGAATAACGATATAAATACATCGGATTATTTGTTTAGTAATTTGAATGTTGATAAGTCAAATTTAACACTTGATGTGTCTTTGGGTGAAACTCTCGGGGGTGATACTCTTAATATTGCAAGCGGCAGCGGTGAGTTTAAAATATCAGGGCTTGCAATAATTGATGATAACGGTATTTTTTCAACTCCTGACAAGACTAAAACTATTCAAGTTATTAAAAACGGTACAGGTTCTGTTGGTATAGATGTTCCTGAAGATGGTACATTAACCCTTGCGGATTGGTCAACAAATGTTTATGAATACAGTATTGAGGCGGATAAATCAATTGAAACTTCTTCTGTATATGATTCTATAAAATTTATAGGACAAAAAGAAGCTGATTCAAATTCATTGAAAAAAATGAACAATTATAGCGGTGTCCGCGGTTTCAGTGTTGTTAATTCAAATACCTATTATATTGATAAAGACCTTGAAACAACTTTTGCCGGAGATTTTACAGTAACCGGTAAGGATAAGAATTCAAGTGTAATTTCAGGAAAGAGAAACGGCAGTGATTCTGATAAGGGTTCATTCTTTGAAATTACAGAAGATAACACTAATTTCACTCTTCAAAATCTGACAATTCAGGATGCAGACAGAACTAACCAGCTTATCAAAGGCGGTTCTGTATTATATGCAGATAACGGAACGTCAGATATAGTTGTTTCAGGGGTTAATATTAAAAATAATCATTCTGCAGGAAACGGCGGGGCTTTTGATATTGAAAATGTTCAATCTGTGATAATTAAAGATTCTGATTTTAGCGGAAATATTTCAGATTCTTTAGGCGGTGCAATATATGCAAATTCCGGAGTAGATATAATCAATTCAAACTTTGAAAATAACAAAAATAATACCATCTCAAATGATATTTATATTACTGAATCAGGAATAATTAATTATACAACAGGTGATGCCGGCAACATTATTTCAAGCGGTCTTGCAGGAAAAGGTATTTTTGCTAAAGCCGGTGACGCTGCTTTGAATTTGAGTGGGATTAATAAAGATTTTGAAGGATTATTGCAAATAAATGATGGTGCTGTTAATTATACACAATCAAATGGCGGAAGCTATATTGGCGGAATTACGCAAATATCTTCTAATGGGGTTTTGAATTTTGAAAACTCTGATGTTGATAATATCAAATCTTTAGCATCAACTGATACCGGTGCAACATTTAATAAAACCGGCGCCGGTAATTTAATAATGACCGGAAAGAATTCGCAATTCAGCGGTTCTGCTAATGTTAAAGAGGGTACATTAACTGTTGATATAAATTCAGCAGGGGATACTTTCTTTGGTGAAAATTCTAAGACAGAAATATCCGGCGGTGCAGCTCTTGATTTTGACATATCAGAAGGAAATTCATTTACTGTAAATAATAACGGTAATCTTATATCAGGTGCCGGAGTTGTTGAAAAACTCGGTAATGGTACTTTAATTCTCAAAGGTGATAATTCAGGTTTAAACACTGATAATATTGTTCAGGCAGGTGTTAATAATGACAATATAAAAGTCGGTACAATTATAAAAGAAGGTGTGTTGAATTATATTGCCGAAAATTCTGCAGTTAACAATATGATTTCCGGCGGGATTGATATTCAGAGTGGGACAGAGTTTAAAGTAACAAATAATTCCGGAGCTGATTTTAACCTGTTT
>URYF01000030.1 GCA_900551965.1 uncultured bacterium
AACTTTTGAATGATTCATTCTATTTTCTGTAATCAAAACAGCTGTTTTATCTCCATATTTAGAAATAATACCCCTCTTAATTAAAATACCATTTTCAAAATCACCTTCATCAACAGTTGTAGGTAGTTCATACGAATCTTTACTCTTAGGGTTTAGAATGATTTTTGAGTTAATACTGGGTAAGCTGCTTTTCATAGTAAAAGGATCTGAAACCTGAATTATTTTAACCTTATTCAAATTATCCGATAAAGGCAAGTCAAAAAATATTGTATTATATGA
Source organism: uncultured bacterium (assembly GCA_900551965.1). Classification (GTDB taxonomy): domain Bacteria; phylum Cyanobacteriota; class Vampirovibrionia; order Gastranaerophilales; family Gastranaerophilaceae; genus Zag111. The sequence continues at coordinate 280 of URYF01000030.1, forward strand.
TTTGCTTTTTATATCTAAATCAGGTACTACCAGATACTTTTTAGAGGTTTCCTCTTCTGGGTTAATATACTCAAAAGCTTTTATCAGATATTTATTTTCGCAGTTATCTTTTTTTAGCTTTCCTAAAATCAGATAATCATCAATCTTAATAGTAGAATACGGAGAGTTACACCCGCAAGCAAACCCGCTTGCCAAACCGCTTTTACCGGAAAGATACCAGCCTAGGCCTCCAATTGCAGCAATTCCGCCAAAAACTGAGCCTAATGTAATTGCAGTAACAGCACCAGAGCTCAAACCACCTGACTTCCCCCCTGCCGCATCTCCGGGAGGAACGCTATCAATTGGAATTTCAAAGGAATTATCACTTGTTTGCGGACTGGCAAGTACGGCTTCTGCAAACAGAAAATTAAATATAAGGATTAAACATAATACTTTTTTCATATTGCACCTAATGTAAAAAGAATTGAACCGCGGTAATGTCCGACAACCGTATCAGGCTTAACATTTACAAAAGGAGTAAACACATCGGTAATCACATGATCATAAGGATCATTTATTGTAATAGAAGCCGGCTGGATAGATAGATTTGAAGGATTAAAGTCAAATTCATTATTTTTATGCTTCAATTCCTTAAACTTTGCATTAACTACTATCGGAGTAGATGAATTTGTACGAATTTGAACCTTTACCGGACTCAGTCTGAGTATTATATCATTTGGTGAAGTACTCTGAGAATGCTTAATTTTCATATTTGGCATAGGTTCATCTCTTTTATATTCAGCTGTTTCAACAACAACTTTCTCGATTTCCATAACTTGCGGAAGAGATGTCGATAAAACTTGAGAAGAGCGTTGTGCACAATATGCATCTTGCCCAATAAAAAAAAACGATATCGTAAGTAAAAATAGCATTAATTTATTTTCAATCATAATCATAACAACTTTATTAACAGTTTTTAAAATTTGCAATATACAAGTTACTATAAAATATCTAACCGAGCCAAAATACAAAAGACTAATACAAAATTATTTTAAGCAAATATAAATTATTCTTGTTGAGGTCTAAATGAAAAAACTACTAATAATTTTTATAATTTTAATAGTATCATCATTTAACAAAGGGGATTGCGGGGTAACCGTCAGAAGCACCGGTAATGCTACAATAAATTCAACCTATATTTCTACCCCGATTCAGGTAAATGTTACAACATTACTGGCACTCTTATTAACGATAAAAATAAAAGCACTTGACGAGTACATAACAAACACATCTGATCCTAATTACAAAATTCCGGTATCTCAGCTTTACCTAAATGATGGAACAAACGAATTTCAGATGAATTACAACACACAGGTAACAACAATCTTCAATCTGGAGATAACCATATTGGGGCACATTGAAAATTACAACTGTACTATAAAAAATATCGGAGTACTTCCCCCGGGAACTTACACAACAAGGCTCCAGGTTGATACTAACACTCTTCTAACTCCTGACAGTACTGTTTACAACTTGAGTTTTACAGTACCATATACGCAAGAGATTTCAACTGTAACTAACCCGGTAAACATTACCCTGACACCTGCTAATGTTTTTGATCATAATGCCATTGTAGATAATGCAACAACATCACAAATTAATATTAAGTCAAACGGGAAATGGAAACTTATTATGAACACATCAGGACTGGGAACACTACCTGCCAACTATTATTTTTTAATAACAGGCGCATCTTCAAATGTCTCAAACTACATAAGCTCCGAAACTCAAATACTGCCAAATCAGCAATATGAACTTGCCCGAGGAAATGCCACAGTTACCACCCCTGTTTCCGGCACATATACCACAGATTTTATCAACTTGAAGTATCGCCTAAAAAATAATACAGGTACATATATGAATGAAGGCTCATATAACAACTATGCAACATTTACAATTCAACAGGGAGACAACTAATGAAAAAAGCAGCTTACGCATTATTTATAATACTAATCACCGGGAATTTTACAATATCCCACGCAGCAATAAAAGTTACACCGACAATATTAGAATTGAACACTAATAATGTCCGGAATAACTATCTTACAACATCATTTGATGTCCAAGGAAACAAGAATGAAACTATAAGATTTAAAGTTTATTCCGAATACTTTAAAATCTCTCAAACCGGAACTATGGATATTTACGAAAACTTAGATGAGGAGGATTCATTAATAAAAAATGTCCGATATGTACCAAATGAATTCACACTCCAAAACGGAAAGCCGCAAAAAGTACGCCTGACAATCACAAATTTAAAAGGATTGCCGGATGGAGAATCCAGAATGGTGCTATTCTTAGAAGATGTTGCAGCAAAAGAATTATTTTTACCTTCCGGACAAAGAGATGTTCAAACAAAACTGCTAATTAAAACCCGAGTCGGAATTCCGGTTTATGTTGATAAAGGGCATTTTGTAAAATGCGCAAAAATTGACACATTAAATATAGAAAAAAATAAAAATGAAATAAAAGCTGCCTTAAAAATAATATCCGAAGGCAACAGCAAAGTCAGATACTCAGGAAAAGCTCAAATAATAAAAGATAAAAAACTAATTAAAGAATACCCTATAAAAAGTAATGTTATCGGCTCTAACAGTATTTTATACACAAACGAAGAAATCCCTATAGAAAACATTACTGAATCCGGAGAATATACAATACGCTTAATCCTTAACTATTCGGATGAAAAAGGTAAACTTAAAAATTTAATAAAGGAAAACAAATTTACAATAGAAAATACCCAAAAACCATTAATTTAATATTATTAAAAAGGAGGAGAAATGATCAACAAAAAACTAACAGGCCTACTGGTATTACCTGCAATTATTGCAACAATGAATGCGTCTTATGCACTGTCAAATACTGCAAGCCAAACACTTCAAGCTACACTTGGAACATACCTGGATATTACTGCAATCACAACAGGAGCAGTGACAACTACAACAATTGCTCCCGATACGGGAAGCTTAACAGCAGCCTTAGTGTCAAAGTTCCAAATCAATTTAAATACAGATAATCAACAACTTTATCTTCAAGGGAATACCACCGGTGCAGCCGGTAATGTAAATGCTCTATTCCAACAAGGCGGACAAACTTATGTAGTATTTTCAAACACCGCATCAGGCAAACAACCAACAGCAGCCGCTATTGCAGATTGTAAAACTACAACACCTGTAGCCGCAAATAACGCAAACGCAATTGCATATCCTATTGCCAGCGTTTCACTGGACAATACCGGCACTGCCACTTATGATTCTACAAAGAATCAATACAACGTAACTGTAAAGGGAGGAACAACAGTTGCAACCACAACAACCGGCACAACCCCATATACAAACACTTATTCTTTCCTGGACAATGCAGGAACATACCAGGCTGTAATGACACTCACATCAACAAGTTTGTAAGGATAATCGGTTGAAAAATTTCATAAATTTATTCATATTATTCAATTTACTAATACCTTGTTGCTATGCTTCAACCAGCTTTCAACAAACAATAATAACAAATGTACCGGCTGCCGTAAATGTCACAGCAATTAATACGGCAGCAGCCCACGGTACTATCGATCCTGCAACAGGTAATTCTTCAGCCCCTTCAGCTTCATTTCAACTACAAACAAACGGCACAGATGACAAATATACTTATGTAATGCAAGCATCAATTTTGACAACCGGGGGTACTGCGGTTAATGCATATACTCAAATTTCAACTCAAGGATACATACTTTTAGGCAACAACACATCATCACTATATCCGACAGCAACAGCTGTAAATGATATAAAAAGCGGAGTCCCTGTATCTGCAAACAATGCCAACGTAATAGCTTATCCCATTACAAACACACTTAATAATTTAGCTTCCGCGACACTTACAAATAATCCCGCATACGGAGGACTGTGTTATATCATAACAACAGGAAATGCTAATAGCGGAACAATTGCCCAAACTTTAGGAGTCGTACCACTCAGCAATACATATTCCATAAATAATGACAGAGCAGGAATTTACCAAGCAGTAGTTACATTTACCGCAAACAGAAACCCATAAAATTGAGAAAAATATTTAAACGGTTATTACCATATATACTAATATGGCTATGTTTTTTTAACCAGTATTGTCTTGCTGTAAAAAAAACAGAAACCATTATTTCATATATAAACATAAACGATACAGCATATTACGACATTGAACTCCTGCTCGTTGACGGAGAAAAAATACTGCTACCGTTTAAACAGCTATCAGAAATTTTTGAAGTTCAGGTGAAAACAAATCATTCTACAAAAGAAATAGATTTTAAAACATCTGAAGGTAAAACAGGACGTATTGGCAAAAATTATATACAATATGACGGTAAAAAAATATCAGATAATAAAAACTATTATTTAAAAGAAGGGTTGATGGAAGAGGTTAAAGACGAATATTTTTGTAATGAAAAAAGCCTTAGTTCAATTTTTGAAGCTGAACTTATAACCGATAAAAATGATTTATCGTTAAAAGCTGTTACTGAAAAATCACTCACAGTTTTACGCTCCGAAACAGAAAGCCCCGTAGATGAACAAAAAAAATTCAGGGCATATACAAATGTTGCAGCTCCGGAAAAAGAAAAACAAATTCAATTTAATTCAATCTCATTGAATAACAACACAATGAGCGATTCAATATCTAATTATTTTTTAAACGATTCTAAAAATACGAAAAAAAACATCTTTTTTAATAACAACACACAAATTATTCTCAAAGGAAAAGCTTTCGGCGGAGATTTAAACATTGACCTGAATACATATAACTATAAAGGAGAATTATTTTCATTTGGAGGCTTAGGATTTAACTATCATAACCAATATAAAGGGATAGATTATGAACTTGGCAAAGTAAGAGGGATAAAAGATGAGGATTACACAATTGCAAACCAAATGCTTGGTCTCCAATTAAGCAATTATCCCACAAGAAAAAAGAGTTATAGGGATTTAAACGGGTATGTTTCAAAAGACAGTCTTGTAAAAGTATTTGTTGACGACAAGGAGTACACAACACTGTCGACATACGACGGCTATTACTCGTTAGGCAACTTATACCTTAATACAAAGCCAAAATCTATAAGAATAGACGAGCTTAAAGCTGATGGTTCAACCAAAACCATATATAAACAAAAGTATAAAAAATATGAAAATATGCCGGAAACAAAACAAAAAAAGTACACAGCTTTTGCAGGTGTAACCGGGTTTAACAACAAGCTATTTAACACAAACGGCTATATTTACGAAATGAATACAAAAAAGCTTGTCGCAGGAGCTCAATATGAATATGGACTTAAAGACAATCTCAAATTGGATTCTAAAGTAATTATTGACAAAATTTACTCAAGACCCCAAAATTCAATCTGGCAAAGCATTTATTCAACAGATGCACTTTTGACCTCCGGTACCTGGAAAAACCCCAATAATTTAGAAGGTATTAGCAATTTGAACACAATCGAATATATCAAAAATGACAATTTAAAATATAAAACTTCATTGGGAATAAGTACAGTAAAAGACATAAGTCATTCAAATAGCAGCCAAAAACCCGGGTACACACTCACTGCACAGGCAGAATATACAAAAAATAAATACAATCTCAAAGCAGGAGTGTTTAATACCTCTCCGGATTTTTATCTTGCAGGAAGCGATGGCAGCTACATAAATGACAGAACCGGAATATTTATACGGGGGAACCTTGCAGGAAATAATTGCGGAATTGACGGAAGCTTCAAAAAATATTTTTCAAACGCAGATAAACGATTTGATGGCGGATTAATAAACTTCAATGAATACAGTTTTGGAGCCAGAAAAAGTTTTGAAAGATTTGCAGATTTCCGCTTCAATATTAACGGGAGAGAAGGAAGCAACTCAATAGCAAAGAACAGAAGTTACTATTACGATTTAAATTTATCAAAGAGGATAAAAAACAATTTACAACTCCAAGCCGGGAAATCCGAAAGCAATTATCAAACAGATTACGAAGAAAATTTATCCGAAAATACAGGATTTAAGTCACTATACTCTACGGTATATCTAAAAGCCGACTACAGACTGCCCAAAAATTTCGGAGCAATTTCGCTCGGTCATGATATCGTCAAATATAACTATTCCAGCCAGGACAATAAATATAATATGCTCAAATTCGGATACACATTTCCTGAGATAAAAAGAGTAACATTAAGCCTTGGAACAGGATATAAATACAGCGGATCAGACAACGGATTTGATTTTTCCGCAAATCTTGCTTACCGAACAAAATCAGGACGGACAATAAATATTAATTATCAATATAACCAAATGGGCGGATACATCATAAACAATATGTACCTGCCAATGAGCTCCCGTCATTCAATAAACCTTGTATTAAACGATACACTGGCAGTACTGCCTTCCGGACTAAAATTAGTAGGCTACAATGATGATAACAGAGGATATGCAGAGATAACAGCATTCATTGATAAAAACAAAAACGGGAACTATGACAAAGAAGACATTCCGGTCAAAGATGTACCTATTATCTGCAGCTGGGTAAACAAAGAATCATATACAAAACGAAACGGAAAAGTTATTCCCCCGGGCACAGAAGCTGGAATTTACCGAGTAAAAATTGGTACTGATAAATTAAACGCAACGCTGTATCAGGAAAAAGGAATCACCAATGAAAAAATAGTAAGAATTGACCCAAAGAAAACCTCAAAAATAGAATTTCCGCTAAAAAGCTGCGTCGGTAATATAACAGGAAGCCTTAAAATCATTGATGATTTTGGCAGGACTAAAAACATAACTGATTTTATAATTGTAATCAATAACGAGAACAATGAAGAAATTGCCTATAGTACAGTAGATAAGCAGGGAAGATTCTACTTTTCGGGCATAGAACCCGGCAAATACATTATAAAACTTGATGACAGCTTTATTAATTCAAATGCCCTTGAAGTATTTGAAGATAAAAGTACATTAAATATTGATATTCCATATACATATAAAGACTTCGTTGACATAAACAATTTAGAACTTGTATATAAAACAAACTAAATAAACAATCAGTAATTAATTACAAGATTTACTTAAATAATTTATCAAAAAAAGACCTTCAACAGGTCTTTTTTTTAATGGTGCCGCAACTCGGAATTGAACCAAGGACACAGGGATTTTCAGTCCCTTGCTCTACCAACTGAGCTATTGCGGCTAGTTATTCGGTTTGTAACTCATGCTAGCTACGTTTTTTATTGTACTTGCTCAAGATTTAAAGTCAAGAAGAAGTTTTAAATTTTGAGAATATGCACCATTATACTCTGCGGAAAGCGAATAACCAAGAAAATCCGCAAACCTTATTCTAAGCTTGAGCTTGCGGCGCTAAATACAAGGTTACGTTTCGTCCTTCAAGCTGCGGTTTCTTTTCAACTTGAAGCGGGTCATTTGCCAAATCCGCAAGAAATCTGTTTGCAAGTTCAAATGCAAGATTTGAATGCTGCATTTCTCGACCTCTAAGCATTACAACAATTTTAACCTTATTTCCTTGTGAGATAAATTTTCTTACGCTTTTTATACGTACTTCATAATCATGAACATCTATTTTATAACGGACTTTTACTTCTTTAACTTCAACAACATGCTGCTTTTTCTTGGCTTCTTTTGCCTTTTTAGCTAATTCGTACTTATATTTTCCGTAATCTAAGATTTTTGCAACAGGAGGAACCTGATTCGGGCTAATCAATACTAAATCTAATCCTGCATCATCTGCCATTGCTAAAGCTTTGGCTGTCGGAACTACTCCGTGATTTGTTCCTTTTTCGTCTATTAATCGCACTTCTTTTGAACGTATGCGTTCATTCATTATTGTTTTATCCTTATCCTTCGCGGATCTAGTATCGTTAGCTATTGTTTTATCTCCTATATTAAAGTTATACCACGCAAGTATTTTAGCATGAACAATAAAAATATGCTATACCTTACATTTAATACAATATTAAGATTTGTAACATAGTCAAAACCCTGTATTTTCAGCACTTTCAAAAGAAGTTTAAAAACTTGAACAAAATATCTTTAAAGATTTCTATAAAACTGTCCGATAAATAAATTGTTAAGATTAAGGATATTTACCCGGTTAAAAATTAAATAAGGAGTAACAAAGTATGGACAACACACATGCTGAAACAATCATTGCATCAATGGAACTTAGGAAAGCTGGAGCAGCAGATATTGATATCTCGCAGCCGTTGCAAACTTTATTTGACGAATGTTTAAACTTTATTTCCGTAAATGATTTTAACATTTAAACACGAAGCTTGAACAAGATTTTAAAGAGTAAGATAAGCCAATTATCTTACTCTTTTTGTTTTATTATACGGAAAGTTACAATTATCCCATTGTGTATATACACAGAGTTAAACTTGTAATAAAATAGTGCGTGGAAAGGGAGCAAACATGAAAAATACATTAGCAACTCTTGCAAAACTATCTTTGATTATATGTTTACTGAGCGGTACAGCTTTTGCAAATTTTAAAGAACACTTTGATTTAGGTCAAAGCTACATGCTTCAATATCAGTACTCAGGAGCTATTACAGAATTTAAAAGTGCTTTAAGAATAAATTACCTTGACAATTCTGCAAGAATCGGACTTATCAACGCATATATAGCAAGAGGCGCGGATTATGCAACAAAAGACCGGAATTATACAAAAGCTGCCGATGATTTCAGAAGCGCTCTTTTCTACCTGACCTATTATGCGACAAACTCACAAATGCAAAATTCCGCATCAAATATCGCGCAAATTCAAAGCAATCTTGATAAATGTATAGATGCATCAAAATTCGACATATCTCCGGAGAATAGATACAATACGGCAAAAAAACTTAGAGCAGAAGGGAACTTCCCTGCTGCAGCATATGAATTTATGCAGGCTTTAGGCAGCAAAAATTTACAAAAAAACAGTTTTGAACAAGTCGGCGATATTATGAAACTATTAGGAAACGAACCAAAAGCGGCAGAATATTACAAAAAAGCAATCGCTGTTGCTCCGACCGATTTAAACCTAAGACTTGCTTATGCAAAGATTCTTGATAACGTAAACTCCTCAGACGAAGCATTAACCGAATACAGCTATGTTTTAAGCAAAGCAACCGCTGACAACAAGGATATTTTATACGCACTTGAGCGAACCTTTAAGAAAAAAGTAGAAAGCTCTCCTAGCAATGCTAACCTTAACGCTAATATGGGTGCTATTTTGCAAAAGGAAGGAAGGCTTGATGAAGCTTTGAGTTATTATAAGCAAGCCGAAACACTTGATCCTAGTAATATTAATACAAGAATTAACACTGGAACCTTATATCAGCAAAAAGGAGATTATAAAACAGCAATCAAAGCTTACGAATCCGTTTTAATCCTTTATCCTGATAATATTAATGCAAACCTTTACAGGGCACAATGTTACGACAAACTTGGCGATGTAAAAATCGCTCAAGAAGGCTTTAAAAAGGTTATGGCACTTGATCCTAACAACGAATATCTAAAAACTCAAATGGTTGAAAATGCCAAAAAGACAATGCCGCCTGAACAGTTTGTAGAATATGTAAATACAAATATGGCAGACATGAACCCCTCAGGAGTTCTATATGATTATGCTATAGAGCTTCACAAGAACGGGAAAATTGACAATGCTATATATATGTACAATGAAGCTATAAAGGTAAACAGCAAAGACCCTGAAATGTATGTTAATATGGCATTGGCGCAAGCCCAAGGCAACAATTTTGATGAAGCTATTACAACTTTAAAATCTGCACAAACAAAATTCCCCAAAAACACTACAATATCAGATACAGTTAAAAATATAGCTTTAATGAAAACTGATAACCAGCTTAATCTGGCATCTGAAGCATACAACAACAAGGACTATAATACAGCAATAAACCACTATTTATCAGTAACCCCTGCAACTGCTGATTCTATGGTTGGAGTCGCAACATCATATCAAGAACTAGGCGACAATCAAAAAGCTATCGAATACTATAAAAAAGCTTTAGAGCTAAAACCCGTAGATTCTGATATTGCATATTATATTGCGTGTTTATATGGTGAAAACGAGGATTACCAAAGCGCAAAAGATTATTTACAAAAAGCAATTACATTTAATAAAAATAATACACAGGCAATAGAATACCTGCAATCAATAGAAGAAGCTGACAGATCTAACCTTCTAAATGAAGCAATAGCTTTATACGAAGAAAACAAATTGGACGAAAGTTTTATCAAATTTAACGAATTGTTATCAAAAGATAAACAAAACTCCTATGCTTTTTATTATCGTGGTATGATATATGATACAAAAGGAAAAAAAATTGAGGCTATTGCAGACTTAAAACAAGCCTATGACCTGAATAAAGAGTTTACTATTTGTAATTACTTAATAGCATCAGATTATGACGCGCTTGGCAAATATAAAGATGCTTACGAATACTACAATGCCTATGCAAGTCTAAATATTCAGGATGATGAATATAAACAATATGCAAAAGCCCGTGCCGAAGAATTAAAGGAATATGCAAAATAGAGTATCAAAACTTATCCAAAGTAAAGTTTCGCTTGCCCCAATGGCAGGAATAACTGATTATGTATTAAGAACACTTGTCAGAAAATATTCCCCAGATGCGCTTTTGACAACAGAGATGATAAGTTCTGAGTTTTTAGCACAAAACGTTCAAACAGAAATAACAAAACTTGATAACAGCCACCACCCGATAGTCTACCAGATTTGCGGGCATAAACCTCATTTGATGAAATATTCAGCACAATACTTATCTCAATTCGCAGATATGCTTGACATCAATATGGGCTGCCCTGTTAATAAAGTTGTAAAAGGTCAAGACGGCTCGGCTTTAATGAGAACCCCATCACTTGCAGCTGATTTGGTAAAAGCAGTAAAAGATGGAACTGACAAACCTGTCAGCGTAAAGTTCAGATTAGGATACACTGCAGATGAGATGAATTTTGTAGAATTTGGACAGCGAATGCAAGAAGCCGGAGCTGAATTTATAACAATCCACGGCAGAACACGTTCTCAATTTTATGCAGGGAAAGCCGATTGGGATAAGATAAAATTATTAAAAGAAAATGTTGATATACCGGTATTTGCAAACGGTGATATAGTTTCAATAGACTCTGCTGTTGAGTGTTTAGAAAAAAGCCGTGCTGACGGTGTTGCAATCGGCAGAGGAATTCTGGGAGACCCAACGCTAATTTCAAGAATCTCACATTATTTTAAAACAGGCGAAAAACTTCCCGCACCAACTCTGGATGAGAAATTAGATATGATGAAACTTCACCTTGATGAAGAAATTCAGTTAAGAGGAGAAAAAATTGCAATAAAATTTTTTAGAAAATTTTATCCTTATTATATTGCAGGAATACGCAACGCTTCTAAAATTCGTTCTGTGATGGTCTTGGAAGATGATTATAACAAGATTTGCGAATATATAGAATACATAAGAAACGAAAACCGGCAATACCTTGAAACCGCAAAAATCTAATAATATAAACGATGCTGTTGATATCTTATAAAAAAATGTTATAATAACATCTATGAAGAGATTTTTAGCAATTTTAACTTTAATATTATGCTCAAGCACTATAACTTTAGCCACTCCCCAAGAACCGGTTATTGAAAATGTTCAGCTTGAAATGCGCGGATATGATGAAATCACACTGCCTGTCGGGACATTTATCCCTGTTATTACAACCCAGGAAATTTCAACAGAAACCTGTCCTGAAGGGTACAAATTAAAATTCATATCTACAAGCGATCTTTTTATGTATGAAACAAATATTATCCCGAGAAATGCTCAATTTTTCGGATATATCGAAAAAATCAATGAACCTGTAGTTGGTACAAATGCGTCTATGAAAATTAAAATTACAAAGCTTATTGTACCTGACGGATTTGAAATACCGATAAAAGGGTACATTTACACCTCGAATAACAACCTGATAGGAGGAGAGTTAACCCCTCCATCTGAATGGGTAAGAATGCCGCATTACCAAAGCAAATTTCAGGGTATTTCCTGGAATCACAGAGCTGCCACAATCCAAATAAGACCCGGTGGTAAAAGAAGTATGGGTCACCATACAAGAATACCTGCAGGAGATCAACAAATAATTATACTTACTGCCCCTGCTGCAATAACCCACACGATTACAGAATAAAATTACCCCTGTTAATAAATTGACAAAATTTATATGTAATGTACAATTGTATTAGCAAAATAGGTTTTAGGGAGGGAGAAATAATGAAAAAAACATTAATAATAACAGCATTGGCACTTTGCGGAAGCTGCGCTTATTCTGCACAGAATTACAACTACCAGCAAAACTATGCTGCACCGAACTATAATCCTGCTTATTATACCCAGGAAAATTATAAAATAAATAATAACACATTAAAAGGCAGTGTGGTAACAGTTCCGGCAGGGCAGGAATTTAAAGCCGTATTAACAACTCCGGTAAGTTCAGAATCTGCAGTAACAGGTCAAAGCGTAACTTTGGCTCTTGGCACTGATTTTTACTTTAACGGAAAAAGAATAGCACCGGCAGGAAGCTCTGTTTACGGCACTGTCATTGAAGCATCTAAAGCAAAACACGGCAGTATGAACGGAAAGCTTACTCTGAGATTTACTCAAATAATTACACCATCGGGGCAGAATATTCCGATTTCTGCAGTAATAAAAACAGATGATTACACAGGAACCCTTATAGGCGGAACAAAGCTTGATGTAACAAAAGAATATGCAAAAGATATCACAGTTGGCGCAGGCGCAGGAGCCCTAACCGGAGTTATCGTATCCCCACTGGCGGGTGGAGATATCGGCAGAGGCACAGCTCTGGCAACAGCTGTTGGTGCCGGCGGCGGGCTGATAAAATCAATTTGGGATAAAGGAGAAGATGTAGTAATTCCTGCAAATGCAACAATTGATCTTATCCTTACTCAGCCAATTACCGTTAACCCGGTTAATACAGAAGATACGTCTTATGGGCAATAATATTATCGTAAATTTAAAATAAAATCATTAACAAATAAGAGTTATAAAAAAATATTTGTTGTTAGGGAATAAAATGTCAATATTAGGGAAATACACAGAAAAACGCGACCCGAGAATGGGCGTATTGAGAGATAAAACAGAATACCATATACCGGCAGTAACCAGAGAGGATACTGAATCCATCTCGTTAAAAAAAGGTATAGCAATTGCAGCAATATTACACCCTGTTTCAATCTTTGTCGGCTGGCTTATATTCTTAATATTGGCAATTTTCGGAATTCATCTGTCAATATTTGACAAACCAAAACCAAAAATCAATGATATTGAATTTGTACTTGTTGATAAAGAAGAAATGCCGAAAAATAAAAACACCAAATTCAGAGCCGATATGAACTCAAGAACCGGCGGGATTAATGACCCTAAGAAACCGGTCTCTATGCCGTCATCTAAACCGGCAGCAAAGCCTCAGCCATCTTCACCGGCTCCGGCTCCTAAAAAACAGTCTTTAATGAATAAAATTACACAAAGTGTAGCTCCAAAGAAAACACCGGCTAAAAAACAGCCTGCAGCTACGACCACACAGAAAAATGTAACTCCGTCTCCGACGGTTCAGCAAGCAGTTCCAAAACCGCAAGCTGCAAAACCACAGCCACCAACGGCAAGACCATCGGTAAAACCACCGATGAATGCACCTAAAGCGGTACAACGACCGACAAATTCACCATTTAAAGTTCCAGTACCACCGGGAGGCACAAAAGCCGGTCAATATGCAACAGGTCCTATCAGCGGCTCCGGTTCATCTAAAAACGGAGGAACTAAAGGAAGCGGAACATATTCTCCAAATCCATCTCTTGCCCCTGTAGGCAGCGGCTCAGGCAGTAAGTCTGGATCAGGTTCAGGCAAGTCAGGCTCAGGCTCATCCGGCACCGGTTCCGGTTACGGCAGAGGCTCAGGTTCCGGGGGAGGCAACCCTGGTGGCGGCGGAGGTCGTCCGGGTATTGATGCAATAAGAGAACCGGATTTCGGACCATATATGAGAGAACTCCAAAGACGAATTAAAATGAACTGGGATCCGCCTAAGGGTAACGAAAGTAAACGAGTAGTTCTGTTATTTAAAATTGCAAAAGACGGTAGATTACTATCTTGCAGCGTATTTAAATCTTCAGGGTTACAGAATGCGGATAAAGCAGCATTAAACGCAGTCCATCTGGCTGCTCCGTTCAGACCACTGCCGCCTGAATTCAAAGGTCAAAGTATTGATATTCAATTTACATTTGATTACAACGTCTTCGGGGCAACAAAATATTAGAAAAAAGTTATTACAAAAAATGAGGATACAAAACTATGGAATTATTATTAGATGCAATTAAAATGGACTGGCCTGTCCTTTTACCAATCTTTTTATGTTCAATATTGGTAGTAGGCGTTGTTATCAGCAAATGGTCTTTCTATCAGAAAAACCAGCGTGATATCACAATTTATATGAGGGAACTAAACAAAGATTTGTCTAAAAATGACTTATCTGCAGCTCAAAATACAGCTATTCGCTGCGGCGGAGTTATAGGAGAAGTTATTGAAGAAGCTGTAAGAATTTTCTCTGAACAAAGAAACGGATTCTCAAGATCTTTTGATATTTCAGCAGCTCTTGCAACAAGAAAACTTGAAAGCCATTTAACAATCCTTGGTACAATCGGCGGGGTTGCACCATTCTTAGGTTTGTTTGGTACCGTTGTCAGAATCCTTTTAACCTTCAACATCTTAGCTGATTCAGGAAACCAGGCAGCAGCGGTTGCATCCGGTATCGGGTCTGCATTGATTGCTACAGCTTTCGGTCTTGGAGTTGCAATTGTTGCGGTTATCTTCTTCAACTCATTCCAATCTATCGTTAAACACTATGAAGATGACTTCCAGCTTATCAAACTTCTATTCTTGAGCTTTGTTGACTCAGAAGAAGCTCAAACTTCAAAATATTCATCTTCAAAAGTTAACTTATAATAGGTAAATAAAATGGCATTTAGCACAAAGAAAAAACAAAAATTATTTACAGAAATCAATATTACACCGTTGACAGATATTTTCCTGGTACTGCTAATCATTATGATGGTTGTAGCTCCGTCTTTCCAGTCAATGGATAACGCGGTAGATGTACCGGAAGTCAACAACGGAGTAAATATTGAAGAGTCAAAGGTCACGGTATCAATCACCAAAGATGGTGCGATGTATGTTAACGGAGAAAGCATCCGGAAATCTCAATTAACAGACAAGCTCCTTGCCCTAAAAAGCGGCAGTGAAGATGACAAAGCCGAAGTGATTGTAAAAGCCGATAAGGCAATAAAGAGCGCTACAATTATGGATGTTATGAATGCAGCCCAAAATGCTGAATATAAAAAACTTATAGTTGCCGGAGAACCTTTGAATAAAAAAGAACAAAAAGAACTTCAAAAAACTAAAAACATTGAAGTGCCGGAGGACGGAGAATAATGAGAGAAACCTTTAATGAAATCAACATTACACCGTTAACAGATATTTTCCTTGTACTGTTAATCATTATGATGGTAATTGCACCGCTATTAGATAAGCAGGGCATCAGCCTGACAGTTCCGGAAAATGTTGAACAATCACAAATAGATAAAGATCCTCAAATTTTAACTGTTGTAGTTACACAAAGCAACAAGTATTATATTAATAATGAAGAAGTTTCCCCGGACAGCCTTGGAACAGTCCTAAGCAAAGCTCAAAAAGACTATCCGGACGGACTGCTTATTCAAGCTGATGGAGATTCAACCCACGGTGCAGTTGTAAAACTTATGGATAAAGCAAGATACGCAGGTGTTAAAGCTATCTCTTTAGACCAAATATAAGCGCAAATTTCAAATAATAATAATTTCTAAAAAAAAGAAACTGTTACCAGTTTCTTTTTTTGCTTGTTATTTATAGTCAACATAAGTTTTCCAATAATTATCCTGAGCGGTAACGGTTTTACCTCTTGCGGATTTACCAGGAGGTGCAACATTTTCAACAGGTTCATTAAACGGACAGGCATCTAAAGCTGAACCTGAACCTTTGGTGTATTTACCATCAGCAGCTTTCTGTGGAATACCATTACCCAAATTATTTCTATGCTGTTTTTCGATATTACAAGGTATGATAGCTCCGGAATAATTATTTGGATTTTCTCTATCATCATAAACCCATGTTGCAACCATTTCAGCACTCATAGGAGTAAATGAAAAGATATCAATATTGTACCTGTTAGGGTTAGCAGAACCGTTTATGTCAACACAAATAATACGGTTTGCAGAGTTAAATGTCCAAATTCTGCCTTTACTATCAAGCCAAACATTACTATTATCGCAAAGATAAGCTGTACTGCCGGTACCACCGACTTCTTCACGCTGCCCGTTTTTTAGAGCAAAATAATATGGA
>URYF01000031.1 GCA_900551965.1 uncultured bacterium
ATGCTTTGCGGAATGGCAAGAAACCTTGGAGAAATGGTTTTATTTAGGGTTTTGCAAGGTGTTGGCGGCGGCGGTATTGTTCCTATTACACAGGCTTTGATGATGGAAAGTTTTCCAAAAGAAAAGCGTGGAACATCAATGGCTGTTTTTGGTATGGGAGTAATTTTAGCTCCTATTGTTGGTCCTGTTTTAGGCGGTTGGATTACTGATAACTGGTCATGGCCGTGGATTTTCTTTATAAATGTTCCATTTGGTTGTTTTGCAGCCATTTTATCTAAAAAAATGTTGTTTAACCCTCCATATTCACAACGTCAAAAAGGTGTAAAAATGGACGGCTTAGGGTTTTTATTTTTAACAATATGGTTATTATGTTTACAAGTATTTTTTGATAAAGGTAATAATGCAGATTGGTTTAATGCTCCATGGATTTGTTGGATATTTGCCATTTCTTGTATTTCAGGAATTTGCTTTTTTGTTTCTCAAATAGTAAGAAAAGATACTTTGGTAGATTTAAGTGTATTTAAAGATAAAAACTTTGTAATTGGTACATTTATTCAAGTAATAATGCAGGCTGTACTGTATGCATCATTAGCTATATTACCTCAATTTTTACAAAGTATGATGGGATACACTGCATTTTTAAGCGGATATTCTATGATGCCGCGAGGTTTAGGCAGTCTTACCGCAATGATTATCTGTGCATTAATAGCTGATAAAGTTGATAAAAGACTTCTTGTTTGTGTTGGCTTATTATTATTAGGTGGTGCAGGGTTAGCTTTTGGATTTTTAAACTTGCAAATTTCAAGTATAAACATTATGATCCCGAACTATGTTATGGGATTAGGTATGGGACTATCAATGGTTCCTATTATAAACTTGTCAATGGAAACATTGTCTAATCAACAAATGACAAATGCCAGCGGACTTCAAAACCTTGTTAAAAATATAGGAAGTGCTGTTGGTACATCTCTTGTTGCAACAATGCTTACAAGGTTTGGACAAATGCACCAGTATATGATGGTTGATAAATTGAGTGACTTAAACCCTGCTTTTGTAGAAAGGGTTCAAAGCACAACAGCGGCACTTTCTCAATATACACATATTTCGGTTGCTAAACATATGGCAGAGTATTCTCAATACGGGACGTTATTAAAACAGGCAAACCTATGGGCATTTATGGATTCATTTAGAATTTTTGGGGTTATGTGTCTTATTTTAATACCGTTGTTATTCTTATTTAAACGAAATAAAACGGCATAAGACAAATATTTATTTTAAGCTATAATCATAATATGTTTACAATAAATACAGAAGATATTTCACAGAGTTATGAAAATTTCAGATTGAAGGTTAAGAAGGAAAAATCCTTTGCGGTTACCGGCTTAACCTCAATTTTAAGACTTTTTTTGATATCTAAAATAAAATCATATTCAAATAAAAAAGTTTTATTTGTAACTTCAAGTGAACAAAATTCTTTAAAGTATCAGAGTGATTTAATGTCTGCATTTAATATAAACTCTTCAGTTATGCCGTTTCAAAATATATCAGTTTACGAAACAGTAACCCCTAATTTGTATGATTATGCCGAACAGATAAAAATTCTTCATTCAAAACCTGATATTGTAATTTGCCCTGTAAAAGCTCTTTTGGAAAAATTTCCGGATAAAAACTTTTTTAATAAAAACAGTTTAAAAATTAAAATCGGAGATAGTATTGATTTAAAAGATTTGGCGCAAAAGCTTGTCAATTTGGGATATAAAAAATCAACGATGGTGAACGATATTTCTGAATTTAGTATCAGAGGTGATATTGCTGACATTTATTCACCTGATAAAAATCCTGTAAGAATTGAACTTTGGGGCGATGAAGTTGTTGATATAAGATATTTTAATAATGAAACCCAGAAATCTATTGAAAAAATTAAAGAGATAAAAATTCTTCCAATTTATAAATTTGTATTAGATGAAAAAAAACAAGTTTTAAAAGATTTACAAAAAGTTATTGTTGAAAATTCAGAAGATGTGATTCCTGATGAATCTTATTTTGACGGGATAGAAGTTTACCAAAATTTTTTCAATGATAATTTAGTAAGTATATTAGATTATTTTGAGGATTATATTCTTGTGTTTGATGAAACTTCCGAAATATTTTCAAAATATGAATTTGTAGATGAAAATTTTGAAAATCAATTGGTAGAGAATTTAAAACTTGGGCTTATCAAACAGATTAAGGGTAAAAATCATGTTACTTATGAAGAATTTTTGAGAAAAACTTCATATTTTGTGAAAATCGGATTAAACAATTTTATTGACGGTAATACGAATGACCTTATTGAATTTAATTCACAACCATTAAGGAGTTTTGAAGCTGATTTAGATTTAATAACAGATTTTATTCTTGAACATAATGACTATAAAATCATTATTGCAACAGATTATCCTGAGCGGGTTAAAGAAATTTTATCTGAAAATGAAATTTTCCGAATTGAATATAGTGAGAGTTTGGTACTTGGCGGCTGTATTTTAGAAGATTTTAAGACAATTATTATTACTGATCGAGAACTTTTTAATAAACGTTCAAAAGAAATTACCTCATCAAAAAAATCTTATTATAAAGAAAAACCTGAATATATTGAAAATATAAATGATATTAAGCCGGGTGAATTTGTAGTACATACGATTCACGGACTCGGGATATATAAAGGTCTTTCTAAACAAGAAATTGATGGGCAGCTGAAAGATTACCTTACAATAGAATATGCAAATAAAGACAGATTGCATATTCCGGCAGAGCAGATAAATTTACTTTGCAGATATAGGGGTTCGGGAAATATCAAGCCAAAACTTTCTAAAATGGGCGGTCGAGATTGGGAAAATACCAAAGCCAAGGTTAAAAAAGAAGTTGAGGTTGTTGCTTATGATTTATTAAGATTGTATGCAAGACGTAAAATGCAGCAAGGGATACAATTTTTACCCGATACAACCTGGCAGATTGAGATGGAAGAGGCTTTTGAATTTGTGGAAACTCCCGATCAGTTAAAAGCTATTTCTCAGGTTAAAAATGATATGGAAGCCGAACAGCCAATGGATAGGCTTATTTGCGGAGATGTCGGGTTTGGGAAAACAGAAGTTGCAATGCGTGCAATATTTAAAGCCGTAACTTCAGGCAAACAGGTTGCTGTGGTTGTACCGACAACAATTCTTGCACTCCAGCATTATCAAACTATTGCAGAACGTTTTAAACCTTTTGGAGTCGGAGTAGAATTATTATCAAGATTCAGGACAAAAAAAGAACAGAAAGAAACTGTTAAAAATTTAGCATCAGGCAGTTGTGATGTTGTTATAGGAACTCATAGATTATTACAAGAAGGTATTGTGTTTAAAGATTTAGGGCTTCTTGTGATTGACGAAGAACACAGATTTGGGGTTCGTCATAAAGAAAAATTGAAACAACTGAGAGAAAATATTGATATTCTTTCAATGTCAGCAACCCCAATTCCCAGAACACTATATATGTCATTATCGGGCATAAAAGATATGTCAGTTATTAATACTCCTCCGAAAAACCGTTTGCCTATTAAAACTTTTGTTGGCGAGTGGAATGAAAATATGGTTAAAAATGCTATAATTCATGAATTAGATAGAGAAGGTCAGGTATTTTATCTTTATAACAGGGTTGAAACTATTCAGGAAATGAAGGTTCAGCTGCAAAAAATTGTTCCAAATGCCAGAATAGCTGTTGGGCACGGACAAATGGATGAAAAAGAACTTGAAGAAGTTATTGTAGATTTTGCAAATCAGGAATATGATATTTTACTTGCGACAACAATTATTGAAAACGGGATTGATATTCCAAATGCCAATACGATGATAATTCATGATGCAGACAGATTTGGGCTTGCTCAGTTATATCAATTAAGAGGTCGTGTAGGCAGGTCGCAGCGGCAGGCGTATTGTTATTGTTTTTATAAAAAGTGCAAAGAAATCACTCAAGATGCTGTTAACCGTTTGAAAGCAATAAAAGAATTTACAACGTTAGGCAGCGGCTATCAAATTGCTCTGCGTGATGTAGAAATCAGAGGTGTTGGTAATATTTTGGGAACAAAACAACACGGACATATGATAAATGTTGGTTTTGATACGTATTGTGAACTTCTTGAAGAGACAGTAAAAGAATTGCAAGGAGAAAAAACGGATAAATCAACTCCGACAATTGTTGATATAAATGTTACAGCATATATTCCTGATGAATGGGTAGGTTCAGCTGAGCAAAAAATGATTGAATATAAACGACTTGCTGATGTAAAATCCTCTGTGGAATTGGATTATATTGTAGAAGAGTGGATTGACAGATTTGCTAAACCTCCTGAAAGTGTAGAAAATCTAATAAAATTAATTCGTTTAAGATTATCGGCAACTGAGGTTAAAGTATCTGCTATTCGCGAAGTTCAGGACAGTATAAGAATTTATACCCCTTATTCAAAACCTGAATGGAATATTATTCAAAAGGCTCTGCCGCATAATATTTCAAAAAAAATCAAATTCACAATTGCACCGAAAACATGTACAGAAGGTGCTTCAATATTGATTTTGAATACTTCTTATGTAAATTTTGATGAAGTATTTAACATTTTGACTGATTTGTTTTATTATATATACAAAGTGAGTCACGAATACTAAAAGAAAGAGAGAAACTAATGAAGGCAACTAAATTATTAGCAACATTGGCATTATCGGCGGTATTATTTACCGGCTGCGGTGTTAAAAATCAAAATGCAATTATCAAAATTAATGATAAAGCAATTACTCAAGCAGAATATGATAAATTAATTGATCAAAGTATTGCTCACAACCCGTTGGGTCAAATGGGTGATTTGAAAGGCAATAAAGATGGCTTTTTATACCTTATGATGGAACAAAGAGTTGTAAATCAGCTTATTATTCAGGAATTATTAGACCAAGAAGCTGAAGAACGCGGTATTAAAGTTGCAAGCAAAGATGTAGATGCTGCATTGAAAAAAGTTATGGATCAAATGGGCGGCAAAGATCAGCTTATGGAAGTTCTTAAAAACAATGGTGTAAGTGCAGGTGAATTTAGAAAAGATTTACAAAATCAAGTTAAAATGCAAAAATTAGCTGAGTCTGTAGAAAAAATTGAAATTACAGATAAAGATTGTGAAGCATACTACAAGAAAAATCAAGCTAAATTTAAAAATCCTGATCAGGTTAGAGCATCTCATATCTTGATTTCTGCAAATGCATACCAAATGCAAGAAGATTTAAAAGCAAAAGCTGAAAAATCTAAAAAAGAACTTTCTGAAGAAGAAATTAAAACAAAAGTTGAAGCTCAAATGGCTGAAAAGAAAGAATTAGCAGAAAAATTAGCAAAAGAATTAAAAGCTGACAAATCAAAATTTGCTCAATATGCTAAAAAATACTCAGATGATGAAGGTAGTGCAAAACAAGGCGGAGATTTAGGTTTCTTTGCAAAAGAACAAATGGTTCCTGAATTTTCAACAGCTGCTTTTGAAGCTAAACCTGATTCAGTGTCAGATATCGTAAAATCTCAATATGGCTACCATATTATTTACGTTACTGATAGAAAAGCTGCAGGTATTGAACCTTATGAAAAAGTTAAATCTAATATCAAAGATTATTTAAGATCAGAAAAACAAATAAAAGCTCTTGATGATTTAATTGTATCTGCTAAGAAAAAATCAAAAATTGAATATATGGATGAAAGATACAATCCTGAAGTAATTCAAAAGAAATTAACAAAACAAGTTGATGATGTTACTAACGGCCAAGCCAGCAAAATCAGAGAAGCAACAATGAAAGATAAAAAGAAAAAATAATAAAATATAAAGTTATAGTAAAAAGATCTTCAATAAAATGAAGGTCTTTTTATTTTGTAAAAAATCATACAAATGCTTTATTATTATTTTAGTTTAGTCTGGTATAATTGTCTTATGTTTGATATATCATCACCAACAGTATATATACCTACAATATTTTTGACATTGGTTGCTATTTTTGTATCAGTATTATACAAAGATTCAAAAAAGCATACCCATGAGAATACAAAAGATTTGCCGTATTTTCAGGAAATTTCAGTGTCAATGGGTTATATTGAACGAAATTTGCTTGAAGATGGCAGGTTTCAATACAGGCGTAATGTTGATTCAGAAATTACTTATGAAAATACGACTTATAATTCTCTGCGTCATGCCGGTGTGTTGTATTCAATGTATATGTATGAAAAATACGGATTTATTAATAAGTATAAAGATGCTCGTATTAAATCTTCAAAATACTTTATTGATAGATATGTAAAACAGCTTGATGACGGAAAATATTGCGTAATATCTATTCCGGAAGAGGAACAGTTAAGAATTCCTATTGCAAAATCAGGTGCAGCAGGGGTTGGGTTATGCGCTCTTGCAAATTTGTATAAAGAAAATCAAATTGATTTAAAAATATTACAAGGTATAGGTGATTTTATTCTTTCTCTTCAAAATAGTGAGGGGAATATTTATGCATATTATAATTTAAAAACAAATGAAATTGATAAAGAGGCTGAAGCTATATTTTACCCTGGTGAAGCGGCTGCAGGACTTATGTATTTGTATGAAGTTGATCCGCAGGAAAAATGGCTTAATGCGGTGAAAAAAACAATTTTATATATTGCAAATTCAAGAAAATCAATGGAACTTTCTGTGCCGTTTGATCACTGGTCAGTTCTTGTTATTGAAAAATTATTTGCAGCTAATCTTGTTACACCTGAAGAAAAAAATACATTAAGAAATTACGCAGAGCAAATGGCTATTCCTATGTTGACGGATCAAATTACAAACAAGAATAACAGCTATTATGGTGCGTTTAAAGACAATATAAGACCTTGCAGTCTTGGTACTATTATGGAAGGTTTGGCTTCAATATATTTTTGTACGGATAGTGACAGTTTAAGGCAAATTATTTTTAAATCACTATCTATAGGTTGCATGTTTTTGAGCAAAGTTCAGGTTAAAACAGGAGAGCAGGCAGGCGGTCTGCCAAATTCTGCTAACTGGGTAAAAGCAGGTGTTACACCAAATGCCAGTGTAATAAGAATTGATAATGTGCAGCATGTTGCAACCGGCTGGTTAAAGTTCCAGAATATATTAAAAGTTACCGGTAATTACTAAGAACAGTTCTGTTTCTGCCGGAATTTTTTGCTTCATAAAGAGCTTCATCTGTTTTTTGAAGAAAATCTTCTTTCGTATTCATATTTTCATCAAGCTGGCATGCACCGATGCTGACAGTTACATTAATATCCTGATTTTGATATGAAAGATTAAGGGTTTCTACAGTTTTACGAAATCTTTCCAGCGGAATAATTGATTGTTCAAGACTTGTTTCTGTTAGAATTACAACAAATTCTTCACCGCCAAAACGAAATACGGTATCAGTTTTTCTGAATGTTTGTAATGCAGCATTTGCAACTTGTTTTAATATAAAATCTCCGCACTGATGACCATAAGTGTCATTTACTTGTTTAAAATGGTCTATATCAAACATAACAAGTGTAAGTTTGTTATGATATCTTGCGGCTCTTAAAAACTCTTTTTCAAAAGAATTATCAAAACATCTTCTGTTAGACAATCCGGTTAATTCATCTGTAATGGAGAGATATTTGGTTCTTGTATATATATAGTTAATCTGCTTGATTACTTCCATTTTATTTTCTTCGGGCACATCAAAATCCCTTATGATATGTTCTATATTTTGTTGAATCTCATCCAGTACGGTATCCGGAATATCAAACATATCTTCTAAATTCTCAACCATAAAGCTCCTCTTAAAGTTAGTTTAGCACAAAAATATTTTTCTATCTTCTTAAAATAATATTCGTCAATTTTTGAAAAAACTTTAACGCGGGTTTATATTTTATTTAAAAACTTTACATTATTTAATTTATTTACAACAATATGAACTGATTGTATTATGATATATAGTAACATATATTACGAAGATTTCTTTCGGAGGCAAAATTGGTAGAAAGATTTTATATAAAAGGCGGAACCCCGTTAAAAGGTGAAGTTTCTATAGGCGGCGCTAAAAATTCTGTATTAAAGCTTATGGCGGCGGCACTTTTAGCAAAGGGTGAATCAAAGATTTATAATGTTCCTGAATTGACTGACGTTGAGATTATGCTCAGTGTAATTGCTCAATTAGGGGCTAAAACTCATTATAATAAAGAAGAAAAGTCTGTAACAATTGATGCTACAGATATTACAAATGTTACTGCAAGTTATGAACTTGTTAGTAAAATGAGAGCTTCTTTTATAGTTTTAGGGGCATTGGTTTCAAGATGTAAAGAAGCCAGAGTTGCGCTGCCGGGCGGTTGTGCTATCGGTGAAAGACGTGTGGATTTCCATATCAGAGGTTTGGAAGCTTTAGGTGCAAAAATTAAAATAGAAAACGGTTATGTTCATGCCAAAACAAATAAACTGGTAGGTTCAGATGTTTATCTTGATATACCGTCAGTTGGTGCAACTGAAAATATTATGTTAGCATCTGTTCTGGCAGAAGGTTCATCTCGTATTCAAAACGCAGCTCAAGAACCTGAAATTGTTGATTTGGCTAATTTCTTAAATACTATGGGGGCTGATATTATCGGTGCAGGTACTTCTGAAATTATAATCAACGGGGTTAAGCAAAGTGATTTACATCCGATTGAATATACAACAATTCCTGACAGAATTGAGGCCGGAACGTTTATGACTGCAATTATTGCAACTAAAGGTAAAGGGATTATAAAAAATATTTATCCGGCACATTTGACATTTTTCACTGATAAACTTTTGAAAATGGGTGCTAATATTAAACTTTTGGATCCTACATCAATGGAAGTCAGCTGTAAAAATCGTTTAAATTCTATCAATTTTGTTACTCAGCCGTATCCCGGATTTCCAACAGATTTACAATCTATGGCAATGACACTTTTAACAACTGCTAACGGTGTTGGAATTATTACAGAAAGTTTGTATGAAAATCGCTTTATGCAGGTACCTGATTTAAACAGAATGGGTGCTGATATTCATCAGGATAGAAACCATGCAATCATTAAAGGTGTTAAAAAGCTTTCAGGAACGACTTTAACGGCAAGTGATTTAAGAGCCGGTGCGTCTTTGGTTGTTGCAGCTTTGATGGCTGACGGTAATTCTGTTGTTGAAAAATTACATCATATAGATAGAGGATACGAAAATTTTGAAAGTAAGATAAGATTGTTAGGAGGGAAAATCGAGCGTAAAAATGAAGATTCCCAAATTAACCTAACGGAGGGTACACATAATGAGTCCTACTTATAAACGTTGGTATGATCATGACCCGTTATTATTAGAAGTTATCGAACTTTTAAGAAATTACCAGACTGAGCTAAGAGCGCAGGCTGAAATTTTCTTACAAAAAATTGAAGAAAAAGTTTCAAAAGAAACTATTGATAAATTTTATGCAATGGTAAAACCGGTTAATGCGAATAACCGCTGGTACGATAAAGATCCGGTTATTTCCAGAACAGTTGAGATTTTGAGAATAGTTCCGCCTGAAGCTCAGAGAATTTGTGCCCAGAATTTTATTAAAACTCTTAGAGAAATGGGTATTGAATACGAAAGCCAAAATGTACAAATTTAAAATAAATATATAAAAGGTTAGTATTTGTAGTAGTAAAAGAACTCTGATATTTCAGAGTTCTTTTTATTTGTAGAAGAAAGAAATTTTTTAGTGAATATTTCTGAGATTACCTTGTTTATCAAAGTTTAGTAATATTTCATTGTCTTTGGAATGTTCTATATATGACAACATAATACCTTCTTTTGAGTAATAGGCAAATTTTTCTTGTTGTGTTTTGTCATTATTTATAATAACTTCTTTTCTGCCATCTTCACTGAATACGGTTGTTTTTCTAATGTCATCAGAAAGATTTTCTTCTAAGGAATAGGATTTTCTTCCATCAATTTCAGTGTGGAAAATTACAGATTTAATATTTTTAGAATTATTATCATCAAAACCTATGCCTGACAATGTTCCATTTAGGTCAAATGTATGTATAACTTTACCGGTGGCAGTTGTTGTTTCAATTCTTTCTATTGCACCATTTGAATAATATGATCTTTCGCCTTGAATAGATTTTGGATCATAACCTATATTATATGGCTGAGACGGAATTAATTCAGGGTCAGCCATTGGGTTTTTACCTGTTGTATTTGGAATAATTTCTTGTTTTTCAGTTATAATGTTTGAAGGAATTCCGTTTTTGTAAAAAATAGTTTGGGCAGTATATTCATCTGAATTGATTGTTTTTATTAATCTAATTTGTCCTTTTTCATCATATTCTGTTATTTTTTTGATATTTCCATCTGCAGAATTTTCAAGAAGAGCTTTTCTTTTCCCGCTTACGGAATATTCTTTTTGAGAACCATTCGGAGTGTATTCAAATTCTTTTACAACATCAAGTTGACCCTTGTAATAGTTTGTAAATTTTGTGGTTTTTCCGGTATTTGGATCAAGTTCTTTAATATCAATCATAAATGCTTGAGGAAGTTGTCCTTTTTTTATTTCGTTATAATTTTCTTGAACTCTTATTAGTTTACCTGTTGAATTATCAAATGTTTCAATTTTTCTGATAGCATCATTTGGAGCTGAAATATCCATTTTATAAACAGTAGTATATTTATCATCTTTTTTCACAATACTGTCAAGAGTACCTGTTGATGTTGTTACGCATGTACCTGTTTTCATAAGATAATTTTTAATAGCATCAGGCTGCATAATTGTCGGTTGTGAAGGTTTTAAATCTTTTGTCATCGGTTGTACCGGTTGGTTATAAGCTGCTAAAGCATTTACTCCGTTTAAATTAGGATTTTGAACAGGTGTTATACCGGTTTGCGGAACTTGCTGCATTGGTGTATTTGGCATCATTGTGTTATTTACTGCATAAAGAGGATTAATAGAATTTATCATTTTTACTACCTTTAATTTTTCACACTACACTGTATTTAGTAAAACAGATCGTAGTAAATTATTGCTTATTTGTAACAATATGTAAATCTAAAAAAAGCTTTAACCTTCAATTTTCAATGTTAACCTTTTTATAGTATAATAAAGTAGAAGTATTACGATGAAGAAGGAGCGGAAATGTTTGGAGTAATATTAGCTGGGGGATCCGGAAGCAGATTATGGCCGTTATCAAGAGAATTGTATCCAAAACAGCTTTTGAATTTGTGTGCTGAAAAAAGTTTGCTGCAATCCACTTTTGAAAGATTAAATAAATTTATTTCTGCAGAAAATATAATAAGTGTTACTAATACCAAACACCATTCCAATGTTAAAATGCAGCTTGGTGAATTGAGCGGGAAATCTATCATTCTGCCTGAGCCAATGTCAAAAAATACAGCTCCGGCGATTGCTCTAAGTGTTAAATATATCATTGAAAATTCTGATGATGATGAAACTGTTTTAGTTGTTCCGTCTGATTTGTTGATAGAAAATGATGAAAAATTTGTTGAAACAATTCAAAAAGCTCAAGAGTTTGTTAACCAGGGAAAAATCGTTACTTTCGGTGTTAAACCGACTTATCCTGAAACAGGTTTTGGATATATTAAGTCCGAAAATGGAAATGTTATAAAATTCAGTGAAAAACCTGATAAAGAAACTGTTTTGAAATATTTAGAAGATGGTAATTATTTTTGGAACAGCGGAATTTTTATGTTCAAAGTTTCTACTATGATTAAAGAGCTTGAACAATATTGTCCGGATATTTCTGTAGTTATTAAAAATATAAATTGTTCCGATTTTTCTGTATCTTTTACAGAGTTTGAAAAAATGCCGAATATTTCAATCGATTATGCTTTGATGGAAAAAAGTCAAAATATCGCAATGGTTGAGTTATTATCAGATTGGAAAGATTTAGGTTCTTGGCAATCTATTTATGAAGTAAGCCCGAAAGATAATAATAACAATGTTTTTGTCGGTCATGTTTTAGATAAAGGGTCGAAAAATTCGTTTATTTATTCTTCTTCAAAACTTGTTGCAACAATCGGGCTTGAAGATACTGTTGTTATCGAAACAGAAGATGCAATTTTAGCCTGTAAAAAAGACAAAACACAGGAAGTTAAACAGATTTATGAAACTTTAAAGGAGCAGCATGACGGAACTCAGATGGTGCATAAGACGGTTTACCGTCCTTGGGGATTTTATACTGTAATTGCTGAAGGTAAAGGTTTCCAGACAAAAATTATCCATGTTAACCAAGGTCAAAAACTTTCTGTTCAATCTCACAATCATAGAAGTGAACATTGGGTTGTATTAACAGGCATGGCAAAAGTTGTATTGGAAGGTAAAGATCATATTTTATCACCGGGTCATAGTATTGATATTGCTGTTAAAGCCATTCATTCTCTCCAAAACCCGTTTGAGGAAGATTTGGAGATTATTGAAATTCAAAAAGGTGATATTCTCTCTGAAGACGATATTATCCGCTATGAAGATATGTACGGCAGAGTTTAGGATTAACTTATACTAAAATTTGTGCTAAATCATCTTCTAACAAGCTTTTTTGGAACTCTTCACATTCAATGATGAGTTCAAATATCTGTGCATATTTTGGCTTATGCAGGATTTTTGAAACATCATCTACTCCAAAAAATTCAATAATATAAAACGCAGAGTTTTTTTCTGATATTTTTATAAATCCTGATTCTTCAAAAAGTTCTAAAAGCATTTCAAAAATCTTGATAGATTTGCCTAAAAAGCTTGCGCAGCGTACAAGTTCTACCTTTCCTCCGTTATTATGTGATGCAAATTTTAGCATTCCTGTAAAAATTTTTAAAAACTCTTGCTCATCAAGGGTTTTCGGTTCATAATTCATAAAATGAACCCCTTTTGGCTGTGATTTTTCTAATATATTATCAAGAGTTTCTTTATCTGCAGGATAATCAAAGAACATTACAACATCACAGTTCGGAATATCCTGTCTGGTAAAGGTTTTTGAGGCTATTTCCGGGTAGGGTTTTATAGTATCTAAAATATACTTACTTTCTGCAAAAACTTTTATGTTTAATTTTGAAGTTTTAATATAATCATTCACATTAGGTAAAATTCCTGTTTTGGTGCGGTTATCATAGATTTTGTATCTGCATTGCTGCGGGATTTCTTCATCTTGGATTGCATCTGAGTGAATATCGTCAACTATTAATTGAACTGAAATATTTCCGTTAAATTCATTAATTTGCGGGTGGAATGCCAAATCCAGACTATCGCCTGAACTTAATCCCGCATCTCCTCTTTTCCACCAGATTGCGGTAAACTCATTAGCGCCGGAGGCTACATTTAACCGCAGGTGTGAATTATCAGATCCCATTAACCGCTTTTGGGTAACTTTTAAATTATTCATTGCAAAAACAGGGCTTGGATTTGATGCTCCAAACGGTTCAAGCTGTGAAATCTCTTCGACTAAATCAACTGTGATATCCTGTGGTTCAACAAGCATATCTATTTTTACAAACGGTTTGAGTTCTTTTGTTGAAGTATATTCTTTTACGGTTTCATTTAATGCTTTTTTAACGATTTCAAAAGGGGTTGTTGCTCCTGTAAAACTCAATCCTGCAGCCAGTTTGTGACCGCCAAATCCGTCTAAAAGCTCTGAATTTGCTGCAATAACATCATATAATGGAACTCCTTCAATACTTCTTGCTGAACATCTGAATTGATCTTTTTCTTTGACGTAGGACATCAAAAATACAGGTTTATAATATTTTTCAACAAGTTTTGAAGCGACAATTCCAATAATTCCAATATGCCAAGCTTCACTGTATAAAACAATTGCCGGATTTTTATTACCTTCTTTTTTAACCATTTTGTCAGCTTGTTCAAAAATTTCCTGACATAAAGTTTGTCTGACTTTGTTTAACTCGTTCAACGTAGTGACAGCCATTTCAACTTCCTGCGGATTGTCAGAAATCAAAACTTTTAAAGCCGCATCAACAGTATCAAGCCTGCCAGATGCGTTAATTCTTGGTGCAATTCCAAATGCGATATTTTCAGATGTAATTCCGTTTTCTATATTGTACCCGGCACTTTCTAAAAGCCGCTGCAGTCCAAAATGCTTACCTTTGGAAATTAATTCAAGACCTTTGGTTACAAAATATCTGTTTTCACCAAGCAGCGGAACAACATCGGCGACTGTACCAACAGCAACGAATGGCAGAATTTCGTACACAAATTCGGTTTTGTTATATTTAGTTAAAAGAGCCTGAGCAACTTTAAATGCAACTCCGCAGCCTGCCAGATATGTAAGATATTCAATTTGCTTGGCTGATAATTTATCATCTAAAGCATTAGGAGCTTTTGGGTTAATTATTGCATAAGCTTCCGGTAATTCTTCAGGTGCTTCGTGGTGGTCTGTAATTATAACATCAATGATTTTGAAGCTGTTTATGAATTTGACCGCATCTACATCTGAAATTCCGCAGTCTACAGAGATTATGACTTTAGGTTTTACGGTTGTCATAAGTTTTATCAATGCTTTTTTGTCAAAACCGTGTCCTTCATTTTCTCTGTCAGGAATAAAATAATGCACTTTAGCGCCTAAAAACTTCAAAGTTTTATATAAGACAGAAGTAGAAGTAACTCCATCAGCATCAAAATCACCGTAGATAATGATTGTTTCCTGATTATCAATAGCTTTTGACAATCGTTCAACGGTTTTGGTCATATCTGTAAAAATGTCAGGCGAAGTTAGTGTCATTTCAAGCGGGTGAAGAAATTCTTTAATTTCGTCTTCTGTTTTTATTCCGCGTGAAAATAATAATCTTTTTATCAAAGACTTTTCGCTTGAATTACTGCTTTCTAAAACCCAATCTTTTTTCATTTCTTGCCTACCCTATAGTAAAATAATAACACAGAATTTCTGGATATTAAATTATGTAAATTTCTTTTGCTTTAGTTAAAAATCGACTAAAATATTATTGTAGTTTACAACTATAATGGAGGAAAATATATATGAAAAATTTATCTAAACTTTTTGCTTTGGTAATGGGTTTAGCAGTAGTTTCAACAACTGCGTCATTTGCAGAAACAACTCAGTTTACACCGTTAAATTTCAATGATGCACCTGCAGTTAGAACTACATCATCAGCATCAATTACAGACCCTAATGCAAAAGGTTCTGATATACTTGATGCAAGCCAGGTTACAGGTGGTACAAAAATGCAGAATTCAATCTTGCAGATTGATAACGCACAAGTGGAAATCAGAAATAAGTTGTTAAATTATAGAGCAAATTATGCAGAAATCAATTCTAAATATGAAAATACAAGAGCAGAAAGAAAAGCTGCTAAAAAACAAATTAAATATGCAGAAAAGAAAATTAAGAACTTAGAAAATGCTAAGAAAAAAATTAGAAAGAATTTTGAAAGAAAGATTAATATCTAATTCAGTATAAAATTTGAAAAACAAAAGCTGCCAGATAAGTATTTGGCAGTTTTTTTATAAAGATAAAAATAAATTAAACAAAAGGCTTGATTTTAAAAAATGTTTATAGTACATTTGTTCATGCGAAATGAATAGCATAATTTCTAATGCATCATTAGCAAAACCGCAAATGCGGGCTGCTAGCTCAGGTGGTTAGAGCGCACCCCTGATAAGGGTGAGGTCGGTGGTTCGAGTCCACTGCGGCCCATATAAAAAGGACAATGATTTTTTCATTGTCCTTTTTATTTATTAAGATATAGTTTTGCCCATTTCGTAAGCTTCGTTTAACGCTGGATTTCCTTCTATTGCACCAATAACATCTGCACCCAGGCCGCGAATTACCCCCTTTAAATGGGCTTTCTCGTGACAGTCAATCCATCCTTGCAGCCCTTTAATTGCACCATCAAAAGCAGAGGTTTCTGGTTCTGCAGCCGCTGCAAGAAGATAGATATCTTCAAATTTATTATCCATTGTATATAATGGATTAGAGCGGTCTATCATTGTTTTCATCTGACCGCACATTTCATAATAATATACCGGCGTTGCCCATACGATAACTTCTGCATTATGGATTTTTTCTGTAATAGAATTCGCATCATCATCAATTACACAATGATTAAGTTTTTGACAGGCAAGACAGCCTTTACAAAAATTAATGTTTTTGTCATATAAATATACAACATCTACATCATTTCCAGCTTCCCTGGCGCCTTTTTCAAATTCTTGTGCCAATCTGTTAGAATTTCCATTTTTTCTTGGGCTTGTTCCAATAATTAATACTTTTTTGCTCATTGTATAATCTCCTTTTCATTAGAATTTTACACCTTGATAGCTGCTCTAAGTCAAGAGGAGGGATTAATCCAATTTCCTTTTAAATGTAAGCATTGCAAGTGAAAGTGTAATTATTGCAATTAAGATTAAAGGAATCCAGTTTATAAAAACATCATGAAAACTCATTCCTTTGAGGAATATGCCTCTTGTAAGAAGCATGAAAAATCTTATTGGATTAATTAGGGTTAAATATTGCAAAAATTTTGGCATATCTTCTATTGGAGATATAAATCCAGAGAGAAGTATGGCAGGCATTTGAAATGTTATTACACCCAAAATTGCCTGCTGCTGGGTTTTACAGATAGATGATATAAAAAGTCCTACCCCTACTATTGATAATAATGAAATAAAAATTGAAACAA
>URYF01000032.1 GCA_900551965.1 uncultured bacterium
ATATTTTTGGTATAAATCTATATTTTACTTTTTCTATATATTTTTGATACTCAGGGTCTTGTATCAAATGGCGTTCTTCTGTTACTGCTCTCAGATAATAAATAAATATCCAGCCCAGAGTTGCTATCGTCATAATTATTTTACTAAGTCCATCAATATCTGCTGCTATCCACAAAGGGATGGTTGTTAAAATTATATAAAATATCTGCATTATATAGTCAGGGTGTCTTACAATATTGTATGGAAAACCTGTTACGATACCTCTGTTTGTAAGGTTTCCTGATTTTGTTCCAAGTCTTAGTATTGCAAACATTGAACCTATATTAACAATAATTATGAGCAGATTTAGGACAGCAAGCAAAACTTGGTTTTTTACAGGAAGCAGGGATTCTTCCGTTACTTGTAAAAATTTATATGTAAGAAGTGTCACCGGGTAGTAGCAGGCAATACAGCATAATACTCCAAGCGGTGTTGTATCAACTGATTTGATTTTGTTTTTGAATATTGTTAACTCTGATAAGTAACTTATCGCAAGAACTGTTATGTTAACCGTTAAAATAAGTTTAAGCCACATATCGCCGGTGTCAATAAGGTATTGAATGAGTCCTAAATATATTCCGTTAGTTGAGGCATATTGAACGGCTTGATCAAACATAACTTTTAGGAAATCTATGTTGTAACCTAAATTTAAAAGATAATTATTACATAAAGTATTAACACAGTATGCTCCGAAAAATACCTGTACAAACAATGTCATAAGTGCTTTTTTCTCTTTTTCGTTCGGTTCAATATTTTTTAAAAAGTCTTCAACCGGCACACCTTTTTTAAACTGTCTTGTGAAATATCCTAAAATGGTTAAACTTCTGGATTCTAGAATTGATTTTGGTTTGAAGATTGCAAATATCACCGGTGCAAATAAAAAATATGCTATAAAATATATTGCAAAAACTCCCGAATAGTCAAATATATCATTGTCGACAGTTTCGTAATATGCAGGACAAAGTACTAACCCAAAAAGGATAAGACCGTATATTAAAACTGATGCAAGATAATGCTTTACTATATCTATAGTGCGAACTTCATTATTTGAATTTTCCATAACTCCCTTTCTTATTTTTATGTCTGAAATTTTCTTTATTATAGCTTAAATTCTATCTTTATACAAATTATGTTACAAGTTTTTATTTTGAATTTTGTCTTAAATAACTTTCTACAAACTCATCAATTTCCCCGTCCATAACTGCATCAACATTTCCAATTTCGCAGCCGGTTCTGTGGTCTTTAACCATTTTATACGGGTGAAATACGTATGAACGAATTTGTGAGCCAAAATTAATATCAGCGTTTTCTCCTTTTATTTGAGACATTTTCTGTTCATACTCAGATTCTTTTATAGCTAAAAGTTTTGATACAAGAATTTGCATTGCATATTCTTTATTTTGCAGCTGAGAACGTTCCTGCTGACATTTTACAACGATTCCTGACGGTTTGTGGAGAATCCTTACAGCGGTTTCAACTTTATTAACGTTTTGTCCGCCGGCGCCTCCTGAGCGCATTGTTGTTATCTCTAAATCGTCCGGTGGAATTGTAATTGTTTTTTCAAAATCTTCTATAATCGGAGTAACTTCAACTGATGCAAAACTTGTTTGTCTTTTCCCGTTTGCGTTGAATGGTGATATTCTGACAAGTCTGTGAACCCCTTTTTCTGCTTTAGTATATCCAAAGGCGTATTTACCGCTGATTTTAATTGTCGCAGATTTTATTCCGGCTTCTTCTCCGTCAAGTTTATCTAAAAGTTCTGATTTCCAGCCTCTTTTTTCAATCCACCTTATATACATTCTTAGGAGCATACTTGCCCAGTCTTGAGCATCTGTTCCGCCTGCTCCTGAATTTATTGTTAAAATAGCATCAGCATTGTCGTATTCTCCGGAAAGCATTTGCTGGAGTTCAAATTGTTCAACTTCTTTGTTTAAATTTTTGATTTGTATGTAACAATCATTGATAAAATCGCTATCTGATAACTCAATTGCTGCGTTGCAATCCTCAATTACAGAAAACCATTTTTCTAAATTCCCGAGAGTTTCTTTTTTATCTTTAATTTCTTGTCCTATTTTTGAAACCTTTTCGTTATCAGACCAAATATCGGGATTTTGTATTTCCTCTTCAAGTTTTGTAAGTTCTTTTTTTAATCCTTCAGGGTCAAAGACACTCCTTAATTTTATTAAGTTTTGGAGTTATAAGATTTAATTCTTGTTTTAATTCTGTTTCCATACTCTAATTGTATAATAAAAATGTTGGCTTGCAATTAGCTTTAAAGTTGCTATAATTAAATGTAAGAGAGATTTTATATGGAAGTTTTTAAATATTTTAAACAATTATATCAGGGCAAAGATGTTTTATCTAATCATATAACTTTGTTTTCGTTGCTTGGAATTATGGTTATATTGCTGAATAATGCGGCGGCACATTGGGGTTCAAATATTTTATATTTCGATTTCTTTGCGGTTGCACCTTCTTCTGATTTGGAATTATGGCTGAATATCTTTTTCGGTATCTTAATTTTAATATATATGATTGGTTATGGAATTAAATTTATTCATAAAGTTATTGAGGAAAATAATATTGAACTTCCTAATTTTGATTTAGAACCGTCATCTTATTTTGTGAAATTTTTACCGGTATTTTTAATTTGGATTTTTTATTATGTAGCCACATTTTTGGCGGGAATTTTATTTACATTTAGCGATAATAATCCAGTTTTGGTCTATGTATTTTCTTCAATTATGATATGTTTAATTCCGTTTATTCATCTTATATTTGTTGAATATGTACGGGATTTCAAAATTACAAAAAATATAATATATCCTTGGAATATTTTTAGATACCTTGATAAAAATATAGGTGATGTAATTTTTCTGGTAGCGGCTGTTATTATACTGTCATTGATTCCTGATGCAGTAATTTTTTTAATGCTGAAATTTGCACATGGGCTTGCTTCTGAAGTTATGAAATTATCAGTTTATTTGGCAGGGCTTTGTATAGGGCTTTATTTAATATTTGTTTTAAAACTTGTTTATTTTGCAGGTTTGGCAAAAATTTTGAATGAAAAATTTGTTAAATCGAACTAATCAGGTATAATTTGTATTCTGCCGTCATCGTAAATTTCTACAGGGTCTTTAGTCCTATGTAATATGTCAATAATGCATTTTGTTGCATCAAACGGGTATTTTTCAATGATTCGCTCCGGCTGGTTGAAATGTTTAAATCCGTCATTGCCTAGGGCACAGTAGTCGTTTAGTACTGTTGTATAATATTTATCTGTTCTTGGATTATCAATATCTATCGGGGTTTCTTTTCCGTTTTTATCAACAAATGTTATTGATAAAACCTTTCCTGATGTGTTTACACTGTATTTTAATCCTGAGGTATAGAATATTCCCGGTTTATTTGCAATATTGGTGAATGATTTTGAGGCTTGTTTTATACCTTCGACAATATCTTTTTCGCTGTAACTCATTTTATAAAGATTATTTTTAAATGGTAAAATATCTGCTAAGATTCGTGTATCAATTTTACCCGGTTCAAAATATCCCCTGATGTTAGGTGATGGCAATATCGCAATATCACAGTTTAAATCTTTTCTTATGCAATCAGTTATAAAATAAGCATGGGCATTTGGTTCTATTAAATCTTTTGATAACGGCGGCGGAGCTGATTTAACATAACCGTAAGTTTCTCTTGCTCCGAAAATTTTATCAAAAATGTATTTAGCAGGTGCGTATCGTTTAAAGTTTCTGGTATATCCTACATTGTTTTGTACTTTTTTGATTGTTCCGTTTTGGTCAAATTCAAGATTTAATATTCCAAAATTCTTACCGTCACGTCCTGCTTGGGTAATAATAACCGGTTCTCCTTTCTTTGAATAGAAAAGATTTTTACCCTCTTTTACATCTAAAAGTAAATCGTGAGAGTGTCCTCCAAGAATAACATCAATTCCCTGAGTTTGGTTTGCGATTATTTTATCAAGGGTGTAGCCTAAATGAGATAACAATATAATTTTATTAATACCTTGTTTTTCAAGTTTGTCTACTTCTTTTTGAACTTCTTGAACGGTTTCTCTGGCTTTACTCACATGGATTTCTTTGTGGATTATACCGTCTTTTGAGCGGCTGGCAAGATCAACCGGTGAGGTTCCGATTATTCCGTATTTGTTGCCGTTTTTCTCTTCTATTACAGATGTCTGAACTTTGCTGTGCCAAGGATTTGATGGGTTAATGTGAACATTACTTGCAATTAAATTATATGGAATTAATGGCAGAATTGCTCCGACTTTTTCCTGCATATCGTATTCATGATTGCCAACAGCAGAAGCGGCTATTCCAATTACTTTTTGAAACATTACAGCGAGCTGGTTTGTTTTGAAGTCTTCTCCAATCATAATATCGCCGGAAGATAGTTTTAGTGTATCAACATCTTTTTTATCTTTGTTCCGTGCGTCAAATGCGTTTGAGGCAGTGACTGTGCGTTCCATATTTATGGACTTGCCATGGTAATCATTGATGTAAAATATGCTGGTCTTTACACTATTCACTTGATTGATTGGATTTATCATCTCTTAGTGAGTCCCTTTAGCATGAAAACACATCAAAAATTTTTTTGCGCATTTTTATAATTATTTTTTACATTTTTTAAAATTTCATAATTTGTACCTGCCAGTATTTTGAAAGTTTGTCATAAATTTCATTAACTTTATCGACAACTTCAATAAGTACTATTCCGTAGTTTAAGCATTTATATTCTCCCATATCGTGAAGTCCTATTCTGGTTTTTATAACACAGCCGTATTCGGTTAGTATATCTTGCAGTTTTGTTGCTTCTTCCCTTCTGTTATCTACAGAGATCCCAATTATTGCAGTCATGTTTTTCTCCCGGTTAGTTTCTATTTGCATGATAATATTTTTTGCAAAAAAAATAATACCCTTATCAGGTATTATCTTTTGATTAAATTGGGTGATAATCTATTCTATATCGAGATTATCGTCGGCTTGAAGCTGTTTTTTTCTGATGTTGTGCATTACAGCATCTACTAACAACTCGTAAGATTTCATGCTTTCTATGCTTGGAAATTCTTCTTTGAGTTGGGCTCTGACCATTGCTTCCAGCTCTAGGTCGTCAGAAACTGATTGTAGATTGTCTACACCGCTTATTGTTTCTAAATAATCTGTGGTGCTTTTATCTAATGTATTTTTATTAGAAAATTCAAGCCATCTTAGTTTTGGGCTTACACTTTCTTTTAATTTTTTTACAAGTTTTAGATTTTTTATTCGGTCAAACATTACGCTACCTCTAAGTTTTATATTTACCTTCTTGTATAATTTTAAAGTATCCTGAAAAAATTAATTGACTTTTTAACATTTTAACGTTACAAAATTTAACATAACTCTTGAAATGCTTGCTATACCTTGCTGAAATCTGTTAAATGTTCGTATTTTTTTCTCAATAATGTTAACAAAGCAAGTCTGTTTTTCTTAACATTTTCATCTTTATCCATTACAAGTACATCATCAAAGAATTTAGTAACATGCGGGTTAAGTTTTTCTAATTCGTTAAGGTATGTTTTATAGTCAACTTTATCGTTAACTTCTTTAACGGCATTGAATAATTCTTTTTCTGCATTTTCTTTGAAGAAGCTTTCATTGATTGAATCTTCACCGGTTTCTTTTAAGATTCTGATGACTCTGTTAGCGTTTTCCATAAGCTGTGGAGAATTTAAATCTTTAACGATTTTTACTCTTTCAACGTAATCAGAAATATCAGTAAGCGGATTTTTCATAGAGCATGCTTCTAAGATATTTTTGTTATATTTTTCGTTTAAGAAAATAATCATTCTTTGGATGAAAAATTCGTTAACTTCGTCTGCGCAATCTCTTTGTACAGGAAGCCCTTTTAAAGCTTCTTTAATATATTTATCAACATTAATTTTCAAATTTGCATCTAAAATTGTTCTGATAACACCAAGTGCTGCACGTCTTACCCCAAGCGGGTCAGAAGAGCCGGTAGGCTTTTTGCCTGCTGCAAATACCGCGCATACTGTGTCAATTTTATCCGCAATACCAACAATTTGTCCTTCAATGCCTTGTGCGGTTTCGCTTTCGGCATTTAGCGGGAAGTAGTGTTCTTTTATACCTTGAACAACTTTATTGTTTTCACCTGAAACTCTTGCATAATCAGCTCCGATAAAGCCTTGAAGTTCGGTGAATTCAAATACAAGGTTTGTTGTCAAATCAGCTTTGCATAGTTGCGCTGTTCTTTCGATATCCTTAGAATCAATGTTAAGGTCTGCTGCAATTGCGTTTGATAATTTGATTAATCTTTGGGTTTTATCAAACATAGTTCCCATACCTTTTTGGAAGGTTACCCCTTTTAATGATTCTACAAAGTCCGCTAAAGGTTTTTTAGTATCTTCGTTAAAGAAGAAAACTGCATCATCAAGTCTGGCTTTTATAACGCGAACGTTACCGGCTTTAATATTTTCAAATTCAGAGCCGATGTAGTTTGTCATTGTAATGAATTTATTGATTAGTTTTCCTTCTTTATATAGCGCAAAATATCTTTGATGAACTGCCATTACCGTTACGGTTACTTCTTCCGGGATATCAAGATATCTTGGGTCAAATTCGCATACGGCAGGAACCGGATATTCGGTGATAAAAGTTACTTCTTCCAGTAAATCATCTGTATAATAAGGTTCTGCTCCTAATTTTGCGGCAGCTTCTTTTGCTTTTTGTACAATAATTTGTTTTCTTTCATTCTGGTCAACAATTACACAGGCATTTCTCATTGTTTCAATATAATCTTTAGGGTCGCCAATCAAGATTTTTTGCTGTGCAAACCTATGTCCTCTTGTGTAGATTGAAGATTCTTTATCAATAATTTTTATTTTAACTTCTTCTCTATCAAGAACTGAAACTATCCATTTGATAGGGCGTGAAAATTTTTCTTCATTGTAGCTCCATCTCATAAAATGGGAGCCTTGAAGTTTCATAAATATAGATGGAACATTCTGTTGAAGAAGTTCTGATATTGATTTGCCTTTTACTATTATTTTTGCGTGAACATAATTATCTTCAACATATAAATCTTCTTTATTCAGGTTATTTTTTCTTGCAAATCCATCCCCTGCTTTTGTAAGGTTTCCGTCATCATCAAACGCAACTGTTTTAATCGGGCCTTTTACAATTTTTTCTTCATCTGCGGTTTTGTTTTCTAAACCATCAATAATCACAGCAAGACGTCTGGGGGTTGCATATACTTTTATATCTGTATATTTTACTTTATTATCGTTTAAGAAATTTGTAAATCCGCTATTTAACTGTTCAATAGCCTGTGGGATAAATTTATAAGGTAACTCTTCCGTTCCTACTTCTAATAAATAAATACTCATTTTATGTCCTTTTATTCTCTAATATCCTACGAAGATTATAGTAAAAGCATACTGCTATGTAAACTAAATATTAATTTTTACTAAATACCCAGAAGCCTTTACTATTAACAGTTGTTATGACTTTTCCTGAACGGTTTTCTCTTTTTTCTTCCTTTTCCACCACTTTTTTTTTTGCTTATCTGCAATATATTGTTTTTGGGGTTTTGCATCATTGAAAGCACTTGCCATAAGAGTTGATGAGTAAACAGGGGTTGTGTGGGCATAATCAAAAATTATAACTCCGTTAGCGTTCATTATCCTTGTCTGGTAAACCTGTCTTATTAAATCCTCTGGAGCTCCACCCATGAAAGTTACAAATAAGCCGGCATATAATTCGGTATCAGGAGATTTAATCCTCATAACATCATTCATCATCGAAGCTAACATTTTAGGGTCGTATGTCAAAAACAGAGGAGTAAAACCATCAATATAGCCGTTAGCTGACCAGCTTCTCCAATCTTGTTGTTTTGAGGCTAAGGCAGAAGCTATATCCGGGAAAATAACCGTACTTACGTATATGTTTTTATCTCTGCCAAGTTTTCCGACTTTTTTCACAAAATTGGTAATATTGTTTCTGCGGTACTGATTCCAATCATACCAAAGAACATCCGACGGGGTAAGATCAATAGGATCCTGCCCGTATTGCTCCTTAAAATCGTTTCTTGCATATTCTGTAAAACCCCAGGCATTTTGGTCATTTCCGGCGCTTGCATTAGGATATCTTATGTAATCAAGATTAATTCCGTCAGGCTTATATTCTGTTATTATTTCATCTAATAACTCAAGTAAAAATTCTTGAACTTCAGGGTTTGCAGGATCTATAAAATATCCGTTATGTTCAGATGTTGACATTGTGGCTGTCGGTAGTTCCGCAAACTTCTTTGTTTTATTTCCCCAATCCGGGCGGATTGATAATATGCTTGACGGGTTTGATTCTGCAGGCTTGTTTCCTACATAAAATGATTGAAACCAGATATGTACTTTTATATCACGTTTGTGGGCTTCTTTTATCCAAATCTCCAGAGGGTCAATACCTTCAAATGTTTCGTTTTGGACTGTAAATCCATACTTATTCATTGTTTTGCTTGGAAATATTGTTTTTCCGTGAAAATATGTTTCTAAAAATATGTTGTTAAATCCGTTATCCTTAATTTTATCTAATGTAGATATAATCTGTTCCTTTGAAGTTTCTGTCGGACGTATCCAGGTTCCTTTTAATTCATTTTTTATATATGGCAGAGATGTTTTGATTGCCATATTAGCCGCATCTATAGCCTCTTGGGAGTATTGACGCAAAATTATGCTGTTTTGTTTTTCGTTATCTGCGATTTTTAGATAATTTTCTGCGGTTTGAATGTGTCCTGAAGGTAGTATATCATTGTAATCCGGCATTGTATTTTTGTAGTAATCCATCATTGATTTTGCTTCATCAATTTTGGCTTTAGCTTCATAGGTGTAGCTGTCAGACGTTGTATATACTGTAATTGTATTGTTCATAATGTCTACATATACTTTTGAACCTACGGATATATTTTGTGTAATCCAATTTTTAGCTATACCGTGCCCGCTTATTACAATACCATCTTTCGGAATTGTTGAATCAGCACCGCTCAAGGCTGTGACTATGTTTTTTTCAACTATTGCTTCTGTGCCGAATTCATTTGTGCCTGTGTGCAGCCCAAAGTTTGGGGTGTATATAACCAGTTTATTTGCCCCGCGGCCGCCCGGAAAATAGCTGGCACTTATGCTGGGATCAAGTACGTCAAATTTCTTTGTGGTCTGTTTAAATACAACTTCGTTAGAATCTATAATTGCAGGAGAAAATGCATCAAGTTTTGGGGTGTTTTCTGCTTCTTGGGGGTAAAATATCATAGAATCCAAGTCTTGTGCTGAGGCATAAGGAAGGCTTAAAAATAATGTCATAAGTATAATTGTCAGGTATTTTATTTTCATTATTTATTTCTTTCTTCTTCTGTTATAATATCCCGTATTTTGATATCTCAAAGATTCTAATTCTCTAATTTTATCCGGTAATGCGCTGCTGTTAGGCTTTACCAGATATGCTTTTTTGTAATACTGATTGGCTCTTAACAAATCCCCTAACTTTTCATACATCAAAGCCATTTTAATCAATACGCT
Source organism: uncultured bacterium (assembly GCA_900551965.1). Classification (GTDB taxonomy): domain Bacteria; phylum Cyanobacteriota; class Vampirovibrionia; order Gastranaerophilales; family Gastranaerophilaceae; genus Zag111. The sequence goes on from URYF01000032.1 coordinate 9,623, forward strand.
GAAGTTTTCTTTATATCCGTTTTCAAAGGCGGTATTATAAAAGTAGAGTGCTCGTTTATAATCATCTCTTCTATAATAGTATTCCCCAAAATAATAGTTTGTTGCGGCGTTTTTTTTATCAATTTTCAAAGCTTTATAAAAATAAGCTTTTGCGAAACTGTTCTGATTTTCATAGTCATATACTCTAGCCATTTGGACCATTGAGTACAAATCTTTCGGGTCTTTTTGGGTTAATATAAAATATTGTCCGCTGGCTTTCAGCAAAAATTCTTTTTTTTCTGCATCATCTCTGGAATTTAGCGCTTTTTCAAAATAATAATCAGCCAATTTTAATGTTGGTTCTTTGTCAATTTTTGAATAATCAATAAAGGTATTGTTATAGCGAATTGACCCGAATTCAACAGCATTTGCTTTATTACAGGTAAAGGTGCCCCCAACTATTAAGAAAGCACCGATAACTGTAATAAATTTCTTATAAATCTGTATATGACGGAGATGTGTCTGTTTCATGATGGTAGAATGAGTAATCTTCCGCTGCCGGATCTGTATAAACATAAAGTTTTCTCCAGAATCTTACGAATTTGTTTTGTTTTCTATATGCAGCTTCATCAGTGGTATAATATTCTTCGCCAAGTGCTCTTGCTTTGCCTACATTTACGATATCAGCGGTTTGACCAGAGTATCCGTTGTTTCTTAATACTGTGTGGTTGGTCATTTGATCAACTGATATTGCTGCATTTGCCATTGACGGAATTGTCGCTGCTATTGCAATTAGTAATAATTTTTTCATAGTCACCTCTTTTTTATAATATTATAATTATTTTTTACTGGTATTGCAATATTATTATAATTTGTTTACAAACATAAGTCATGGATTATTTGTATGATTTTAAGATAACTTCTTCTAATTTATCAAGAAGTTCATCTTCGGGAACTCTGGCTATAATTTCACCTTTTTTGAATACATAGCCTTCGTTAATTCCGCCTGCAATTCCAAAATCTGCGTGGCTGGCTTCCCCGGGGCCGTTTACGGCGCAGCCCATTGTTGCTATTGTAATATTTGCATCAAGATTTTTAAATCGGTCTTCAACTTTTTTAGCAAGTCCTATTAAATCAATTTGAGTTCTGCCGCAAGTTGGACAGGATACAAAATTCACTCCCTTTTGTCTGAGTTTTAAGCTTTTTAGAATTTCAAATCCGGCATAAACTTCTTCTATCGGGTTTTCGGTTAAAGATACTCTTATTGTGTCGCCAATGCCTTCGGCTAACAATGTTCCAAGTCCTACAGATGATTTTATAAGTCCGTTTTTAAGTGTTCCTGCTTCTGTAACCCCAAGGTGAAGCGGGTATTCGACTTTTTGAGCCATAAGTCTGTAGGCTTCAATGGTTGTTAAAACATCTGAAGATTTTAGTGAAACTTTTATCAAATCAAAATCTAAATCTTCAAGAATTTGGATATGCTTCATAGCGCTTTCGACCATTTTATCAGCCAGTGGAATATCTTTTTCTTTTAATTCTTTTTCTAAAGAACCTGCGTTAACCCCGATTCTGATTGGGATATTTTGTTGTTTTGCAAGGTTTACGACTTTTTCAACATTTTCGCGCTTGCCGATATTGCCCGGATTCAATCTTAGTGCTGAAATTCCATTGTTAATACATTGAATTGCCAGTCTGTAATCGAAATGAATATCAGCGATTAGCGGAACCGGTGAAAGTTTAACAATTTCTTTAATTGCTTCTGCGGCATCTTTATTTAATACGGCAAGTCTGACTAATTCACAGCCTGCATCAGCCATTTCCTGAATTTGGTTAACTGTTTGTTCAACATTTCTTGTGTCAGTGTTACACATAGACTGAACACTTATCGGATTATTATTACCGATTTTTACATTTCCTATTGAAATTTCTTTTGATTTTCTTCTTTTTATCATAGAATAATTGTATCACAATAAAAAAGAGAGGGGTATTTTTATGAGAATTGCGGTATTATCAGACTTGCATGCCAATGCACAGGCTTTGGAAGCTGTTATGAATGATGTAGTTAACCAAAATTGCGAGCATGTTTTTTGTCTTGGGGATATCGCACTGGCAGGTCCTCAGCCAAAAGAGGTTACCGAATATGTAATGGCTCAAAATACCTGGACCGTTATTCAGGGTAATACCGATAAAATGATTGCTCAATATGGTCCGGAGGTTGTTGAGTTTTTGGAGGCTCAATACCCTGTTATGGCAAACGCTATTGCTGATGATGTTCTTGCTATGGATGATACCCAAAGAGCTTATCTTGCAGAGCTTCCTCCAATGTTAAGTTTTGACGTTGAAGGTTGTAATGTTTTATTGGTTCACGGTTCTCCAAGAGCAAATAATGAAGATATTTTACCGGGAATGCCTCTTGAGCAGGTTGAAGAAATTATTCAAGGTACAACTGAAAAGCTTATTTTATGTGGTCACACTCATGTTCCTTGCGGGTATCAGACAAATACAAATCAAACAGTTGTAAATGTTGGCAGTGTAGGTCGTCCTATGACTCAGGAGCCAAAAGCTTGTTATGCTATTGTTGATTTTTCTCAAGGATCATTTGAGGTTCGTCACAGATTTGTTGATTATGATAATGTTTTGGCAGCTCAGCTAATGTCGCAGCGCGGATATGTTGGGGCTGACAGACTTGCTGATTTATTATTAAATCCTATCGAAAGACATATTTAGGAGCTTGATGTGAGCTTAGGTAGAGAGCTTGAGAGTTTACAGGCGCGGTATCGTAAGATTTTCCTGGAATGTAGCTGCCAAATTCAAGAAGCTTTAGATAATGGTCAGTCTATTTCACAAATAGAAACTCAATATAAAAAAGTTTACGCTAACGCAATATCTAAGATGGCTAAATCCCGCTCCTTGTGTGTCTGTACAGGGTGTGGTGTGTGTTGTAATTTTGCAGTAAGTGAGTTTTCGCCGGAAGTTCTAAAGCAAAAAGCTGAAAATGGTGATAATTACGCTAATCAGTTTTTGCAAACGTTTGTTCCTTATACAAGTATAGATGAGGCTCGAAAAATTTATCCGGAGTATGTTGATTTTCTGCAATCAAATACAGATGGAGAGTTTTATATTTATCACTGCCCAAAAGTTACAAAAGATAATAGGTGTCCGGATTACGATAACCGCCCGCAAATTTGCAGAGATTTTCCGGACAATCCGATTGCTTTTTTACCGCCGAAATGCTCTTTTAATGACTGGAAGAAAGATTCAGAATTTGAGTATTTGAGGCTTAATGCGATTTCTGAAATTATACGATATTACAGCAATCGTTTGGAAAATCCTTTAAAATAGTTTCTGTTAAATCTTTTATAAGTTCTTCTGTTTTTTTTGATTCTTCTATAGATAAACATCTTTTTTTTGTGTTGTTTATAACCTTTTTGGTGTATATACTAAATATGTTTTTATAAATTTCGTATAAGTCGTATGCTTTTAGGTGGTTGTATATTTTTTTACAAATTATAAGATGGTCGGTTATATTTTGAAAATTTGCTTCTTTTTTGTACATTACAGATTCATTGTGTATAAGCCTATAATAAAGATATTCATTTATTGTGTGGTAACTGTTTATTTTAGTTAGATAATACCAATAGAATGCTTCGTCTTCCTGTATTAAGTCTTCAGGAAATCTTAGGTTAAATTTTTCAATAATCTCTTTTTTATACAATTTTGCAACTGGACCAGTTCTTTGTTTTAAAAAATTATTTTCATCTAATAATGTGAATGTTTTACTGCTGCTTATCGAATCGTAATATTTTTGATAACGGTCAGTTCTGTCATTTAATTTTAAATCATTATTAGTGTTTTTGATGTTACAGATTGTTAGTTCCGCGTTTTTTGATTCGCTTAATTTGTAAAGCTTTTCGAGCATATCATCTTTTAAATAATCATCAGAATCTACAAAGGTAATATATTTTCCTTTTGCAATTTCGAGCCCTTTGTTTCTTGCAGCTCCTTGTTTTGAGTGTTTTTGAGTAATGAGATGAATGTTGTTGTATTTGTTTTTGTATTCTTTTAATATTTCTAAAGATGAATCAGTGGATTCATCATCAATACATATTATTTCAATATCTTTAAGTGTTTGATTTAATATACTTTCAAGACAGGTTTTTATATATTTATCGTTGTTATATATTGGAATTATTACTGAAATCTTTATACCTGAATTTGTTTCTTGATTATTGTATTTTTTTGAATTTTCCCACTTTAATCTATCAATATCAAATTTATTTGAATTTCTAATTTGGTTTAGTTTGTCATCAAGTTCTTTGTATTTGTTTTTGATTTTGAATTTTAAACCTAATATACGGATTACTTTATGGAAATTTTCTTCATTTCTTATTGAAAAGATTTGTTCTAAAAATGATATATGTTTTATTAGAGTTTTGCGTTTTAGTTTGAAGTTTTTGAATGGACTTTTTTTATAATAAGAAAACCAAAGATTTGCAAACGGGATATCTGAATATTTCCAAGGTTTGTCTTTTGATGAGTAGTGGAATATTACAGCCTTGTTTTTTATATCTTCAAAGTCTTTGTAATTGCTGTTAAAAAGGTTATTAATATCTGATATTGTCCATTTATTTTTAGCCCTCAGAAGATTTATGCATAAGAAATTCCAGCGTATGTCAATTATTTTTATTTTGTCTGCAAACACAATATTGAAAATATTTTGATCCATTAAATTTTGATCATTTTCAGCTTTTTTTGTTTGAATGAGCTTTTGAGTTATATTATCTTCTCTCATTTTTTTTAGGTTTAATAGCATAACTCCGGAGTTAAAATATTGCGGAAATTTTTTCACATATTCATGTTTAAAATAAATTTTGCCGGTATCATGAGCTGCTGCAACATAGTTGTTTTCTAAATCCGTATCAAATAATTCACTTAAATCCTTTTTAACAATTATATCGCCGTCAAGATATATAATTTTTTCCAGCTCCGGCAATATTTCAGGAAGTTCAAATTTCAACAAAGCTGCTTCTGTAGCTGATAAATACCCCCCTTGTCTGAAATTATGGAGCCCTTCAAGTTTTTTAGTATTCCCTTCGATTATAGTAATATGACAGTTTTTTCTTGATAATTTATTTAATAATTCTAAATTTTTCGCTGATACATTTGAGGTTATTATAAATATTTTATATACAGAGTCTGGCTTTTTGTTTACAGTACACGATGTCACAGCTGTTGCTGTCTGCATAACAAATGAATCATCGCATATAAATGCTAAAGAAATTACTCTCATAATATCACCTATAATTTACTATTTTAAACTAAATTTATTCTTAATTCATCTATTATTATACTATAAAATAGTATAAGTCAATTAAAAATATACCATACTGTCGTATTAAAATTTGATAGTAATTCTCCGATAATAAAAATGATATGCGAGATATTAAAAAATTATTGGGTAAAAAGATTCGCGAGTTTAGGAAATCTAAACGAATGACACAAGAACAGCTTGCGGAATCTATTGGTATTGGAACGGCAAATATAAGCTATTTTGAAACAGGTCGTTTTGCGCCTTCTATGGAAACTTTGGATAAATTATCTGAAGTTTTGGGTGTTATGCCATACGAGTTTTATATGTTTGAACATATAAAGTCTTGTGATGAATTGCGAAAAGAGCTTTTTGAGGCTTTGGATAATGATGAAGAGCTGTTAAGGCTTATTTATAAATTTTATAAAACAGTGAGATAATTAATTTTGTATTGTACAAAAGTTTTTTAGCATGCGATAATTAATTTATGAGAATTTTATCAGGACTTAATTTAAAAGAAATTGAAGAAATTACGGATTCGCTTGGAGCTACAAAGTTTAGAGCGCGCCAGATTCATAATTGGATTTATTTAAAATCTGTTAAAGATATTGATGAAATGACTGATTTGTCTGTAAAATTCCGCGATGAATTAAAAAAGATTGCACAAGTTACAGATATAAAAATTAAAGTTAAACAGGTTAGTACTGACGGGACTATTAAATATCTGCTTGAATTCCCAGATGGTGAGTGTGTTGAAACCGTTTTGATGAGGTTTGATAACCGTGCGAATTTGACAGCTTGTGTGAGTTCTCAAGTCGGGTGTGCGGTGAATTGTTCTTTCTGTGCAACCGGAAAGCGTGGATTTATCAGGAACTTAACTTATAAAGAAATTATTGAACAAGTTTTGATGATTCAACGAGATACAGGGCTGAAGGTTACAAATGTTGTGTTTATGGGGCAGGGTGAACCTCTGTTAAATCTTGATAATGTTTTGAAAGCTATGTCAATTTTTAATGAAAGTTTTCAAATTGGTGCAAGACGTCTTACTGTTTCGACATCAGGCATTGTTCCAAAAATCAGAAAACTTGCGGATTTGGATATGCAGTCAACTTTAGCGCTGTCTTTGCACGCTTCAAATCATAATACACGATTGAAGTTAATGCCGATTGAAGCTAAATATAATATGGAAGAGCTTCACAATGCTTTGAAATATTATGTTGATAAAACCGGCAGACGTATTACTATAGAATATCTTTTGATAAAAGATTTGAATGATACTGTAGATAGTGCAAAACAGCTTGCGGCATACTTAAAAGATATTAAATGCAATATTAATTTAATACCTTATAACCCGACAGAGCAAAACGATTACAAGCGTCCGTCAAATAATTCTATTATGAAGTTTAAGTATTTGATGGAGCATTCCGGGAAAAAGGTTACAGTAAGGCTGGAGCGCGGAGCTGATATTGATGCAGCCTGCGGTCAATTGCGCGGCAAGGTTAAGTAAGTGGCTCAACTTTCAGCACAACAAGAATGTATTCATAAATTGGCACGAAGAGATTAATAAATTGACTGTGGTGCCAGGATGTACTATACTTAATAAAGTGTATGGAAAAGGAGAGAAAGATGTTGAAAGTGAACGCTAGAGTGCAATTGCGGGGGGGGG